>JAIPCT010000117.1 GCA_021738065.1 Burkholderiaceae bacterium
TTGGCCAAAAACAACCCGGTCGCCGCCCCACCACCGCCAGCGCGCTGCGTCCCTCCGGGAACTTTCACGACCTGTCGCGCCAATAGTCAGGATGGCGCCGCAGATGCATCACGGCCAGTATTTGGATCGACGCGCCGCGAGGTGCATACAGCACGCCATAAGGAAATCGATTGGCCAGCACGCGTCGAATCTCGCCATCGATCAATGGCCACGCGAGCGGCATTGCAAGGGCGCGCTGGATCGCAGCGTAAATTTCGGCGGCAAAGTCTCCGCCGAGGCTTGCGGATCGTTCCTCATACCAATCCACAGCGGCGAGAAACTCGGCCTCCGCCTCCGGATGAAACTGAAAACTCATTGCCCGAGACGGCGGCGCACTTTCTCGAACACTTCGTCACCGGGAACAGCTTCAACACGACCAGAATCCAGATCGTCGAGTCTCCTTCTGGCGGTCGCAAGCCACGCAGCAGCAACCGAATCATCAACCGGGTTCAAGGTCTGCAACAGGGAATCGACCAGGCGAGCTCTTTCCTCCAAAGGCAAGGAAGCGGCTTCGTTCATTAGCTCGGCGGTATTCATTGTGGATTCTCCTTGCACAAACAGGATTCAAGCTTATCCCATCCACCTGCCATCGTCCAAGCGCCGGGCGCGACCCAGCGCTTCGAGGGCTTCGAGGATGCCGGGCAGGCGGGATTTCCAGCGGCCTTTGCCGGTGAAGCGGGCGGCAAGCTGGGCTTGGCTTTGCGCGGTGCTTGAGTCAGCGAGGAGGCGGGCGACGGCGGCGAGTTGCTCGGGGAGAATGGACGGCCAGGCTTGTTGCGTCGGAGCCGGCGTGACTTGGGGACTCGTGGCTTCGTCAGATTTTTGATTCCTGCGCCCCGAGTCCCCAAGCCCCGCCATGGAAGTTTGGACGGCGCTCGGTGCCTGAAAATCGGGGCGCAGCCAGCGCACCAATCCTTGCGCTTCTTCGGCGCGGCGTTCGGCGTTGAGCGCGACGAGGCGTTCGAGGATGAATTGCTCGGTGAGGTGTGGTTCGACAAGCTCACCACGAACGGCGATATCCGTTCGCCCTGAGCCGTGAGCTTGTCGAACGGTCGAAGGGCCAAGCGTCAAATCTCCCCAACCGTAGGCATCGAGCACGGCGGCGTCGAGTTCGTCGTGCAGTGATTTGAGCACCGCAACGAGGCCTTTTTCGTGGATGTTCCGCTCCTTGGCGCTCAGCGACACCGTATCGCCAGCGCCAGCGCTCTGCGTCCCTCCGGGAAGTTTTTGCAGCACGTTGTAGAGGCCGGTCAGCGTCAGCTCTTCGTGCGCGGCCAGCACGCGCTTGCGATGGGCGTCGATCTGTTCGGCGAGGTCGCGGATGCGGGCTTGTTGTGCGGGCGTGGCGACGGGAAAGGGGAAGGTTTCGAAGCAGCGGGTTTTGGCGTAGACCGAATCATTGCCGACACCGAGCCAGCTACCCGATGCCATTGCCCAAGCGACATGAACGCAACTCGACAGCACGCCGAGGAAATAAGCGTCGTCGAGTGCAATAGCGACCAACTTTTGGTCGGGAAGAATCTTTCCATCGAGAAACTGAAACACCCGATGTTTTGCAACCATCGCGGTAGCGATATAGCGCGACAGGCCATTCAGAGCACGGCGCAAATCTTCGTTGTTGCGGCGGTGGAGCCACCATTTTTCGCGCAAGTCCTTGTCACGGTTGGCGTCTCGTTCAGGTTTTACGCGGTCAAGCAACCATTGATATAGCTTGGGAAAGCGTGAGCGTACTTGCTCTGCGGTCAGCCCGTGGCAGTCGATGACATGGACGCCGCGTGGTCTATCGGTCAGGTCTTTGCCGTTGCGATAAGGTTTGATCGGCGCGTCAGCTTCAAATCGTGCCGCTTCGTCGGGTGTAACCACCATACCTGCACCGTGCGGAATGACTCCGGCCGTGCTGA
Source organism: Burkholderiaceae bacterium (assembly GCA_021738065.1). Taxonomy (GTDB): domain Bacteria; phylum Pseudomonadota; class Gammaproteobacteria; order Burkholderiales; family Rhodocyclaceae; genus Sulfuritalea. The sequence goes on from JAIPCT010000117.1 coordinate 1,941, forward strand.
GGTTGCCATTCGCCCGTAGTGCCTGGGTCGCCGCAACGTTAGCGCCGATGGAGAGGTCGGCGTGGATGTTACCGTTGCGCTCGGCGAGTTCTACCTCTAGGCCTTCGCCCTTGCCTTCGCGCTCGGCGCTCACGCTGCACAGTCGGCCCTCGCCCGCGCCCGGCGCGACGACGGTCATCGCGATGCGCACCGCCGCACCGTCGGCGCTGTCCACCCAGGGATGATCGGGCACGGCGAAGGCGAGGTGAATCGACCGCCCTTCGACAGGCTCAGGGCAAACGGAGTCTGGAACCGTTCGTGCTGAGCTTGTCGAAGCACGCTCGGAGGAATCGAGTGCCGCTTGCACCACGCGGCGGTTGTAAGTCATCGTAATGCTGTTGGTGGTGATGAAACCGAAGCGCGCCAGTTCGCCGCGCGCCACCAGTTGCGCGGCGTGGTGCCACCAGAACATGACGAAGTCGGCCGACTCGGGCACCGCCGGCCAGACATCGCGCAACGCATCGACATAGCCGTCACCAAGTGCTGCGCGTATTTTGAGTTTGCCGATGAAGGGCGGATTGCCGACCACCACGTCGGCCGCCGGCCACTCGGCCTGACGCGGATTGCGGTAACGCTGCAGCGGCGTGCGCGCCGCTTCATCCGGCACGTCCTCGCCGGTGACGGCGTGCTTCTTCATGGTGCGCCCGTCCCAGCGACTGACGGCGATGCCTTTTTCGTCCATCACATAATCGATGCCGTCGTGGGCCAGCACCGCGTCGCGGCATTCGATGTTGCGAAAATCCTTGAGCACCGGCTGCGGCGGCAGGCCGGAACCGCGTGTGCGGAAATGCCATTGCAGGTAACCGATCCACAGCACCAGTTCGGCGATCGCCGCCGCGCGCGGATTGAGTTCAAGGCCGAGAAACTGGTGCGGGTCGACGCTCAGGCCTTCGATCTCGAACTGCGCCTGGCCGTGGCCGATGTCGTGCAACTGGTTGAGCACTTCGCCTTCGAGACGCTTCAGATGTTCCAGCGCGACGTAGAGAAAGTTGCCGCTGCCGCAGGCCGGATCGAGCACGCGCAGGCTGCACAGGCGGTGATGAAAGGCGCGGATTTCGGCAATCGCTTCTTTTTGCTTGCCTTCGTTGGCCAGCAGCAGCGCGGCGCCCTGCACATAGGCCCAGCTTTGGCGCAGCGGCTCGATCACGGTGGGCTGCACCAGCCGCTCGACATAGGCGCGCGGCGTGTAGTGCGCGCCCAGCGCGTGACGCTCGCGCGGGTCGAGCGCGCGTTCGAGCAGGGTGCCGAAGATGGCCGGCTCGACCTGCGTCCAGTCGGCGCTGGCGGCTTCGAGCAGCAGGGCGATCTGCGGTTTGCTCAGCGGCAACACATCCGGTTGTTTGAACAGCTTGCCGTTGAAGCGCGGCAGGGTCTTGCGCAGCACCACGGAAAAGCCGCCGACATCCATCTCCTGCCACAGCGCACCGACCAGCGGCACGAACTGCGCGGTGTCGTCCTTGAGGCTTTTCAGCAGCTCGGTAAAACTGCCCTTGGGGATCAGCCCGACATCCTCGGCGAACATGCTGAACAGGCAGCGGGTGAGAAAGCCGGCGACGGTTTCGGCAGCGTGGCCGACCTGCTCCAATGACTTGGCGACTTCGGCCAGGTGCGCGGCAATTTCACGAGTCACCCGCGCGGAAGTCGTGGCCGGATCGAGACTCAGCGGCTCGCGCCAGACGGCGGCGAGGCGCGCGCGGATGGCGGCGTCGCGCAGATCGGCGAGCCGGATGCGGTGCGAGCGCGGGTCGGGAAAGGGCGTGTAGGTGGCGCCGCTGCGGCTGAACTCGGCATACAGCTCGATGACATTGCCGACATCGACCACGATCAGGAAGGGCGGGCGGCCTTCCGTGGCGGGCAGGGCGCGAGCGTAATTTTCGGCCTGGCTGCGGGCGCGCAGCAACAGGCTATCGAACATCTTCGCCGTGCCGCCAGCGCCGAGTTTTTTCGCTTCCAGCACAAAGGCATCGCGCCGATAGCAGTCGATGCGCCCTTCCGAACTGCTGCCATCGCCATGCCGAAAAATAATGCGCCGCTCGAATACGTAAGCGTTGTCCGCTGTATCGGCACGCGCCGGGTCGGGCACCGGCACGGCGAGCAACTCACACAGCTCGCGCACGAAACTTTGCGCGTTGGCCAGTTCCGTGCCATCGGCGGTTTGCCAGCGGGCGATGAAGGATTCGACGTCGTGAGGGCTCATTGTCGGGGGCGCGGAATATGCCAAATACTAGCATGGCGAATCGCGCCCGCGCCCGCCCCGTGCGGCGTATCGGCGGCAGCCAGAGGGCGGCCGAGCAACACTTCGGGGCCATCCAGCGCCTATGTCATGAAGCCCGCCCCGGTGCCGGCGACGCACAAAACAGCCAACGCGCCCTGTTCGCGGCGCAAGGGACATCCGCCGACGCCGTATCACCATCCGCTACGGCGAGGAGAGCGTCGTTTGCTCGACCGCCTTGTAGCGCTTTGCTTCATCAGCGCCGACTTTTGGGCGTCAGCAAGTAAAATAGCGCCCTCGCCGGTTCTCGCCGGCGCCATGCTTGCCGACGCTGTGCTCGCGCCTGTTCTACCCGGCGCCGTTTTCCACTGAACTTTTCCCCGGTTGCAATCCCATGCTTGTCGCTTCAAATGTCACCATCCAGTTCGGCGCCAAGCCGCTGTTCGAGAATGTCTCGGTCAAGTTCGGCGAGGGCAATCGCTACGGCCTGATCGGCGCCAACGGCTCGGGCAAGACCACCTTCATGAAGATCCTGGCCGGGGTGCTGGAATCCTCTGCCGGCAATGTCTCGCTCGATACGGGCGAGCGCATGGCCTATCTCAAGCAGGATCAGTTCGCCTACGAAGAAATGCGCGTGCTCGACGTGGTGATGATGGGCCACGCCGAGATGTGGGCCTGCATGTCCGAGCGCGACGCGATTTACGCCAACCCGGAGGCGACGGAGGACGACTACATGCGCGCCGCCGATCTGGAGGCGCACTTCGCCGAGTACGACGGCTACACCGCCGAATCGCGCGCCGGCGAATTGCTGCTCGGCGCCGGCATTCCGATCGAGCAGCACGCCGGGCCGATGAGCGAAGTGGCGCCGGGCTGGAAGCTGCGCGTGCTGCTGGTGCAGGCGCTGTTCGCCAACCCGGACATCCTGCTGCTCGACGAGCCGACCAACAACCTCGACATCAACACCATCCGCTGGCTGGAGGACATCCTCAACGCCCGCGAAAGCACCATGATCATCATTTCGCATGATCGGCACTTCCTCAACCAGGTGTGCACCCACATGGCCGACCTGGACTACGGCACGATCAAGGTCTATGGCGGCAATTACGACGACTTCATGGAAGCCTCGACCGTGGCGCGCGAGCGTCAGGTCTCGTCCAATGCCAAGGCCAAGGAGCGCATCGCCGACCTGCAGGGCTTCGTGCGCCGCTTCTCGGCCAACAAGTCGAAGGCGCGCCAGGCCACCAGCCGCCTGAAGCTGATCGAGAAGATCCGCCCGGAAGACATCAAGCCCTCGTCGCGCCAGTATCCGTGGATACGCTTCGACTACGACGAGAAGGAAAAGCTGCATCGCCTGGCCTGCGAAATCGAGAACCTCGGTTTCGGCTACGACAAGAACGTGCCGGTCATCAAGTCTTTCTCGACCAGCATCGAAGCCGGCGACAAGGTCGCCATCATCGGCGAAAACGGCGTCGGCAAGACCACCTTGCTGCGCCTGCTGGCCGGCGAAAGGCTGGACGGACTTGCGCCTCTGGGCGGCACGGTCAAGTGGCCCGAGAAGGCCCGCCCCGGCGTCTTCGCCCAGGACCACGCCTCGGACTTCGCCGACAAAACTCCGCTGACCGAGTGGATCGTGCAATGGGTGCACGCCAGCGGCTATGACGGCGGCGATGTCGAGACCCTGGTGCGCGGCACCCTGGGCCGGCTGCTGTTCTCCGGCGACGAGGCGAAGAAACCGGTGAACGTGATCTCCGGCGGCGAGCAGGGCCGCATGCTGTTCGGCAAGCTGATGCTGCTCAGAAACAACGTGCTGCTGATGGACGAACCGACCAACCACCTCGACATGGAATCCATCGAGTCGCTCAACTCCGCGCTGGAGAAATACCCCGGCACGCTGATTTTTGTTTCGCATGACCGCGAGTTCGTTTCATCGCTGGCAACGCGCATCATCGACATGCGCACCGATCGGACCATCGTCGACTATCGCGGAAGTTACGAGGAATATCTGGCGAGCCAGGGACTGGGCTGATGCGCCGGCTTGCGCAAAACGGCGCGCTGTATTACAGTTAATACACATGAAACACAATTCAAATGCCTGACCACGGCGACACGGCGAAACAGCGCGAAAAGCAAAAAACGTTGCCGTGCTTTTCGCCGTGTCGCCGTGGTGAATATTTTTCGCTTTTCCCAACTTAAGGGTTGTTGCCATGACCACCACCGTTCGCCTTCCCCATCGCGTTGAACAGGCGCTGGCGACCTACTGCGTCGAGTCGAAACGCACCAAGTCGGAAGTGATTGTCGAACTGCTGGAACAACGTTTTATGGGCACGGGCAGCGAACGAGCGCCTTATGAACTGGCGCTGGAGGCCGGCTTTATCGGCAGCTTTGCCGGCAAAGGCGCGAGCAAACCGCAAGCCAACAGCACCAAGGAACGGGTCGTCGCCGCCATCCGCAAGAAACACGGAAAGAAGCCCTCCGCTTGAATTCAATGCTGGTCGATACCGGTCCGCTGGTGGCGCTGGCGGACAAGCGCGATGCTGCCCATGAGGAATGCAAGGCCTTCCTCGCCGCCTATCGCGGAAAACTGCTTACCACCTGGGCGGTGCTCACCGAGTTCTCGCACCTTGCGCCCTCCGTCGCCGCCACGCTGCCGCTGTACCGCTGGATTGACAAGGGCGGACTGGAGTTGCTGCCGCTCGGACGCGATGAACTGGTGCGCGCCATCGACTGGATCGAAAAATACGCCGGCCAACCGATGGACCTGGCCGATGCCTCGCTGGTGGTCGCGGCGATGAGCACCGGTATACATACCATCTGGACGCTGGACCGCAATGACTTCGAAACCTATCGATTGCCGGGGCGCAAGCGCTTCCACCTCGCGGTAAGTGGTCGATGAGCCTGCTGCGCGGCCCTGCCCGCTTCATCCTCAGGCTGCTGGGCTGGAAATTGCTCGATTTACCGCAACGACCGGCCAAGGCGGTGGTGATCGCCTACCCGCACACGTCCAACTGGGATTTTCCGCTGACGCTGCTTGCGCTTGCCGCCCTCTCCTTCGACGCGCAGTGGGTGGGCAAGGACACCATGTTTCGCGGTGCCTGCGGTCCGCTTCTGCGCTCCATGGGCGGCGTCGCGGTGAATCGACGCGAACGCACCGGCTTCGTCGAGCGCCTGGCCGAGGAGTTTCGCCAACGCGAGCATTTCCACCTGATCATGGCCACCGAAGGCACGCGCGGCTTGCAGACCGGCTGGAAGTCCGGCTTCTACCGGATGGCGATGGCCGCCGACGTGCCGGTGATTCTTGCCGTGGTCGACTACTCGAAACGCGAGCTCGGCCTGCTTTCCAGCATCACTCTCAGCGGCAACCCGGACGCCGACATGGCCCACATCGCCACCTGCTACGCCGGCCGCGAGGGCTACCACCACAGGAACGCGTCACCGATCCGATTACTATGAAACTGCGAAAGGCAAATGACCACG
>JAIPCT010000118.1 GCA_021738065.1 Burkholderiaceae bacterium
AAATCCTGGATTTCCTCGATCGGCATCGGCCCCTGCCCAATGAGACGCCCCTGCACGAAGCAGCCTTCTGGTCGCCGGCACAAGCCCGTTTCCTCTGCGAGGAAGTTCTAAACGATGCCGACTGGGCCGAAATTGTGGACACGCTGAATGCCGGCCTGAGAGGGTAGGGCGTGTTCTCATTCAGGCGACGGCTGCGACTGAATGAGAACACGCCCTAGTTCAGGGAAACATCCCGGCGCACCAGCAAGGCCTCGAGCTTGCGCGGTGCGCGCACCAGATCGGCCAGCGTGTACTCGTCCAGGCGCGCATACATCGCATCGAAAGCGCCGACCAGGATCGCGGTGAGCCGACAGGCCGGCGCGATGCGACAGTGCGACACATCGTCCGCCAGGCATTCGACGATAGGCGCGGCACCTTCGCTGACGCGGACGACCTCCCCCAGGCGGATATCCTCGGGCGCATGGGCGAGGCGCACGCCGCCGCCTTTGCCGCGCACCGACTCGATGACGCCGGAGCGCGCCAACTGGTGCACCACTTTCATCAAGTGGTTCTCGGAGATGTCGTAGGCCGCGGCCATTTCGGGAATGGTTGCAAGGCGCTCGCGGTTGAGCGCGAGGAACATCAGGACACGCAGGGTGTAGTCGGAAAAGGTGGTGAGTTTCATGCGGACAGTTTACGCTCATAAGCAGTAATAAAGATATTGCTTTTAAAAAAAGACAGTGCTAGCATAAAGCTGTATTAATTCTACTGCTTTAAAACGCCATGACGACCGCAGCCCCATCAAACCAGCCGGACGAAGCCGCGATTCGCGACATCCTGCGCCAGATCATCGATCCCGAGGTAGGCATGAACATCGTCGACCTCGGGCTGGTGTATCGGGTCGAGCCGACGCCGGATCGCCTGCTGATCGAAATGACCATGACCTCGCCGGCCTGCCCGCTGGGCGACATGATCATCGAGAACGTCAGGGCCGCGCTGGCACCGGCCTTGCCGCAAGACCAGGCGCTCGATGTCAATCTGGTCTGGGAACCTCCCTGGCAGCCATCGATGATGAACGAAACCGCCCGGGAACATTTCGGCTGGTAAGCAGCAAACCATAGAAGCGCACAAAGCGCCCCCACCCCCAACCCCAACGCAAACCACGACAGGAGAAAGAGCATGACCGATACGCAGAACTTCAAGACCACCGTCGATGTCCGCGACATGATTCCCCGCGAACGCCACCCGCTGATTTTCAGCAGCTTCGATGCGCTGGGCGCCGGCGAAGCCTTGCTGCTGGTCAATGACCATGACCCGAAGCCGCTCTACTACCAGTTCCAGGCCGAGTCGAAAGGCGAGTTCACCTGGGATTACCTGGAATCCGGCCCCGAGGTCTGGCAAGTGAAGATCGGCAAGCCGACGGCTGCCGCGCCGGTCGCGCCGACCGGCGGCTGCGGCTGCGCTCACTGAGTCGCGCAGCCAAAGCCTTCGCCATGAGCGACCTGCCGCCTCTCGCCCGTCTGCCACTGCTGGTGCTTGGCATGCTGTCTTTGCTCGGCGGCGTGCTGGCCGGTCTGGCCCGCCTCGACTGGAGCGTACCGGCGCCTGCCGCCGGGGCGGCGGGCTGGCACGGGGCACTGATGATCTCGGCCTTTCTCGGCACGGTCATCAGCCTGGAACGGGCCGTGGCACTGGGCCGTGGCTGGGCCTACCTGGCCCCGGCTGCGGCCGGCTTGGGCGGCGTCGCCTTGCTCGCCGACGCGCCACTGGCGCTGACTCAGATCCTCTCAATCGCGGCGGCCGCCACCCTGCTGGCCGCAAGCGCCCTGGTACTGCGGCGACTGGTGGCCCCGTTCACGATCATTCTCGCTATCGGTGCGCTGAGCTGGCTGCTCGGCAATCTGGCCTGGGCCGGCGCTTCGCTGACGGCGGCCGTGCCCTGGTGGCTGGCTTTTCTGGTGCTGACCATCGCCGGCGAACGGCTGGAGCTGACCCGCTTCCTGCCCACCCCAGTCGCGGCGCAGCGTGTGTTCTTCGTCATTGTCGGCGGCGTACTGGCCGGCGCAATGCTCAGCTTGCTGCACGAATATTCCGGTCTAACGCTTTTCTCAGCCGCTTTGTTGGCACTGGCGGTCTGGCTGCTGCGATATGACATCGCCCGGCGCAATCTGCGGCAACCGGGGCTGACCGGCTTCATCGCCCTTTGCCTGCTCGGCGGCTATGTCTGGCTGGTGATCGCCGGCTTGCTGGGCCTTGCCGGCGGTTTTGTGCCGGGTCACTCCTGGCGCGACGCGACCCTGCACGCGGTTGGTTTGGGCTTTGTGTTTTCAATGATATTCGGCCATGCCGCGATCATCTTTCCCGCCGTGATGCGGGTGAGGATTCCCTATCATCCGGTCTTCTATCTGCCGCTGCTGGCGCTGCACGCCTCGCTGGCGCTGCGCGTTTTCGGCGGCCTCGGCGATCGATTTCCGCTGCGCCAGGAAGGCGGGCTGATCAATGCCATCGCCTTGCTGTTGTTCATCATCATCCTGCTCGGCAGCGTCGTGCGCGGCAGACGCGAAGCCACCAGCCAAGGAGTTGCATGATGGGCGCCATCGAGAACCCCGGCCTGAACATTCTCGCCAACAAGGCTGCCAACAGCGAGAAATGGACGGCAGAGCGCGTGCTCTCGATACGCTACTGGACACCGACCTTGCTGTCCTTTCGCACCACCCGCTATCGTGCCTTCCGCTTCACCCCCGGGCATTACACGCGTCTCGGCCTGGGTGCCGGGGATGATCTGGTCTGGCGCCCGTTTTCCTTGGCTGCGGCGGCCTACGACGACTTCCTCGAATTCATCGCCGTGCTGGTTCCCGGCGGCGCCTTTTCGGAACCGCTCAGGCAACTGCGGGTCGGCGACACGATTCGTGTCGACAAGGCCAGCTACGGCTTTCTCACCGTCGACCAGCTGGCTCCCGGCAAGGATCTCTGGCTGCTGGCCAGCGGCACTGGACTCGGACCCTTCCTCTCGATACTGCGCGATCCGGCGGTGTGGCAGAACCACCAGCGCCTGATCGTGGCGCACAGCGTGCGTCACTCGGCCGAGCTTGCCTGGCGCGACGAGATCGCCGACATTTCGCAAGGCGAATTGTTCGCCGATGCGCAAGCCACGCTGGCCTATCTGCCGATAGTGACCCGCGAGCCGGGCGCGACCGCGCTGTCTGAGCACATCCCGCAACTGCTCGCCGACGGTCGCCTTGAGGCGGCGGCAGGCACGCCGCTCGATGTGGCCGCCTCGCGCCTGATGGTTTGCGGCAATCCCGAAATGGCGCGCGAGCTTCGCCAGTTCCTCGGCGCACGCGGCTTTGCCACCAACCGCCGCGGCGTACCGGGACAGATGGCGTTCGAAAAGTACTGGTAAGCGCGCACTGCCGCCACCATGAAACGCCACCCCGACCTCGTGCAACTCTCACGCGAGCACCACGGCGCGCTGAAGCTGGCGCGCGCCGCGCGCCGCGCCGCCGAGTCGGGCGACGCGCAGGGGCTTCGCGAGACAGCGCAACGCGTCGTCAAGCAATTTGCCGCCGAACTCGAACCGCACTTCCGCGTCGAGGAGCGCGACATGCTCCTGCGCCTGACAGAGGACGGCCAGCACGATCTGGTGCAACGCACCCTCTCCGAGCATGCCGAACTGCGTCGGCTCGAGGCTGCGCTGGCGCAGCCCGACGCGGCCTCCCTGTTGCGCTTCGGCGACTTGCTGGCGGCGCATGTCCGCTTCGAGGAACGCGAACTGTTCGAAGCAGTACAAAACCAACATGAAAAACCAGGTTGAACCACAGAGGCACAGAGAACACAGAGGCAAAGCCAGGCACCGCACCGCGATGTCGGATCACCCAATGGGTGAAAAGCCGTCGCCCCGCGCGGCGTCGATTCATCGACTCTCTGTGCCTCTGTGTCTCTGTGGTGAGATTCAGAATCCCATGGCGGCAACCCGGGCCGCATGAACGACGGTTCGCTTTCCACTGCCGCCCATCGAGCCGAAAGCACGGCGCAGGCAAGGATCACAAACACGCCGCGCATTCCGGTTTCGGTTACATTGTTCGAACGAAACGCATTGTTTGCAAGCGAGGGCGCGATCAGGACAGGTCAATGGCAAAAAAGTTTGCATTGAATCCAAAACACCCCGAAAGGATTTGCTGGGGCTGCGACAAATACTGCCCGGTGGGCTCGCTCGAATGCGGCAATGGCGCCGAGCGCACACCGCATCCGATCGAACTGCTGGGGGATGACTGGCTTCAGCATGGCGACTGGGGCCTGGAATCCGCGGCGGAACCGGTTCCGTCCCTGGACAACGACGACAAAGTACGGAAACAGGCACCGGATTCAGGCGCTTGATTCCCCGTGTGGTACCTTTGTCCGACCCTTAAAAATCGGCGCTGATGAAGCAACTGCGCTACAAGGCGGTCGAGCAAGAAACGCTCTCCTCGCCGTAGCGGATGGCGATACGGCGTTCTGGCGAACCCTCAAGGGCCTGTTCCCGCCGCGCGGCGTGCGTCATTGCTCCGAACTGGCCTGACGCCGCACCTGATTTTTCTCCGTGTTCTCCGTGCCTCTGTGGTGAGTTTTTCAGATTTTCCCGAGTCGTCATTTCTGCTGCAGCCTCTCGGCGCGGCTGGCGCGAATTTCCGGCGGCCATTGGCTCTCGATGTAGGCCAGGACGTGTCTGATCTGCCTGTCGGTCAGCTTGCCGCCGAACGCCGGCATGTCGGAAACGTAGCCCGGCGGCGCGTTGGGCGGCACCATGCCCAGTTTGGTAATCGCCGCCAGTTGCTCCATCGGGTGATGCCAAGTGTGACCGCTGGCGTCGTGCGGTGGCGCCGGCAGTTTGCCGTCGGCGCGACGGATGCGCCAATCGGGCTGGCCTTCGAGCTTTGCGCCGTGGCAGGAGGCGCATTCGGCCTTGTAGATCCCCTCGCCTTCCATCAGGTTGATCAGATCGGGCCCGGTCTTTCCCGCGTCGCACCCAGCTACCGACACCAATAGCATTGCCGCCAGGCATCCTGTTCTCTTCATTGTGTCTTCCCAATCATAATCCAGTCGTAAATCCGAGTCGTTCGTCGGTCACTCTACATCGCCAGCGTCAGGCCGCCATCGACCACAAATATGTGCCCCGTCGCATAGCAGCTGCGCAGCAGGCCCAGCATCGCTTCGACGCAGTCGTCGGGCGTGGCGGAGCGATGCAGCGGAGTTCTGGCCTTGACCGCTTCATGCTGCTCCTGCCAGTCCTCGGTCCATGGCGTTGCCACCAGGCCGGGCGCGATGGCATTGACCCGCACCGGGCCGCAGGATTTGGCCAGCAGTTGGGTCATCTGGTTCAGCGCGGCTTTCGACATCGAATAGGCAATTGAACTGCCCAGCGGGCGCACGCCGGCAACCGAGGTGATGTTGATCACATTGCCGTCCTCGCTTTGCCGGAGGTAGGGCATCGCGGCCTTGGTCAGCCGCCAGGTGCCGGTGACGTTGACCTCGAAGGTGCGGGCAAATATCTCGTCGCTCAGCGCCTCGAGATCGTGATGCGGCACCACCGTGGTCCAGCCCGCGTTGTTCACCAGGATGTCGAGCTTGCCAAATCGCGCGATCGTCGCCGCCAGCAGGCGCTCGCCTGCCGCCTTGTCGCTGATATCGGCCTGCACGTACAGCGCGTCCTTGCCCAGTTCGCCGGCAATCCGTTCTCCGGCCTCGACCGATTGCGCCGAATTGATCACCACCGAGGCGCCGAGTGCCGCCAGCCGCCGCGCAATGGCTTCGCCGATGCCGCTCGACGAGCCGGTGACGATGGCAACTCTTCCTGAAAACTCGCTCATGCTTCCTCCCGTTGTGCACGCCGGCTCAGCCGGTCAGTTTGCGGTAGATCTCGGCAATTTTCTGCGGCAGTTTTTTTGCGTCGTCGATCACCGAATAATGTGCTGGGCCATACAGCTGCGGCAGGTAATCGGCGCCGTGGCGGTCGATGGTAACGCAGTAACTGCGGATGCCCTTCTCGCGCGCTTCGAGCAGGGCGCGGCGGGTGTCTTCGATACCATAGCGGCCGCGGTATTCGTCACCGTAGTCGTCGGGGCGGCCATCCGACAAGGTCACCAGCAGTTTGTGACGCGTGTTCTGCTGCTGCAGCAAGCCGGACAGGTGGCGCACCGCAACCCCCATGCGCGAGTAATCCTTGGCCTCGATGCCGGCAATGCGCCGCCGCGCGGCGGCATCGTAGCGATCGGCAAAGGTCTTGATGCGGTAGATGTCGCAATGCGTGCGCGTCCAGCCGGAGAAGCCGTAGATCGCGTAGCTGTCGCCCAGCGCCTCGATGGCCTCGCACAACAGCACCAGCGATTCGCGCTCGGCATCGTTCACCCAGCCCTTGGTCGAGCCGCTCATGTCAACCATGAACATCACCGCCAGCGAGCGCTCGATGCGACGCCGGTGGATGAACAAATGCGGCGACGGCTCGGCGCCGCTTTTGCGATCGGCACGGGCATCGACCTGCGCGTCGAGATCGATTTCCTCGCCGTCGAGCTGGCGTCGTTGCGGTTTGTCCTCGCCGCGCAGGGCCTCGAAACGACGGCGGATGCTGCGAATCAAATGGGCGTGGCGGCGGCGCACTTCATCCACCCAATCTGGATCGCCGGGCTTCGCCTCGAACTCGTACAGATGGCACCAGCCGTGTCGCCACGAGCCGCGACGATAGTCCCATTCATCATAGAAGGCATCGGGCTGGGTGGTGACGCCGAGCATGCCCGATTCGTCCGCGGCGTCGACCGGTTGCCACGCGCCCGGCCCCGCCGCGTGCAAGGCTTCGCGCGGGATTTCGCCAAGATCCTGTATCAGCGATTTCGCTGCGGCGCGCGCGTCGGGCGGCAAGCTGACCAGGTCGGCCTGCGGGTCGGCCAGCTGCAGTTCACCTTCCGCCGCCAGGGGCGGATAGTCGGTGCTGGCAGCGGCCCCGGCCTGGCTATCGATTGCGGCCAAAACCTTGAGCGCACGACGCAGCACGGCCAGTTCGCGCGTGATGCGCGCCGCGCGCACGCGGCGTGCCGCCAGCGGATCGAGCACGCCGATGTGCGGCAACACCGGCGTCTCGCCAGCGCCGAGTTTTCTCACTGCCGCCATGCAGGCCAGACTATCGGCAACCGTTGCATCCGGCCGCGCAAGACTCGCCGCCGCTGACGCCAAGTCGGCGGGCCACGGTCCGCGCAGGCCGGCAATCTCCCGCGCGAGTCCGGGCAGTTCGACTGCAATGCGAGCTTCGAGGCGCATGGCTTCAAAGAGCGCGAACCAGGCCAAGCCGCGCTCACGCTCGGGCCACTGCTCCAGTTCCGGTTCGGGATCAAGGTTGAAGGTACCAAAACGCGTCTGCGCCCAAAGTAACGCAGCCATCGCCTTGAACAGGCTGCGATTGCTCGCGACGTCGCTGGCCAAGTCAAGCCGCTCGGGCAGCCACAGCGTTTCGCTATCGGTCCAGGCCTTCGCTCCGCTTGCCAGCTTCAGCGGTCGGCCTTCCAGCGCCTGCAGGAAGCGCGAGAGGCGACCCTCGACATCGGCAAATGAAACACCATCCTGCGAGCGCAAAGCGCTGGCCTGGTGCGCGACGGTGAATTCGTGCATGGCCTTGCGCG
>JAIPCT010000025.1 GCA_021738065.1 Burkholderiaceae bacterium
TCCTTGGGCTCAAGTCACCGCGATCGACGCTTCAATAGCCGCATTGTCCATGGCGAAAGCCAATGCGGAACGACATGGCGCCGCCTTGCGCCTGCTGCGCAGCGACTGGTTCAGCGAACTGAAAGACGAGCGCTTCGATCTGATCGTCGCCAATCCGCCCTACATCGCCGCTGGCGACCCGCATCTCGCCGCGGGGGATCTGCGCCACGAACCTCCGGCGGCACTGGCCAGCGGCGGCGACGGGCTTGATGCCCTGCGCCAGATCATCGACGCCGTGCCGGCGCATCTGGAATCCGGTGGGCAGCTCTGGCTGGAGCACGGCTACGACCAGGCCGAGGCGGTGCGCGATCTGCTCTTGGCGGCTGGCTTCAACGATATCGGGCAATACCGCGATCTGGCCGGCATCGTGCGGGTAAGCGGCGGACGGGCTACATAATCCCGAGCGGATAGTGTCGCCGTCCGGAACGCGGCCAAAAAAAAGCCCGGGAAACCCGGGCTTTTTTCAATCAAATGCGGCGCGGCTCAACGCAGGCCGGCGATGTAGTCGGACACCGCCTTGATCTCGGCGTCGGTCATTTTGATCGCCACCATGCGCATCATCTTGTTCGGATCGTTGGCGCGGGTGCCATCGCGGAAACCTTTCAGCTGAGCTTCGGTGTATTCGGCGAACTGACCGCTGATGCGCGGGTATTGTGCCGGCATGCCCGCCCCGGCCGGACCGTGACACGCGGCACATGCCGGCAATCCCTTGGCCTGAACACCGGCTCGATACAGTTTCTGCCCGAATTCAATGCTGTCCCGATTCTTCGCAGCTTCGTTGCTCTGCTTCTGTGCGGCAAAAAAGGTCGCCAGATCGAGCATCTGGCCTTCATCGACGGCGGCGATCATGCCGTTCATGATCGCGCTCACGCGCCCGGGCTCCTTGCCCTCGGCCGCCTTGAAATCCTTCATTTGTTTGAACAGGTATTCGGGGTGTTGTCCCGCCAGTTTGGGGTTGGCGGCGAGCGGGCTGTTGCCGTCGGGACCGTGACAGGCGACGCAGACCGTCGAGGCGACCGCCTGGCCGCGTGCGGCATCACCTTTGGGGGCGGCTTTGGCTGCATCGGCCGCATGGGCGCCGAATACGGTCAAAGCGGCAGTCAAGCCGCACAACAAGGTAGATAGGGAAGGTTTCATGGACAAAACTCCTCGGAAACTCCGGGATTCGGAAATTGTAAACCTGATATTCTATCCCAGCTCACCCGATTTCTGCAGGTCGGCCCTCCCGCCGACCTGCCTCACGCCTACCGCACATGCCCCTATTTCGCCACGCCACGTTCGAGATTTCCGTCGCCCAGCCCAGCGGGCTGCCTCCACCGAATGGCGCGGAGATCGCTTTTGCCGGTCGCTCGAACTCCGGGAAATCCAGTGCCATCAACACCTTGGTTGGCCACACCCGACTCGCTTTCGTTTCCAAGACACCCGGTCGGACTCAGTTGATCAACCTGTTCCGTCTGAAAAACGGGGCGGCTCTGGTCGATCTGCCGGGTTATGGCTACGCGCAAGTGCCTTTGGCGGTGCGCCTGCAGTGGCAAGGACTGCTCGAGCATTACCTGACCTGCCGTTCCAACCTGGTCGGTCTGGTGCTGATCATGGATTCGCGCCGCCCGCTGACCGAACTCGACTGGAAAATGATCGGCTGGTTCGGTTCCACGGGGCGACCCATTCATTGCCTGCTGACCAAATCGGACAAGCTTGGCCGCCAGGAACAAACAAAAACCCTGCACGAAACCCGTGCGGCACTCGCCAGCTTTGGCGAACAGATCACGGTGCAAATGTTTTCCAGCCTGAAAAAAACCGGCATGGACGAAGCGGAAAAGATCATTGGAGACTGGTTGCAGAATGACCAATTGATGCTGCCAAGCGCTTGACGCAGTCGCCAATTTGGTCGCCCCCTTTCTTGAATATGCGAAGCATTTCAGAGAAGGCTAACGCCCGCGAAGCGGGGCTTAGCCGCAGCTAAAGGGGGCCGCGGAATAAGCCATATAATTCGACCGCAGGACTTTTATTTGGGCCAGGCCAGCAGTCTGGCCCAAATAAAAGCCCCCGACCAAAGGGGAGAAGGTCGAGGGCAAAACACCTTGATAAATCAAGGTACCCGCTCAGGGAGGTGAAGCGGGAGCCGGCACGAACTCAAGGTCCGCCACCGTCTGCTTACTATGATAAGTCCAATGCGTTAAAGTTCAAGGAATTTTTAAACTATTTCTCAAGGCTAAACCAATGATTTCAAAAGGTGTATTTCCCGGGTCTCGGATGCGCCGCATGCGTAGGGACGATTTTTCGCGGCGCCTGATGCGTGAGCACACACTCACCGCCAACGATCTCATCTATCCGGTTTTCGTTCTGGAAGGTTCTGGCCGCAGCGAAGCAGTTGCCTCGATGCCCGGGGTAGAACGCGTGTCGCTGGATCGCCTCCTGCCCGTGGCGGAAAAGGCCCTGAAGCTGGGTGTTCCGGCGCTGGCCTTGTTTCCGGTGGTTGATGTCAAGCTCAAGTCGCCTGGAGCAGAAGAGGCCTGGAATCCGGCGGGCCTGGTCCCCACCGTGGTGGCGCGCCTCAAGCAGGAGTTTCCCGAGCTGGGCGTGATCACCGACGTCGCCCTAGACCCCTACACCAGCCACGGCCAGGACGGTCTGATCGACCCCGCCGATCCGCGCGCCTATGTGATGAACGACGAGACGCTGGAGGCGTTGGCAAAACAGGCGCTGTGCCATGCCCGCGCCGGCGCCGATGTCGTCGCGCCCTCGGACATGATGGATGGACGCATCGGACGTATCCGCACCACTCTGGACGCCGAGAAACTGATCCACACCCGCATCCTCGCCTATTCGGCGAAATACGCTTCGGCCTTCTACGGCCCCTTCCGCGACGCCGTCGGCTCCGCCGGCAATCTGGGCAAGGGCAACAAATTCACCTACCAGATGGACCCGGGCAACAGTGACGAGGCCTTGCGCGAAGTCGGACTGGATATCGACGAAGGCGCGGACATGGTGATGGTCAAACCCGGCATGCCCTATCTGGATATCGTGCGTCGGGTGAAGGATGCCTTCGGCGTGCCAACCTATGCCTATCAGGTCAGCGGTGAGTACGCGATGCTCAAGGCCGCCGCGCAAAACGGCTGGCTGGACCACGACGCGGTGATGATGGAAGCACTGCTGTGCTTCAAGCGCGCCGGCTGCGACGGCATATTGAGCTACTTCTCGCTTGAAGCGGCGGCCATACTCAAGGGTTGATTGCTGCCGGGATTGACGCCAAGTGAGGCTATCCACGCAGCTTCTGGTTCGAGGCTTCGACGCCTTGATTCGTCGACCAGCATGGTGGCCACTGCTGATCCTGTTCTGGGGGCTGGTCACCTTTGCCTCCTACGCATGGCACATCCACGAGCTCGAGCGCCACGCTAACACCATGGCGGCCATGCGCGGTCGTCTGGTCTTTGATCTGATCGAGTCGACACGGCTATGGGCCGCCAAACATGGCGGCGTGTATGCGCCAGTGACAGCAGACTCCCCGCCCAACCCATGGCTGGATAGTGCAGAGAAGAACATTTCCACGCCATCCGGCGTACTACTGACGCTGATCAATCCCGCCTACATGACAAGGCAACTCAACGAGTTGATCGCTGCCGGGAGCGACATGCAAGTCCACTTGACCAGCCTCAAACCGCTCAATCCCGACAATCGGCCGGACTCCTGGGAACGCGAGTCTCTCGATCACTTCGAGACGGATCGGTCCGAGCGGATTTCAATAGTCGGCGCTGGCGCCACGGCGAGTTTTCGCTACATGGCTCCCCTAGAAGTGAAACAAGCCTGTCTGACCTGTCACGCCAAGCAGGGATACCGATTGGGCGATGTCCGTGGCGGCATCAGTGTTAGCTTCCCCGCCAGCTATATCTACACCATCATCGACGCACAAAAGCGTGACTTCATGGACATTCATGGCGCGGTTTTTGTCCTCTTCGGCTTGCTGGCATGGGGAAGTTTACTCGTAACCCGGCGCAACCTTCTCTCACTGGAGGAGATACGCAGAGACCTGATCGAGAACGAGAAAATGGCCTCGCTCGGGCGCATGGTGGCCGGCTTCGCCCATGAGCTGAACACACCCGTCGGGGTTGCCGTCGGCGCCACCTCGCAGTCCCAGGAACTGGTCGCCGAACTGGGCCGCCTGATTGATCGGGAAGAAGTCAGCGAAGCAGATCTGCGTCAACGATTGAGCCTACTTGGCGACACATCGGCGTTGGCGTTGTCCAATCTACGCCGGGCGGCGGCCATGGTACAAAGCTTCAAACGCACGGCGGTCGATCAAACTTCAGAGGCCGAGCGCAACTACGATCTGGCCGGAGTCATCGATGACGTCAGTCGGACACTGTACGCCAGCTTCAAGAATACCGGGATACGCGTCGAGATTGATTGCCCGCGCGACATCAAGCTTTTCGGTTCGGCCGGCGCGCTGGAACAACTGCTGACCAACCTGCTGCAAAACAGCCGCTTGCATGCCTTTGAGGATGGCACGCGTTCCGGCGTGGTGCGCATTCAAGCACGGCTGGAAGAGGACCGCGTTCGCATCGATTTCAGTGACGACGGTGCGGGCATGGACGCAGACACGCTGGCGCATGCGTTCGAACCGTTCTTTACCACACGCCGTGGCAGCGGTGGCAGCGGACTCGGACTGTACATCGCCTACAATCTCGCGACCCGGATACTTGGCGGCACCATTTCCTGCAGCAGCCAGCCGGGGCACGGAACCCGGTTCCTGATCGTGTTCCCTCGCAACTGCCACGAGAAGGATTCAGCGCAATCATGAAGATCCTGCGAAATCTGCCGGAGAATGAACAGGATCAGGCTCCCGCGCCGCGTCTGGAGCCATGGCAAGTGCTGGTGGTGGACGACGAGCCTGATGTACGCACTTTGACTATCCTCAACCTACGGGGTTTTGAATTTGCCGGTCGTCCACTGCAAATCATCGAAGCCGGGTCGGCAGACGATGCGCGGCGGGTGCTGCGTGAACAACCCGGCATCGCACTGGCCCTGATCGACGTGGTCATGGAGACCGATGATGCCGGCCTGAGACTGGTCGAGTTCATTCGCAATGAACTGCCCAACGACATGATCCGCCTCGTGGTCCGCACCGGCCAGCCGGGGATCGCGCCAGAGCGTTACGTCATCGACAACTTCGATATCGACGATTACAAGGACAAAACCGAACTTACTGCACAGAAGCTATATACGACGGTCCGTTCCGCGCTCAAGAGCTATCGTGACCTGCAAACCATCGAGATCAACCGGGCAGGACTGCACAGGATCCTGGATGTCACTCCGGAACTCTACAGTCTGCATCGCGGCAAGCTCGAGGACTATTTCCGCGGCCTGCTGCTGCAGGTCATCGGCCTGTGCAATCTCGGTCGTTCAAGCATGATTTCGACAATCGACGGACTAGTGGCGACCCTCGAAGGAAAAGACGTCCGCGTGCGCGCGGGAACGGGGGATCTGGATGACACTCTCGACAGCGAGTTGCGCCGTCAGGAGATTGCCGACCTTTGCTCTCGCACCATCCTGAACAGCGAGGCATCGGAGAAGTTGCGCAGCAGCGCCATGGTCATTCCAATGCGAGTACACGGCGGCGTCCTTGGCTTCATCTATCTCGAGGCGCACGAGAAGCTTTCACCAACCGACCGGGAACTGATCCAGATCATGGCCAATCAGTGCGCGGCCGCACTTGATAATTTCTACCTGCATCAAAGCCTTGAGGACTCCTACGACCAAGCGATCGATACCTTGGCAGAGGTAGCCGAGTTCAAGGACAGCGCCACCGGAGCCCATATCCATCGCATCGAGGAGTACACCCGCAGACTGGCGCTTGAATTAGGCCTTGATCACGTCATCGCGGACGCCTACGCCCAGGCAAGCCGATTGCATGACGTCGGCAAGGTGGGCATTGCGGACAACATCCTGCGCAAGCCGGCCGAACTCAGTCGGGACGAATACGAAACCATGAAGCGCCACACTCGCATCGGAGACAGCATCTTGCGCCGAAGCCCCTCAATGGCGCTGGCACGAAGCGTGGCGAGATCTCATCATGAATATTGGAATGGCTGTGGTTATCCGGATGGCCTGCGGGGCGACGAAATTCCGTTCGAAGCGCGCATCGTGGCTGTGGTCGATGTATTCGATGCCCTGGTCAGCGCGCGTCCATACAAAGAGCCGTGGGATCCTGAAAAAGCGATTCTTCAGCTAACGCAGGAGTCGGGTACCCATTTTGATCCAGGCATCGTCACCGCCCTGATTGCGCTCTACCGGCGTGGTGAATTGAGCGACCTGATCGCCAGCATTTACGACGACAAGCCGCACGGCACCTAAGCACGCAGTATCGGCCATTGTGCCGGCCAGTTGGCCAGCGGATCGTCCTTGAAACCGCTTTTGACGAAGCGCTGCCAACGCCCCACGACATAGCAGACCAGCACGTCGGCGTGTGCGCCAAAATCGTGTTCCGCCGCCAGTGCGCCCTGTGCGGCGGCGACCTTCAGGCATTGCTTGAGCGTGGCGTCGATCCGATCCAGCAACTGGTTGATGCGTGCCTGCAGACGCGGGTTCTCGTGCACCAGTGCGTCGCCCACCAGCACCCGGGTCAGGCCCCGGTTCTTCTGCGCGAAGCGCAACAGCGAGGCGACGATGGCCTCGGCCTGCTTGAGCCCCGACTCCTCGGCCGCCTCGATCTGGGTAATCACGGAAAACACGCCGCTCTCGATGAACTCGATCAGACCTTCGTACATCTGCGCCTTGCTGGCGAAATGACGATACAGCGCAGCCTCGGAAACCTGAAGCTGCTTGGCCAGTAATGCCGTGGTGACCTTTTCCACCGCCGGGCGTTCCAGCATTTCGGCTATGGTTTGCAGGATCAGGAGTTTTTTCTCGCCAACCTTGGCGGCGCGGGCTTCGTTCATGGCGGGTTCTACCTGGATTTATTTGGACTTGATCAGGGTACCGACGCCTTCATCGGTCAGGATTTCCAGCAGCAGGGCATGTTCGACGCGGCCATCGATGATGTGCACGGTCTTGACGCCGCTCCTCGCCGCGTCAAGAGCGGAGCTGATCTTGGGCAGCATGCCGCCGGAAAGCGTGCCGTCGGCCACCATGTCATCGATTTCCCGCGGCGTAACGCCGGTCAGCAGCTTGCCCGCCTTGTCCATCACGCCGGGCGTGTTGGTCAACAGCACCAGCTTTTCCGCCTTCAGGACTTCGGCGATCTTGCCGGCGACCACATCGGCGTTGATATTGTAGGTTTCGCCTTCGCTGCCGACGCCGATCGGCGCGATCACCGGGATGAAGTCGCCGGAGTCGAGCAGGGCGATCAGGCTGGGGTCAATCGAGAGAATATCGCCGACCTGGCCGATGTCGATCAGATCGCCCGGCAGATCCTTGTTCGCCATCATCAGTTTTTTGGCGCGGATGAAATTGCCGTCCTTGCCGGTCAGGCCCACCGCCTTGCCGCCGTGCTGATTGATCAGATTGACGATTTCCTTATTGACCTGGCCGCCGAGCACCATCTCGACCAATTCCATGGTTTCGGCATCGGTAACGCGCATGCCCTGAACGAACACGCCCTTCTTGCCGACACGGGTCAGCAGGTTCTCGATCTGCGGGCCACCGCCGTGCACCACCACCGGGTCCATGCCCACCAGTTTGAGCAGAACCACGTCGCGCGCAAAGCACTGCTTGAGGTTCTCGTCGGTCATTGCGTTGCCGCCGTACTTGATGACAATGGTCTTGCCATGGAAGCGCTTGATGTAGGGCAGCGCCTCGGCAAGAATTCCAGCCTTGGCAACGGGATCGGTCTTTTCAGTCATGGTGGTCCGCGAGTGCAAGTGATAACTTCGGCCATTCTAACGCTCATGGCATCGAGCACCACCTGCGGAAGATGAAACTCGCGAAAACGAAGTATCAGTGGAGGCTAACGCCAGCATCATCGGCGTTAAGCGCAGCAGCCTTAACTAAAACCAATGGGGCGCCCGCCCCCCCCTTCCCCCACCCCTCGCGGGGGTTACCAATCGGCGCGCTGCGCGAGTTCATCACAGGGGACTCCGAACGAATTGTTTCACGCCAAGTGGGCAGAATGAAAACAGGGTGATCCGCCGCGAATCGGCGGATCACCCTGGGCGGCCCCGGGCCGCGACGGGCGGGGAGGCTTACTGGATGGTGATCCGGCGCGCCTGGGTCGCGGCCTTTTTCGGCATCACCAGTTCCAGCACGCCGTCGACGTACTTCGCATTCACCTGGCCTTCGTCGATCTCCTGCGCCAACTGGAAGCTGCGCGATACCTTGCCGACGTAGCGCTCGCTGCGCAGTACGCGCTCGCCTTCCCTGACGTCCTTTTCTTCACGTCGCTCGGCGCTGATGGAAACCACCGCGCCTTCGATGGCGACATGGATGTCATCCTTCTTCACACCGGGAATCTCGGCGTGAACCAAGTAGGCGTTTTCCTGTTCCTTGACATCGATTTTCACTGCCGGTGCATCGGCTTGCGATCCGAAATCGACCGGACGGACAAAAAATCCGCGGAAGAAGTCATCAAGCGGGTCGCGACGAATCAAGTTGCTCATTTCATTCTCCTTTCGAGTGTGGGTCCAATACCAAGTGAGGCTTTCTCACTACATAGGCGCCCAAAAACGAATTTCAAGAGCACTGACAACGGTGGCGGCCCGCGACATCAGGCCTCGCGACCTTCCCGCCGACCGGGATGGCTGGAGAAACGCACGGCATGCGCCGACGAGGCCGGCCGCTAAAGCGGCCGGGCGAGCCCTGGAAAACGGACCGGCAACTCCAGAATGGCATCCCGGTTGCTCCAGGAAAAACAGGCCGCCGCCGCTTCGCGCCAGGGCAGCCAACGATAGGCCAGGTGCTCGTCGGGTGCGACCGTCACCGTCACCCTGTCGGGAAGGCACAGGCTGAACACATGCTCGGTGTTTTCGGCGACGCCCGGCGCATAGCGGTCGCGCCATTCGGCAAAAATCTCGAAACGGTGGGTCTGCTTCCAGTCCTGCAGGTCCGCCGTGCCTACCGCGATTCCGGTTTCCTCCTCGACTTCGCGTCGGGCGGTTTCAAGCAGAGCTTCGTCGTCTTCCTGGCTACCGGTGACCGACTGCCAGAACCCGGGGTGGCGCAAGCGCTCCAGCAAGAGCACATCCAGCGCCGCCGTGTGAATCACCACCAGCACCGATACGGGTTTCTTGTAGAGCATCAATCCGGCTGGGCAATGGTCGGCAACCAGGCTATGCCGTCGGCCTGCATGTCGACCAGGCACCAGAAGGGAACGTCATCCTCACGCCAGGTCTGCGCCGCATTCTGGAAGGTCTGCATCAAAGTGACGAAGTCGCTCTCGGCTCGACCATGGATTCCGTCGCAGTGTTCGAGGATGATCAGGTAGGCGGTGGCCGGCAACCAGCCCATGTCGAGCAGGCAGTCGGTCAGGGCATCCCAGTTCTGCCCAAACCACTCGGGAAAGCGCAGGTCGCGCGCAATCGCAGCGAGCATGTCGCCCCTGTTGCGCGCGGCGGCAAGATCGACGCGCAACACCACACAGTCGGCCGCCGCTGCACCCGCCAACAGCGAGTCGGTGTTGCCGTGCGGCAGGTGATACACCCCGGCGCGGGAGGCGTCGCCGAACAGGGCTTCGTAATGAGCGGCACTCATCGCTGGATCCGGTGAAAGCTGCGGTAGTGATCGGCCGTGTAGTAGAACACGACGGGAGGATTGTCGCCAGTGACGATGCGCCGCGCGCCTCGATCGGAGCGCCCCGGTGTCGGCACCGTGTATTCGCGGTAGTAGCCGCGCGGCTTGCCGGGCAGGAGGCGTTCGCGGTTTTCGAAAACGATGCCGTCACGCCGATAAGGCAAGGGGCCGCCCGCATCGATCAACTGCAGCGTCTGGCGCGCTTCGTCCGGGAGTTGCCCGATGTCTACCGAATTCGCCGAACCGTCGCGCGCCTGCGCGCTACCCAGCAGGAAGGTAGCGATCAGCGCGCAAAGCAGGCGACGCATGCTCAGGCCTTGCCGACCTCGACTTGCGTTTCCACCTTCTGGCGCAAGCGGATGTGCAGCTCGCGCAACTGCTTTTCGTCGACATCCGACGGCGCATCGGTAAGCAGACACTGGGCGCGCTGGGTCTTGGGAAAGGCGATCACGTCGCGGATGGATTCCGCGCCCGCCATCATGGTCACGATGCGGTCGAGGCCGAAGGCCAGGCCGCCGTGGGGCGGTGCGCCATATCTCAGCGCATCGAGCAGGAAGCCGAATTTTGCCTGTTGTTCCTCGGCACCGATACCCAGGGCCAGGAAGACCTTTTCCTGGACCTCGGCACGGTGGATACGCACCGAACCGCCGCCCATCTCCCATCCGTTCAGCGCGAGATCATAGGCTTTGGCCAGACACTTTCCAGGGTCGGTCGCCATCAATGCCTCGTGGCCATCCTTGGGACTGGTAAAGGGGTGGTGGCATGCCGTCCAGCGCTGGTTTTCTTCGTCGAATTCGAACATCGGGAAGTCGACCACCCACAGCGGCTGCCAGGCCGAGCCATCGAGGTAGCCCTTGTCGTGGCCGATCTTGCTGCGCAGGGCGCCCATAGCGTCATTGACCACCTTGGTCTTGTCGGCGCCGAAGAAGATCAAGTCGCCGGATTGAGCGCCGGTGCGCTCGACGATGGTTTTCAGGGCGGCGGCATGGAGGTTCTTTACGATCGGCGACTGCAGGCCTTCTTCGTTGAGTTTCGCGGCGTCATTGACCTTGATGTAGGCCAGACCCTTGGCGCCGTAGATCTTGACGAACTCGGTGTAGCCGTCGATCTCGCCGCGGCTCAGCGTCTTGTCGCCGCTGCCACCGCCCGGTATGCGCAAGGCGGCAACCCGGCCGCCGCTGGAGGCCGGACCACTGAACACTTTGAACGCGACGTCGGCCACCGCGTCGGTGACGTCGGTGAGTTCCAGCGTAATGCGCAAATCCGGCTTGTCGGAACCATAGCGGCTCATGGCCTCGGCGTAACTGATGCGCGGGAAAGGATCGGGCAGATCGACCGCCAAGGCCTGCTTGAAGACGCTGCGGATCAGGGCTTCCATGATGGTGGTGATCTGCGTCTCATCGAGGAAGGAGGTTTCCATGTCGATCTGGGTGAATTCCGGCTGGCGATCGGCGCGCAGGTCTTCGTCGCGGAAGCATTTGGTGATCTGGTAATAGCGATCGTAGCCGGCCACCATCAGGAGTTGCTTGAACAACTGCGGCGATTGCGGCAGGGCGAAGAACTGGCCCGGATGCACGCGCGACGGCACCAGATAATCGCGCGCGCCTTCCGGGGTCGACTTGGTCAGCATCGGCGTCTCGATGTCGATGAAACCCTGCTCGTCGAGGAAGCGGCGGAAAGCCATCGCCACCTTGTAGCGCAGCATCAGGTTTTTCTGCATCTGCGGACGGCGCAAGTCGAGCACGCGATGGGTCAGCCGCACATTCTCGGAAAGGTTCTCGTCGTCGAGCTGGAAGGGCGGCGTCACAGCGACGTTGAGCACTTCGAGTTCGTGGCAAAGTATTTCAATTTCGCCGGAGGCCAGATTGGAATTCTCGGTTCCGGCGGGACGCCGGCGCACCTTGCCCGTGACCTTCAGCACGTACTCGCTGCGCACGTCCTCGGCGATCTTGAACATCTCCGGACGATCCGGGTCGCAGACGATCTGCGTCAATCCCTGCCGATCGCGCAGGTCGATGAATATCACGCCGCCGTGATCGCGACGACGATGATTCCAACCGCACAGCGTGACGATCTGATCGACATGGGAGGCATTTACTTCGCCGCAATAATGGGTACGCATAGGATTTCCGGACGGGTTCTGGCCCTGACGGGCGGTTACTGATTCTGGGCGCGGCCCATGGGATTGCGCATGGGCGGGGCGACGACGCCCATCGAAACGATGTACTTCAGCGCCTCATCGACGTTCATGTCCAGCACTATGACATCGGCTTTGCGGACGAAGAAGAAGAAACCGTTGACCGGGCTGGGCGTGGTCGGTATGAAAACGCCGACGTATTCCTCCGGCAGCATGTCGGCCACATCACGCGCCGGATGCCCGGTCTGAAACGCCACGGCCCAGGCCTCGGGGTGGGGATAGCGCACCAGCAAGACTTTGCGGAAGGCGACGCCGCTGCCCGAAAACAGTGTGTCGCTGACCTGCTTGACGCTGTAGTAGATCGACTTGACGACAGGAATGCGGGCCAGCACGCCCTCCCAGAAACGCACCAGTTTCTGGCCGACGATGTTGGTGGTCACCAGGCCGGTGAGAAATACGATCAACAACGTCAGCAGCGCGCCGAGGCCGGGGATGTACATTCCGAGCAGATGCTCGGGATGGATAGCCTGCGGCAGCAGCAGCAGGGACTGATCCATGGAACGGACGATCAGGGACAACACCCACGCCGTTATTGCCAGCGGGACCCAGATCAGCAGACCGGTGATGAAGTATTTTTTTATGGCGGACACTATCTTCTACGGTTCGTCAGCTGTTTGCGGCGCAGCTGCCCGTTCCGCCCTGACACGGCGGTGGATTGTCGCTCTTTGTTTCCGCAGGCTTGCCGCCACCGCCCTTGAAATCGGTGGCGTACCAGCCGTTGCCCTTGAGCTGAAAGCCCGGTGCGGTCAGCTGCTTCTTGAAATTCTCGGTCTTGCACTCTGGGCAGGTAGTCAACTGCGGATCGCTGACTTTCCGCATGACATCTTTCTCAAAGCCGCAATCGGTGCAGCGATAAGCATAGATTGGCATGACATTCTCCGATAATCGGGCAAAGAGCGCGATTATAGCCGAAGCCCCTGACTTGCCGGTCGATGTCGGGTCGCTTGCGGCCCGACGCCAAGGGCCGGCACCGGGTTTGTGCGCCTAGAGATTCATGCCCAGATAGGCGTGAGTCAGAGGTTTGCCCCAGATCAGGGAAATCACGCCGGCCGCCGCAAGGTAGGGGCCAAACGGTATCGGCACGTTGCGCCCGCGCCGGGTCAGGACCATCAGGGCCAGGCCGACGACAGCACCGACGAAGGAAGAAAGCAGAATCGTCACCGGCAGCATCTGCCAACCCAGCCAGGCACCAAGCGCCGCCAGCAGCTTGAAATCCCCGTAGCCCATGCCCTCTTTGCCGGTCGCCAGCTTGAATCCCCAGTACACCACCCAAAGCGACAAGTAGCCGGCCATGGCGCCGATTACCGCACTCTTCAGATCTGTGTAGGCGCCGAATGCGTTGAGCGCCAGTCCCAGCCAGAGCAAAGGCAAGGTGATGTCGTCGGGCAGCAACTGCGTATCAAAATCGATGCCGGTCAAGGCAACCAGGGCGCCGATGAAGACCAGGGCGCCGACGCCGGCCACGGAGAAACCAAACTTCCAGGCGACAAAGGCGAACAGCAATCCGGTCACGGCTTCGATCAAGGGATAGCGAACCGAAATCGGCTTGGCGCAGCCTTTGCACCGGCCGCGCAGCAGCAGCCAGCTAAGGATGGGAATATTCTCCATGACCGTGATCGAATGCCCGCACTGCGGGCAACGCGAACGCGGCTTGGACAGTGTCAGCGGCTCGAATTCCGGCGCCGGCTCATTGCGCAGCTCGGCGCACTGCGCCGCCCAGTCGCGCTCCATCATGATCGGCAGGCGATGAATGACGACATTCAGAAAACTGCCGACCATCAGACCCAACACGCCGGCGACCCAGGCGAACACCAGCGGATCGGCCAGCTGCGCGATCATCGGCGCCACCTGAACGCCGGCTTAGCCGACAACCGAGCCAAGCTTGAAGATCGGCAGATACATGGCCACCACCAGGCCGCCGATGAGGCCGCCGAGGAAGACCATGATGATAGGCTCCATCAGACTCGAAAGCGTTTCCACCGCCTCATCCACCTCGGCCTCAAAAAAGTCGGCGGTCTTGCCCAGCATGGAATCCAGCTGACCTGACTCTTCACCAATGGCAACCATTTGCGTCACCATGGGCGGGAAGACACCGGAGTTTTCCATGGCAACGGTGAGGCTGGACCCGGTGGACACTTCGGCCTGAATCTTTTGTGTTGCCAGCATGTAAACATAGTTGCCCGCAGCGCCGCCCACCGAGTCGAGTGCGTCGACCAACGGCACACCGGCAGCAAACATGGTAGACAAGGTTCGCGTCCAGCGCGCAATGGAGGATTTGCGCAACAGGTCGCCAAACACCGGAAGCTTGAGGAAATATTTGTCCGCGGCAATCTGCACCGCCCGCGACCGCTTGAAGGCTTGCAGCATTCCGTAAATCACGGCATAAATGCCTCCAAATATCAGATACCAGTTCTCCACGAAATAATCGGAAATCGCGATAACGATCAGCGTCGGAGCCGGCAGTTCACCACCGAAACTGGCGAACACACCCTTGAACGCCGGCACCACGAAAATCATGATTACCGCCGTAATGACAAAGGCGACAATCAGAATGGAAATGGGATAGAACAGGGCGCCCTTGATCTTGGACTTGATGGCCTGGATTTTCTCCTTGTAGGTCGCCAGACGATCGAGCAGAGTGTCGAGAATACCCGCCTGTTCGCCGGCCTCGACCAGATTGCAGAACAACGCATCGAAATGGTTGGGGTACTTGCGAAACGCCGACGCCAGCGTGGCGCCCGTTTCGACATCGGACTTGATGTCATACAACAGCTTGGCCAGCCCCGGATTGTTGGTGCCCTTGCCGACGATGTCAAAGGATTGCAGCAAAGGAACGCCGGACTTCACCATGGTGGCGAGCTGGCGCGAAAACAGCGTGATGTCCTTGTCGGTGACCTTGCCGCCGGAACTGAGCTTGTTCTTCTTCAGCTTGGTGATGTTGATGCCTTGCCGGCGCAGCGCGGAGTTGGCGGCAGCGACGCTGGCTGCCTTGATTTCGCCACGAACGACTTTACCGGTCTTGTTCTTGCCCTCCCAGGAAAAACTGAGTTCCTTTGGGCCGTTCTTTTTGTCTGCCTTGCCTGCTGTGGCCATTGGCTGCTCCCGCTTGTTTTTCCGGCATTCTACGCCCCGTCGTTCGGGGTTACCGCCCTGACGGGCACTCAGAAACCCCCGAAGATGCCCTCAACATGCCGAGAGTATCATTCTCCGGCGGGGCGGTGAAGACGTACCATCTTGATCTTTCGGTCCTGTGTTTGAACGATCTCCATCGCCATGCCATCGACTTTAAGCCCGACGCCCACCTCGGGTATGTCCTGCAGATGCTCGAGTATCAGGCCGTTCAGCGTCCGCGGACCGTCGAGGGGGAAGTCCAGCTGCAGCATTCGGTTGAGTACCCGCAAACTTGCGGCGCCATCGACCAGCACCGTGCCGTCATCGTTCCAAGACAGCACGCGGCTGACGTCCGACTGGCGCGTGGTGAACTTGCCGACCAGTTCTTCAATAATGTCTTCCAGCGTCACCAGGCCTTCGATCTCGCCGTATTCATCGACCACGAGGCCCATGCGCTGGCGGTTCTCGCGAAAGAACTGAAGCTGCGTGTAAATCGGTGTCGCGGCCGGAATGAAATAGGGTTCGGACATCCGCTCGCGCAAGGCGGCGTGGTCCAGGTCCCCGGTAAATGCCTGGGCCAGCAACTGGCGCTGATGCAGAACCCCGACAATGTTGGCCGGGTCGTTCTCGAACACCATCACCCGTGTGTGAAAACTCGTCGCCAGCTGCGCCTTGATGCTCTCGATCGGTGCCGCAATATCGATCGCCTCGATCTCGCCGCGCGGCGTCATGATGTCCGCCACCGCCAATTGTTCCAGCTCGAACAGATTGAGCAGAATCGAGCGATGTTGCTTGGGAATGAAGCGGCCGGACTCAAGCACCATCGCGCGCAGTTCTGCCGGCGAGAGGTGGGAGGACTCGAAACCCTCTTTGGGCTGAAGGTTCAGCAAGCGCAGCAGTGGCTGAACCAGCAGATTGACCAGCCAGACAATCGGATAGGCCACCCGCAACAGCGGTGTCAGGACATAGACGATACGCACCGCCAGCCAGTCCGGATAGGTTGCGCCGGCGACTTTGGGCGTGATCTCGGAAAAGACCAGCAGGCAGAGGGTGACGAACAGGGCGCCGGCTTCAAGGGCCCACTTCTCCTGACCGAACATCTGCAGCGCAATATGCCCGGTCAGCATGGCGGCCACCGAATTGATCAGGGTATTGCCAAGCAGGATCACGCCCAGTAACTGGTCGGTCTTGTTCAGCAAGGTCACCGCCATCCGTGCGCCGCGATGGCCTTCTTGCGCCATGTGCCGCAGGCGAATCCGGTTGGAAGCCATCATCGCGGTTTCCGACATCGAGAAGAAACCCGAGCAGACCAGCAACAGCGCGAGCGCGGCGAATTGCGCCGGTAGAGATATTTCGTCCATCAACGACCGAGGATGACTTCGAGCACGAAGCGGCTGCCCACATACGCCAGCAGCAGTGCGGCAAATCCGGCCAGCGTCCAGCGCAGCGCGACACGGCCGCGCCAGCCGCGCAGATGACGGCCGACCAGCAATGCGGCGAAAATCAGCCAGGACAGGAAGGCAAAGACCGTCTTGTGATTGAAGCTCAGCGCCTTGCCGAACAGGGTTTCGGAAAAGAACACGCCCGAAATCAGGGTCAGCGTCAGCAGCACGAAGGCGACATGGATCAGCCGGAACAGCAGGGCTTCCATGGTCAGCAGGGGCGGCAGGCCCGCCAGCAGCGGCGAAATCTGCCCGCGATGCAGGCCCTTTTCGGCGGTCGCCATCAACAGGGCATGCAGGGCGGCGAGGGTGAATAGGCTGTAAGCCAGCATCGCCATCAGGAAATGCAGGCGGAAGGCCATTGATCCGGCGCTGGTCAGCACATGCGCCTCGGAAAATACGACCGGCAGCAAGGCCGCCACGGCTGCTGCCGGCAAGCCGATCACCTGCAAACCTTCCATGCGGGCGTAGAAGCTCTCGATCCAGTACAAGGCAATCGCCAGCCAAAGCATCACGGAAAGCGCGATCGCGAAGCTGAAGCGCATGCTGCCGCCATCGAATATTTCCATGCGCAAACTGACGGCATGCGCCGCCACCGCAACCAGAAGCAGGCCGCGCTCGCCCAGCTTGAGGCCGCCGGCCGGCTGACCCAGCACCGGTCCGCGCCAACGGGTGCGCCAGAGATGTACCGCCAGGCCCGCATAGAGGGCTGCGGCCAGCAGATGCATTAAGATTGCGGGCATCGGCGAAGTCTACACCAAGCCTCCCATCCCGAATTGCATCCAAGCACCCCTTTCACCCATGTTAGATAACCTCACCCAGCGCCTTGGCCGCGTCGTAAAAACCATGCGCGGCCAGGCGCGCCTGACCGACGAAAACATTTCGGACATGCTGCGCGAAGTGCGCATGGCCTTGCTCGAAGCCGACGTCGCCCTGCCCGTCGTCAAGGATTTCATTGCCAAGGTCAAGGAAAAGGCCCTGGGCCAGGAAGTGATCGGCTCGCTGACTCCCGGCCAGGCGCTGGTCGGCGTCGTGCATCGCGAACTGACCGAATTGATGGGCGGCGCCAGCGTCGGCCTCAATCTCGCCACGCAACCGCCGGCCGTGATCCTGATGTCCGGCCTGCAGGGCGCGGGCAAGACCACCACCACGGCCAAGCTCGGCAAATGGCTCAAGGAACGGCAGAAGAAAAAAGTGCTGACCGTCAGCTGCGACGTCTATCGCCCGGCCGCCATCGAGCAGCTCAAAGCCGTGTCGGCCCAGGCCGGCATCGACTTCTTCCCGTCCACGGGAGAACAAAAACCTGCCGCTATCGCCGCCGCCGCGCTGGATCATGCCAAGCGCCATTATTACGACGTGGTATTCGTCGATACCGCCGGACGCCTCGCCATCGACGAAGCGATGATGGCCGAGATCAAGGACTTGCATGCACTGCTGAAGCCCATCGAGACCCTGTTCGTGGTCGACGCCATGCTCGGCCAGGATGCGGTGAATACCGCCAAGGCCTTCAACGAAGCCTTGCCGCTGACCGGCGTCATCCTCACCAAACTCGACGGCGATTCACGCGGCGGCGCGGCGCTGTCGGTGCGCCACGTCACCGGCAAACCGATCAAGTTCGCCGGCGTCGGCGAAAAGCTCACCGGCCTCGAGGAGTTCCACCCCGAACGCATGGCCTCGCGCATCCTCGGCATGGGCGACATCCTCGGCCTGGTCGAGGAAGCCCAGCGCGGCGTCGATCAGGACAAGGCGCAGGAATTCGTCAAGAAGATGAAGTCCGGCAAGGGCTTCGACCTGCATGACTTCAAGGCGCAGATCGGCCAGATGAAAAACATGGGCGGGCTGGGCGCCATGCTCGACAAACTGCCGGCGCAGTTCGGCGCCATGGCACAAAAGGCCGGCGGCGCCATGGAAGACAAATCCGTGCGGCGCCTGGAAGGCATCATCAACTCGATGACGCCGCAGGAACGCAGCAAGCCCGAAATCATCAAGGCCAACCGCAAACGCGCCATTGCCACCGGCGCCGGCGTTTCGGTGCAGGAGGTCAATCGTTTGCTGAACCAGTTCGAGCAGACGCAGAAGATGATGAAGCAGTTCTCCAAGGGGGGGATGCAGAAGATGATGCGGGGCATGAAAGGGATGTTGCCGGGCATGCGCTGACGTGTCCGTTCGTGGTGAGCTTGTCGAACCACTTGTCCGTCATTCCCGCGAAAGCGGGAATCCGGCACCAGGCCTGTTTCGTCGCCGTAGCACCAGCGCCGACTTTTCGGGCGCCGTCATTCCGGCGAACGCCGGAATCCAGTGCTTCTTTGATTCCTTCGCCGTATCACCAGCGCCAGCGCTTTGCGTCCCTTCGGGAACTTTTCAGGGTGTGCCCTTAACCTGCATGCCGGGACTCGCCCCGGCGCGGCCTTGGAAGCGAAGTGAGAAAGTCGGCGCTGGTGACACGGCGATTTAACGGGGTGGTTCGACAAGCTCACCACGAACGGCTCAAACCCACCACGAACGGGTGGTGGATCAGCGCAGAGGCTACCTCGGCCCGACCACCCTCGGCCCCCACCCCCATTGCCTCTCCCACGCCCCCCGCACCATGTTCGGATACTCGGGCTTGCCCAGGCTGCCGTTGTAACGACCGAGCGCGCGGTAGAGGTCGCCCTTCTCGATGTCGAGATAATGGCGCAGGATGGTGCAGCCGAAGCGCAGGTTGGTGCGCATGTGGAACAGGTTGCTTTTCTTGTCGCCGATCAGGTCCACCCAGAAGGGCATGATCTGCATGTAGCCGCGCGCGCCGGCCGAGGAGACGGCATATTTTTTGAAGCCGCTTTCGACCTGGATCAGGCCGAGCACCATCTGCGGATCGAGCCCGGCACGCTTGGCTTCGTAATGCACGGTCTTGAGAAAATCCAGCCGCGCTTCGCGATCCGGCATGCGGCGCGCCAGCCGCGCCGACATTTCCGTCAGCCAGTTGATTTTTTCCTGGAGCGAGGGGAACTGCGGCTCGGGCGAAGCACGATCGGCAATTGCCGCATGCAGCCCGGCGCGGACGCTGTCTGCCAACGGTTCGTACTGCTGGGCGCCGGCCTGCACCACCACCGGCAGGAGTGCGGCGGCAAGGCCCAGCGCCAGGCGGCGTATCAGCCGCACAGTTCCCGCGTTAGGAAGTCCGTCATTTCGCCGGCCGCCAGCATGCGCGCCTCGGCGTCGCTGCGGCCCTTGTATTCGAGCTTGCCTTCCTTGAGGCCGCGCTCGCCGACCACCACGCGATGCGGTATGCCGATCAGTTCCCAGTCGGCGAACATCGAGCCGGGGCGCTCGTCGCGATCATCGAGGATGGCGTCGATGCCGGCGGCGAGCAGCTCGGCCAGCAGCGCGTCGGCGGCCGTGCGCACGGTCTCGGACTTGGCGTAATTCATCGGTACCACGACGACGGAAAAGGGCGCGAGGCTGGCGGGAAAGACAATCCCGCGCTCGTCATGGCCCTGCTCGATGGCGGCGCCGACGATGCGCGACACACCGATGCCGTAGCAGCCCATTTCCATCACCTGATCCTTGCCCTGTTCGTCAAGGTAAGTGCATTTCAGCGCCTCGGCATACTTGGTGCGCAACTGGAAGATGTGGCCGACTTCGATGCCGCGGCACAGCTCGAGCGCGCCCTTGCCGTCGGGCGAGGGGTCGCCGGGCACGACATTGCGGATGTCGGCCACGCTGGCCGGCGGCGGCAGGTCGCGGCCGAAGTTGACGCCGGTCAGGTGGTAGCCCTCTTCGTTGGCGCCGCACACGCAATCGCTCATGGCGGCAACGCTGCGATCGGCCACGACCTTGCCGGAGAAGCCGACCGGGCCGATGTAGCCGGGCTTGCTGCCCAGCGCGGCGACGATTTCTTCGTCGCGGGCGAAGCGGAACTCGCCGATCACTTTCTGCGTTTTGATTTCGTTCAGCTCGTGATCGCCGCGCAACAGCAGCAGGACGAATTCGCTGGCGTCCTCGCGCTCGGCCATCAGCGCAATCGCCTTGACTGTCTGCGTCAGCGGCAGGCCGAGGAAAGCGGCGACGTCCTCGCAGCGGGTCTTGCCCGGCGTGGCTTTTTTCTCCATGGTCGCCGTATCGCCAGCGCCGACTTTTACAGGCGCCACCGCCTCGGCCAATTCCACGTTGGCAGCGTAGTCAGAGTCGGGACAGAAGGCAATTGCATCTTCGCCAGAATCGGCGAGCACGTGAAACTCGTGCGAACCGGTGCCGCCGATGGCGCCGGTATCCGCCGCCACGGCGCGGAACTTGAGCCCGAGGCGATTGAAAATGCGCGAGTAGGTGTCGTACATGTTGCGGTATTCGCGTTCCAGGTCGGCGTAGGTGGCATGGAAGGAATAGCCGTCCTTCATCAGGAACTCGCGCCCGCGCATGACGCCGAAGCGCGGCCGGATCTCGTCGCGAAACTTGGTCTGGATCTGGTAGAAGTGGCGCGGCAACTGCCGATAGCTGCGGATATCGCGGCGCACCACGTCGGTGATCACCTCTTCGTGCGTCGGACCGATCACGAAATCGCGCTGATGGCGGTCCTTGAAGCGCAGCAACTCCGGGCCGTATTTCGGGCCGCGCCCGGATTCTTCCCACAATTCAAAGGGTTGCACCGCCGGCATGAGCATTTCCATGGCCCCGGCGCGGTTCATTTCCTCGCGCACGATGTTTTCCACCTTGCGCAGGGCGCGCAGACCCATGGGCATCCAGGTGTAGATTCCACCGGCGAGGCGGCGGATAAGGCCGGCGCGCAGCATCAGTTGGTGGCTGACGATTTCTGCGTCGGAGGGCGCTTCCTTGAGCGTGGAGATGAAAAACTGGCTGGCGCGCATGGCAGTAGGCGAAAAGGCGGGAAGGGCGCATTTTACCTTTGGCCGGTGGATTGCGACTGCGGATACTACGGCTTTCCAGCAAGGCGCGATTGTGAAAGAATGGCTGTCAACTAATCATTGGAATATGCATCATGCTCGATCGTGAAGGCTTTCGCCCGAACGTCGGCATCGTCTTGGTCAACAGTCGCAACGAGGTGTTTTGGGGCAAACGTATCCGCGAACATTCCTGGCAGTTTCCGCAAGGCGGCATCAAGAAGGGCGAATCGCCCGAACAGGCGATGCTGCGCGAACTCGAAGAGGAAACCGGTCTCAAACCGGAACATGTCCGGATCATTGGTCGAACCCGCGACTGGCTGCGCTATGAGGTGCCGAAACACTGGATTCGCCGCGAATGGCGAAGCACTTACCGGGGTCAGAAACAGATCTGGTTTCTGCTGCGCATGGTCGGCCGCGATACCGACGTCAGCCTGCGCGCCAGCGAACACCCGGAATTCGATGCCTGGCGCTGGAACAGCTACTGGGTGCCGCTGGGCAGCGTGATCGAATTCAAGCGTGGCGTCTATGAAGCCGCCTTGATGGAACTGGCGCGCTTGCTGTTCGTGCATCCCGAGGAGCGGACGCCGCGCTGGGAATCCGCCGACATACTGGACGAAAAACCGTGAACCGCCTGTGGCTTGTTCTCTTGCTTGCCTTGGCGGCAAACGCCGGCGCGGAGACCGGCGCCGCCATCGGCGGTCCCGGCGCCAGGGCACTCAGCGAAGCGGAAGAAGAGAGCAAGGTTTTCCGCGAGGAGGCGAGCGAGCTGCCCGCGTATCCGCGTCCCGAAAACCTGCGCGAGTTTTACGTCAGCGCAGTGGCCAGCAACAAGTTCTATGTGGATGCCAGCACGCTCTCAGTCGGCAACGATGGCGTCGTGCGCTACGTGCTGGTGGTGAAAACCTCGGGCGGCGCCACCAACGTCACTTTCGAGGGCATCCATTGCGATCAGCACACCTGGAAGATCTATGCGACGGGCCACAGCGACGGCACCTGGAAAAGATCGCGTGCGCTCAGAAACGACTGGCGCCCAATCGAGAACAAGCCGGTCAACCGGCATCATTCCGTGCTGCGCCACGAACTGTTTTGCCCGATGGGCATACCCATAAAAAACCCTGACGAAGGCCGCAACGCCTTGCGTCTGGGCAAGCATCCCGAAGCCAACTGACGCACGGGTGACCGGAATGCTCGACGCCCTCATCCCCGAAATCGACAAAGCACTGCGCGCCGTCTTTGCTTCCGCGCCGACGCGTCGCGCGATGCCCGGCGCCGATCTTCCGGAAAGCGCGATGAGCGATGCCGAGAAGCGCCATGCCGCCGCGCTGATGCGGGTCAATCACTGCGGTGAAATCTGCGCCCAGGCCTTGTATCAGGGCCAGGCGCTGACATCGGACGATCCTGCCGTCAGGCGCGAACTGGCGCACGCCGCCGCGGAGGAAACCGAGCACCTCAACTGGACCGAGCGGCGCATCAGCGAACTGGGTGGCCGCAAAAGCCTGCTCAACCCGATCTGGTACGCCGGATCATTCGCGATCGGCGCCTTTGCCGGAAAATGGGGCGATGCCTGGAGCCTGGGCTTTCTCGCCGAAACCGAGCGTCAGGTCGAGGGCCACCTGGAAAGCTACAAGGCCAAACTGCCGCCGCAGGATCGCAAGTCGTGGGAAGTGCTGGAACAAATGAAATTCGACGAGATCCGCCATGCCGAAACCGCCATGCATTACGGCGCGCGGGAACTGCCGGCACCGGTCAAACTGGCGATGCAGCTTTCATCGAAAGTGATGACCAGGCTTTCCTACTTCGCCTGATCAGACCTCGACCACCTCGAAGCTGTGGCTGATTGCGGCGGTCTTGCCGAGCATGATCGAAGCCGAGCAATACTTCTCCGCTGAAAGACTCACAGCGCGCTCGACCACCTCCGCTTTGAGATTTTTCCCCGTCACCACGAAGTGCATGTTGATGCGGGTGAACACCTTCGGATCGATCTCCGCGCGCTCCGCCTGAAGCTTGACTTCGCAGCCGCTGACCTCATGGCGCCCGCGTTTCAGAATCAGCACAATATCGAAAGCCGTGCAGCCCCCCGCACCCGCCAGCAGCAATTCCATGGGACGCGGCGCGAGATTGCGGCCACCCGCATCGGGCGATCCATCCATGCATACCAAGTGCCCACTGCCGGTTTCGGCAACAAAGCTCATTCCCTCATGCCAGCGAACCGTACATTCCATGTCTCACTCCTTCAGGCAACAAAGCGCATTCTATTCGTGCCGCCGATCCGCCCATACCGCAGCGCAACAGAAGTGCTCGATTTCGGCTTTCCGGAGTTTCGCAGCGCGCGAATCCGGCAGAAATATATTGGCAATTTGTCGCCTTAACTTGTTCTAAATCAATGCAGTTAATTTTATCAATCCTAAACGAGTTGGCCCGCAACGAAAGCATGGCGCAACGCACAAAAAAACCTTGCATTGCAGCAATGACTGTGCAAAAATTTGCTCAACCTGACGCGCATCGAATTGCAGCAAAAGTAGCCTTGATTCGCGTTTCACCGCTGTCTCCTCCACCCTCCTCCATTGGTGTGGATTAAGCGCAACCCGATTCGGGTTGCGTTTTTTTTCCTGCATCCCGGACAATGCCGACAGCCCGGCGTGTCCTTCGGCGCAGGTTTGACAGTCGGGGGTGCAGCCGCTAACATTCGCGGCCTCGTGTGGGTCGGTAGCTCAGTCGGTAGAGCAGCGGACTTTTAATCCGTTGGTCCCGAGTTCGAATCTCGGCCGACCCACCATCAATTCAAATCAAGCTTTCCGGGCTGTTAGCTCAGTTGGTAGAGCAGCGGACTCTTAATCCGTAGGTCGAGTGTTCGAGCCACTCACAGCCCACCAGTATTCATGCGGCCTCCAGCGATGGGGGCCGTTTTTCTTTGCTGCCAGGCGTAGGTAAATCGTAGCCAGCAGAAACGGGAACCGGCACGGCCGGCGCAAGCGCCGGCCCAGAAGCCCATTCAGAAGGGCAATTTCCGCCAAATCGCCATTCTCAAGTGATCGGCCGGGTGCCGTGTCCATCTGCGGCGGTGTCGACAATATCCGCGCACCGGCGGAACTTTCACCAAGAGTATGCTTCGCTACTCCGAAGTCATGATGCCGCGCAGATTTGTTTGTGCGTCCCGTCGGACCGCTTGAGAACATTCGCGGCCGGCCATTAGCAGGAGTTTTCGCATGTCGCCCACGCCGCAGCCCGATCTTGAGCCGTACTGGATGCCGTTTACGCCCAATCGCGCGTTCAAGAAAGCGCCGCGCATCATTCACTCGGCACAAGGCCACTACTACACGGATGCAGCGGGCCGCCAGTTGCTGGATGGCTTCTCGGGCTTGTGGACCTCCGGGCTCGGGCATTGCCATCCGAAGATCGTTGCCGCCGTTCAGGAGCAGGTCGCGCGGCTGGATTACTCGATGGCCTTTCAGGTCGGCAATGACAAGGCCTTCGCCCTGGCCGAAAAAGTCGTGGCACTGGCGCCGGAGGGGTTCACCCGGGTGTTTTTCACCAACTCCGGCTCGGAGGCGGCCGACACCGCACTGAAAATCGCGCTGGCCTACCATCGCGCGCGCGGCGACGGCCAGCGCACACGCCTGATCGGTCGCGAGAAGGGCTATCACGGCGTCAATTTCGGCGGCATGTCAGTGGGCGGCATCCTGCCCAACCGCAAGGCCTTCTCCGCCGCGCTGCTGCCCGGCGTCGATCACATCCGACACACCCACAGCCTGCCCGATATGGCCTTTTCCAAAGGCCAGCCAAACTGGGGGGCTCACCTGGCCGAGGATTTCGAACGCGTGGTGCAGCTGCACGATGCGTCGAACATCGCCGCGCTGATTGTCGAGCCGGTCTCCGGCTCGGCCGGCATCATCGTGCCGCCGCTGGGCTACTTGCAGCGCCTGCGCCAGATTTGCGACAAGCACGGCATCCTGTTGATATTCGACGAGGTCATCACCGCCTTCGGCCGTCTCGGCGCCGCATTTGGCGCGGATCGCTTTGGTGTGGTTCCCGACATCATCACCACCGCCAAAGGGCTGACCAATGGCGTCATTCCGATGGGCGCGGTGCTGGTCAAGGAATCGATCTACCAGGCGCTGACGAACGGTCCGGAGAACCTGATCGAGTTGTTCCACGGCTACACCTATTCCGGTCACCCGGTGGCCGCCGCCGCCGGACTCGCGACCTTGCAGGTCTACGAGGAAGAAGAAAGCTTCGCCCAGGCCAGGGCAATTGAAGCCCCGTTTGAAGAACTGCTGCACAGCCTCAAGGGCGAGCCCAACGTCATCGACATCCGCAGCATCGGCCTGATGGGCGGCGTTGAGCTGGCGCCGCGCGAAGGCGCCATCGGCGCGCGCGGATTCGAGGTTTTTCTGCAGGCCTTCGAGGACGGTGTGGTGATCCGCAGCGCGGGCGACATCCTGCAGTTCTCGCCGATGTTCAAGTCATCGCAGGACGAGTTGGAACGCATTGTGGAAACCGTGCGCCGCGCCTTGCGCAACACGCCTTGAGCGCCAACCGCTGCTGACCGCGTCCGTTGCGGCGCGGCCTATCATCACCATCTGCCTTGACGAATTCATCAAGGTCTTGCAGCAAATTGGTGCGCTCGGCGGGGATCGAACCCACAACCCCTGGCTTCGGAGGCCAGTACTCTATCCATTGAGCTACGAGCGCGCGGTGGATCGGCTTGGAAGGCCGAGGCGCATTTTACCGCCACCTCGTTCCGTATTGGCTATACTCGGCCAGAATTAAGCCAAACGCACAGGATCGCACTATGTCCGCAACAACAAACTCCGAATTCAATTTCAAGAAGATCATTGCCTGGGGTGTGCTGATCGCCATCGGCTGTGTGGTCTTCGTCCTGGCGATGATTTCGATCGCGCGCATGGCGAAAGGTGACAAACAGATTGACCCGGAAGCCGTCAATCAGCGCATCGCGCCGGTTGCCACGGTCATGCTTGCAGCGCCCATGGCTGCCGGTGGCGGGGCCGCGCGCAGCGGCGAGCAGATCTACAAGGCAAGCTGCGCCGCCTGTCATGATTCCGGCGTCGCCAATGCTCCCAAGCTGGGCGACAAGGGCGCCTGGGCGCCGCGTCTGGCGCTGGGCCTTGATGGCCTGCTGAAGTCGGCAATCGCGGGCAAGAATGCCATGCCGCCCAAAGGCGGCTCGGATGCCAGCGATACCGAGCTGGCGAGCACCATTGTCTATTTGGCCAACAAGTCCGGCGGCAACTTCAAGGAGCCCGCGGCAAAGTAGTCCGGCCCGGCACCGCGCAATGCAAAAGGGACCGTGAGCGGTCCCTTTTCTTTTCAGGTTTTCGCCGCGAGCATCGCCCTCAGTTGCGCCGCCTTGGCGCGCGCGGTGCCGGCGTCCGGCACGATGTTGCCTTGCACCGAGGCTTTCTGCGCGGTTTCACCCATTTCAAGAATGAATCGTGAGGGTTCGCGCGGCATCGATTCACGGCCCTGTTTGCGCTTTTCGCACCAGCTCACCGTCAGGCTGGCCTGGGCGCGCGTGATGCCGACATACATCAGGCGCCGCTCTTCTTCCATCTTCGCCGGTTCCAGCGAGTCACGATGGGGCAGCAGGCCCTCTTCGACGCCGATCAGGAAAACATGGCGAAACTCCAGGCCTTTTGCGGCATGCAGGGTGGCGAGTTGCACCGCATCCTGCTCGCCCTCGTTGCCGTCCAGCATCGACAGCAGGGCCACGGATTGCGCCAGCTCGAGCAGGGTCTTGCCTTCCTCCTCGCCTTTTCTTCGCAGCCACTCGACGAAATCGCACACATTCGCCCATTTGGTTTCCGCCTCGCGCACCTCCAGCGATTCGAACAACCAGCTCTCGTAGCCGATGGCCTTGATCAGGTCGCCCAGCACCTCGCCGGCCGGTTCTTTCGCCGCACGCTGCTCCAACCGGTTGATGAAGTCGCCAAACTCGCGCAACGCGGTGCGCTGCTTGGAGTTGAGCTCGGCGTCCAGCCCCGGCGCAAAGATGGCGCTGAACAGGCTTTGCTGGCGGCGTCCGGCGGCGCGCCCGAGGGCCTCCAGCGTGGTGCCACCAATGCCGCGCTTGGGCGTGGTGACAGCGCGAATGAAGGCCGGATCGTCGTCCTGGTTGGCCAGCAAACGCAGATAACAGGTGATGTCCTTGATCTCGGCCCGATCGAAAAAAGATTGCCCGCCCGATATGACATAGGGAATGCGCTGGGCGCGCAGTTGCTGCTCGATGGCTCGCGCCTGGTGGTTGCCGCGATAGAGAATGGCGTAGTCCGAAAACTTGGTGCGCCGCTCGAAGCGATGCGCGGACAGGCGCGAACTCACCCACTCGGCCTCGTGATCGCCGTCGCGACACGTCTGGACATGAATCGCCTCGCCCAGGCCGTGTTCCGACCACAACTTTTTTTCAAACAACTTCGGGTTGTTGGCGATCAGCGTGTTCGCCGCGCTCAGGATGCGGGCGGTGGAGCGGTAGTTCTGCTCCAGCTTGACCACTTTCAGTGCCGGATAATCGTCGCGCAGCAAGCGCAGATTTTCACTGTCGGCGCCGCGCCAAGCGTAGATCGACTGATCGTCGTCGCCGACGGCGGTGAAGGAATCGCGCCCCTGCGTCAGCAGTTGCAGCAGCCGATACTGGCCGCGATTGGTGTCCTGGTACTCGTCCACCAGCAAATGCCAGAGCCGGCTGCGCCAGCGTTGCGCGGCGGCCTCGTGCTCGCTGAAGAGCTTGACCGGCAGGCAGATCAGATCGTCGAAATCCACCGCCTGATAGGCGCGCAGCGTGCGTTCATAGTCGGCATAGAGCTTCGCCGCCGCGGCTTCGATCTCGTCGGCCGCGTTCTGCAAGGCGGCGGCCGGATCGATCAGCGAGTTTTTCCAGAGCGAAATGCGCGACTGCAATGCCCGCAAGCGGCCCTTGTCGATGTTGCCCGCAAGCTCCTGAAACAGCGCCCCGGTATCGGCCGCATCGAGGATCGAAAAACCCGGCTTGAGGCCCAGTGTCGCCGCGTCCTGACGCAGGATGCGTACGCCGAGCGCGTGAAAGGTACTGACGATCAGGCCTTCGGCGCGACCGCCGATCAGCTTGCCGACGCGTTCCTTCATTTCCTTCGCCGCCTTGTTGGTGAAGGTGATGGCGGCGATTTGCGCCGGTTTGATGCCGTAGTCATTGACCAGCCAGGCGATCTTGTGCGTGATGACGCCGGTCTTGCCCGAACCGGCGCCCGCCAGCACCAGCAGCGGCCCCTCAAGGTGTTGTACCGCCTCGAGTTGAGCGGAATTCAGTTTGACCATGGAAACATGTACCCGCAACGCCGTATCACCAGCGCCGACTTTCTAGTATCAGCGCGGCACGCCGCGCATCGTCCGGCTCAGCGAAGCGCGCCGAAAACTTTCTGCGCCAGTCGGCCGGCGGCTTCGGCCGGGTTCTGACGGATGGCCTTTTCCTCTTCGGCGATCATCAGATACAAACCGTCCAGGGCTTTCCGCGTCACATAGTCTTCCAGATGAGCGTCCTGCTCGCGCACCAGACCGAACTTGGCGGCCTTGCCGGCCAGCTGATCATACTTTTCCGCCAGCTTGACCCTGGCAATGGCCTTGCGCACCACCGGCTTGAATTTCGCCGCCAGCGGTTCCGAGGTCGTGCGGCGGAAATACTGGGTCGCGGAATCCTCGCCACCCGAAAGTATCCCCTTGGCGTCTGCCACCGACATGCTCTTGATCGAATTCACCAGCAAGGCCTTGGCCTGCGGCACCGCCGCTTCGGCCGCACGATTCATCGCCGTTATCAACTCGTCCGCCTGCTGGTTCATACCGAAGCCGCGCAACAGGCCTTCGATTTTCTGCACGCTCTCCGGCAGGGGAATCATCACCTTCGGATTGCCAAGAAAACCGTCCTGCTTTCCCAATAGCGCAACCGCCTTGCCAGCGCCCTGGGTCAGCGCCTCCTTGAGGCCGCGGTCCGCGTCCCTGACGGAAATGTCATCCAGCGAAAATGCGTGGGCGCTCGTGGCGAAAAACACGGCGGCAATGAAAGTTAGAACAAGACGCATCCTGGAGTTTCTCCTCTGGGCTTTCTGCTTTTGATACTGCGGCGCACGCTGCGTCGCCTCGATAGGCGCGGCGGCGAGTCGCTTCGCTGGAGGGTGCCCTGACCAAGCCGGGGCCGCTCGTTGCGAGCAATCAATATACCTTGCTTGCTGCTTGCTGGCGAATGTTGGGCGACAATCCAGACTCATCACCAATCCGAACCGCCGACCATGACTACGTCTACGCTTTACTACAATCCGAACTGCTCCAAATGCCACGCGGCCCTGGCCTTGCTGCGGGAGCGGGGAATCGAACCGCAACTGGTCGCCTATCTGGATCAGCCACCGACACCCGCCGAACTGGTCGACCTGCTCGACCTCCTCGGCCTGACCGACGCCCGCCAGTTGATGCGCAAAGGCGAAGCCGAGTATGCGGCGCTCGGCCTGGACGATCCCGGCCAGTCGCAGGAAGCGCTGCGCGCCGCACTGATCGAGCATCCGCAGCTCATCGAGCGGCCGATATTCGTGCACCTTGGCCGCGCGGTGATCGGGCGCCCGCCGGAAAAGGTGCTGGATATTCTCTGAACCTGGCGAAAGCCGGTTCCCGAGCGCAACGCACACCGTATCGCCAGCGCCGACTTTTGCCGGCTTTCAGACCACTCCGGCGCCGCGGGCTTGCTGATCGGCGTGGTAGCTGGAGCGCACCAGCGGCGCCGAGGCGGCGTGCGTGAAGCCCATCGCGGCGGCTTCGCGCGCGTACATGGCGAAGACATCGGGATGCACATAGCGCAGCACCGGCAGGTGGTGGCCGGAAGGCGCCAGGTACTGGCCGATGGTGAGCATCTCGACCCCATGGGCGCGCAAGTCGCGCAGCGTGTCGAGGATCTCGTCGTCGGTTTCGCCGAGACCCACCATCAAACCCGACTTGGTGGGGGTGCCGGGCACACGCACCCTGAAGGCCTTGAGCAGCTCCAGCGAATTGGCGTAGTCGGCGCCGGGACGCGCCTGCTTGTAGAGCCGCGGCACGGTTTCCATGTTGTGGTTCATCACGTCTGGCGGCGTCGTCGCGAGAATGTCGAGCGCGATGTCCAGCCGGCCGCGAAAATCCGGCACCAGCACTTCGATCCTGGTGCCTGGCG
This sequence comes from Burkholderiaceae bacterium, assembly GCA_021738065.1. Taxonomy (GTDB): domain Bacteria; phylum Pseudomonadota; class Gammaproteobacteria; order Burkholderiales; family Rhodocyclaceae; genus Sulfuritalea. Next base: position 30,571 of record JAIPCT010000025.1, read on the forward strand.
AATACTCGCGAATCTTCGCGATGCAATCGGCAAAGTGCCGGGCACCGCCGTCGCGCAGGTCGTCGCGATCGACGCTGGTGATCACCACGTATTTGAGCTTCATCGCGGCGATGGTGCGCGCGAGCTTTTCCGGTTCCTCGGCGTCGGGCGGCAAGGGCTTGCCGTGGCCGACATCGCAGAACGGGCAGCGCCGGGTGCATAGGTCGCCGAGGATCATGAAAGTGGCCGTGCCGTTGCCGAAGCACTCGCCGATGTTGGGGCAGGTGGCTTCCTCGCACACGGTGTGCAGCTGATGTTCGCGCAGGATCTGCTTGATCTCGCCGAAGCGACCCGCGCTGCTGCCGGCCTTGACGCGAATCCAGTCAGGCTTTTTCAGGGCGGTCGTGGCCGGCACGATTTTTATCGCGGTCTTGCCATATGCGCGCGAAGTCTTGGCCTCGCCTTTCTGTTTGGTCGTCATGATGTGGCTTCTTCCAGTTGCCGGGCCAGATGTTCCGCAAGTGCGTCGCCCACCTTCACTGTATCGCATTCGCCCTCGCAGTTTGGCAACAGAGCGCGCAACTGCGTCACCGCCAAACCCTCGTAACCACAAGGGTTTATCGCGTCATACGGCCTCAAGTCCATGTCGACATTGAGCGAAACGCCGTGATAGCTGCAGCCGTGCTTGATGCGCAAACCCAGAGCGGCAATCTTGGCCTCGCCGACATACACGCCGGGCGCGCCGTCGCGACGCGCCGCACTGACACCGTAGTCCGCCAGCAGATCGATCACCGCCTGCTCGATGCGTTGCACCAGGCCGCGTACCGTGATCTGGCGGCGACGCAAATCGAGCAGCAGGTAGGCGACGACCTGGCCGGGGCCGTGATAGGTGATCTGGCCACCGCGATCGATCTGCACCACGGCAATGCCGAGGTCCTTGAGCAGGTGCTCGGGCTTGCCCGACAGGCCCTGGGTAAACACCGGCGGGTGTTCGCACAGCCAGATCTCGTCGGCCGTGTCGTCGCTGCGTGTCGCGGTGAAGTCCTGCATCGCGGCGAAGACCGCCGGATAGTCGATCCGGCCCAGCCGTTTGACGATCACAGGACGACTTTCACCATCGGGTGAGCGGTCAGTTCGCGATACAAGGCGTCGAGCTGTTGCTGGGAAACGGCCCGCACCGTGCAGGTCAGCGATAGATACTTGCCGCCTTTCGAGGCGCGCATCTCGACCAAACCCGGATCAAAATCCGGTGCATGCGCTAGCACCACGGCAACAATGGACTGGGCAAAATCCGCTTCCGCCGCGCCCATGATTTTCAGTGGAAAATCGCAGGGAAACTCGAGCAGCGTTTCTGCCATCACGCACGCATCACGGTTGCCTTGAACTCCTGGTACCACGCGTACATCCGGGCGAATACCGGCCCCGGCGTAGCGCCAGCGCCGACTTTTCCGACGGCGCGGCCGTCGAGCATGACAACCGGCAGCACTTCCTTGGTCGAGGAGCACATCCAGAGCTCGTCGGCGCCGCGAGTTTCAGCTTCGGTGATGTCGCGCACCTCGTGCGGCAGGCCGTGCTGCGCGGCGAGCTCAAGGATGATGTCATAGGTAATGCCCGGCAGCATCAGATGATTCTTGATCGGTGCCAGCAACACGCCATCGCGGATGACGAAAATCGACGAGGCCGAACCTTCGGTCAGAAAACCGTCGCGGAACAACACGGTTTCAACGCAGCCGGCCGTGACCGCGAGCTGGCGCAGCAGGCAATTGGCGAGCAGCGACGTGGTCTTCAGATCGCAGCGCAGCCAGCGAATATCGGCGGCCGAGACCACCGCGATGCCTTGTTCGCGCTGGCTCGCCGGTGGCGTCAGCATCGGCTCGGCGAGGATCAATACGGTCGGAATGACCTCCGGCGGAAAGGCGTGGTTGCGCACCGCCATCGGTCCGCGCGTGACTTGAATGTAGATTGACTGGTCTTCCCATTCAGCCTCAAGGGCCATTTGCGTGACGAAACCGATCCATTCGTCGGTGCGATGCGGATTGGCCAACTGGATGCCATCCAGGCTTTGCTGCAGGCGGGCCAGATGCTGCTCAAGGCGGAAAGGGCGCCGCGAGTAAACCGGGATCACCTCATACACGCCATCGCCGAACAGAAAGCCGCGATCCATGACCGACACCCGCGCTTCCTGCGCCGGCAGCCATTGACCGTTGAGAAAAACCCGAGCCGTCACTGGAAGTACAGCCGCAGGCTGTCCCACAGACGGCCGAAGAAACCTGCCACGGCAATATCGCTTTGAGCGACGACCGGGTACTCACCCCAGGCTTGGTCGCCGACGCTCAGCGTCAGCGTGCCGACCACACTGCCGGCGGCAACAGGAGCGATCAGGGGTTGCCGGCTAACCAGCGTGGCCTTCACCTTGTCGGCCATGCCGCGCGGCACGGAGATCACGAAATCTTCGTTGAAGCCTGCGGCGACCGTGTTTTGCGCGCCCTTGAACACTTTCAATTGCGAGACCGCCTGCGCTTTGTCATAAAGTTTCACCGATTCAAACGCGGTAAAGCCCCAGTTGAGCAGATTCAGCGAATCCTGCGCGCGGGCCGACTCGGATTCGGTACCGAGCACCACCGAAATCAGACGGCGTGGACTGCGCATGGCGGTCGCGATCAGGCAATAGCCCGCGGCGTTGGAATGCCCGGTTTTCAATCCGTCGACCGTCGGGTCCGCCCACAGCAGCCGGTTTCGATTGTGCTGGCGGATGCCGTTGTAGGTGTATTCCTTGACGGCGTGCAGGGCATGGATTTCCGGATGATCGCGAATCAGGGCGGCGGCAAGGCGCGCCATGTCGCGCGCCGTGGAATGGTGGCTCGGCGTCGCCCCGTCGAAAAAACCGCTGGCATTGAGGAAGTTGGTGTCCTTCAAGCCCATGCGCTGCGCGGTGCGATTCATCATGCCGGCAAAGGCGTCCTCACTGCCGCTGATCGCCTCGGCCAGGGCCACCGACGCGTCGTTGCCGGACTGGATCACCATGCCCTTGAGCAGATCATCGACCGACACCGTCTTGTTGACCGGAATGAAACTGCGCGAACCCAGCGTGCGCCAGGCCCGCTCGGAGACCGTGACCGGCTGTTGCAGGGACAGGGTTTTCTGCACCAGCGCATCGGCCACCAGATAGGTGGTCATCACCTTGGTCAGCGACGCCGGCTCCATTCGCGTATCGGCCTCGTGCGCGGCCAGCACCTGACCCGTAGCGTAATCCATCAAAATCCAGGCGCGGGCGCTGAGGGTCGGCGCGGGAATCGGTTGGGCGTAGCTCGCTGCAAAAGGCAGCAGCGCCAGAAACAAGGCAAAAAATCGCATATCGGATTCGCTTTCAGGGGTAAGCCGCAATTATAGACGGCTCGGTCTGCCCCCTCAGCGTTGCACGCGGACCGATCTCATGCCCAGGCTCTCGCGCAGCAGGATTGCAGCCTGTTCCGCGGCGGCTGCGTCAAGCCAGGGACCCAGCTGGACCCGGAAGACGGAGCCGGCGGACTGGATCACAAGTTTTTGCGCCAGGCTGCCAAGTTCGCGCGTCAGCCGTGCGTGCAGGGCCTCGGCGTTGTCGCGATTGCCGAAAGCGCCGAGTTGAAGGAAGTGGCCACCGGCCGCTTCCACCCGCGGCAAGGGAGTGTCGGGTTCCGTCGCGTCGATTTGCGTGATCGCTTCCTCGGTTTTGATCGGCGAGACGGCGACCAGAGTCTGCCCCGGCAAGACGCTTTCCACCTCGACCAAAGTGCTGCCCTCGCCGATATAGTCCAGCTTGTAGGCTGCCGTCCAGGAAAGATCGATCAGCCGTCCGGCATGGAAGGGACCGCGATCATTGACGCGCACCACCACCGATTTGCCGTTGGCCGGATTGCTGACGCGGACATAGGACGGAATCGGCAAGGTCGGATGCGCCGCGGTCATGCCGTACATGTCGTAGGGCTCACCGCTCGACGTCTTCTGTCCGTGAAACTTGCGTCCGTACCAGCTGCCGATACCGCGCACCTTGTAGGGTTTGATCTCGCGCTGCGGCACATAGCTTTGTCCCAGCACCGTATAGGGATTGTTGGCAAAACGGTGCAGCGGTTCGACGCGCGGCGTCGCGTCGGGAATTGCGTCGATATCCTCGGGTTGCGCGTCGCCCGGGCCGTCGTCCTTGTAGAAGCCGCCGCTGTACTTGATGGCCGGCTTTTTTCCTTGTGCCTTGAAAGTCGGCGCTGGCGAAACGGCGTCCGTCTCGCCGCGGTCGATCACCGGACGCGGTGCCTGCGTGCCGCAGGCGGCAAGAAACAGGGCAGCTAACGGAATGAGCGCGCGCCAGCTGACTTTTGGCGCAAGACCGGTCCGAGGCCCGGCTGCGCGCTCGCCAGGAGCACACCGACGTTCCTCATCGTTCGAAGCGCCCCGCGACTGCCGAGCACAGCGCGCTTGCAGCTTTCCCATCGCGAGAGGGGAGTAGGGGAAGCGAGCGTTCATTTTCATTTTTGCACCAGCATTCGATTGCCGTGAATCGACATGAGTATCCCGATTCCGCTGAACAAGGTTACCAGGGCGGTACCGCCGTAACTGACCAGCGGCAGGGGCACACCCACCACCGGCAGGATGCCGGAGACCATGCCCATATTGACGAAAGCATAGGTAAAGAAAATCATCGTGATGGCGCCGGCCAGCAAACGCGAAAACAAGGTTGCCGCATTGGCCGCGATCATCAATCCGCGTCCGATCAGCAGCGCATACAGTGTCAGCAGCAAACCATTGCCGAGCAGCCCGAACTCCTCGGAGTACACCGCAAATATGAAATCGGTATGGCGTTCCGGAATGAATTCGAGTTGCGCCTGGGTGCCCTCGCGCCAGCCCTTGCCGAGAATGCCGCCGGAACCGATGGCGATGGTTGATTGAATGATGTGGAAGCCCTTGCCCAGAGGGTCTTTCTCCGGATCGAAAAGGGTAATGATGCGGTTGCGCTGATAATCGTGGAGCAGCGTCCACGCCATCGGCGCTGCGGCAAGTGCCGCGACGGCCATGCCGGCCATGATTTTCCAGGAAAGCCCGGCGAAGAAGATCACATAGAAACCGGCAGCCAGCACCAGCAGCGCGGTACCGAGATCCGGCTGGCGGGCGATCAGCGCGACCGGCAGCAGCAGCAGCACGGCGGCCAGGCCGAAGTCGCGCAGGCGCGGCATGGCTTCGCGTTTCTGGAAAAACCAGGCCAGCAGCAACGGCATGGCGATTTTCATCAACTCGGAGGGTTGCGCGCGCATGAAGCCCAGATTGAGCCAGCGCCGCGCGCCTTTGGAAACATCGCCGAACAGCGCGACCGCAATCAGCAACAACAGCCCGACCAGATAGATGGGAACCGCCAGATGCATCAAGCGCGGCGGGGGAATCTGCGCCAGCACGCGCATCACCACCAGGGCCACGGCAACGTTGAGCAGTTGGGAGTTAAGCCGCTCCGGCGATGCGCTGCCCATCATGGCGATCGCCAGCAGCACCAGGAGTCCGGTGATCATCATCAACGGCAGATCGATCGGCGCAAACAGACGCCGCGCCAGATCGCGCACGCCAACAAAACTGAAGCCGTGATTCATTCTCCGCCCTCCTCGACGGCGGCTTCGTCGACCGGTGCCGGCGCTTTGGGTCGTTTGCCGAGCAAATAGTAGTCAAGCACCTGGCGCGCGATCGGTGCCGCGGCCTGGGCGCCGAAGCCGCCGTTTTCAACCACGATGGCCAGCGCAATCGTCGGCACCTCGGCGGGGGCAAAAGCGATGAACAGGGCGTGGTCGCGCAGATCCTTTCTAACCGAACTTTCTTTGTACTCGGCGCCTTTCAGGGAATACACCTGGGCCGTGCCGGTCTTGCCGGCGGAAGTGTATTCCGCTCCGGCAAAGGCGCGCGCGCCGGTGCCTTCCACGTTGACGCCGACCATGGCTCTCCTGATTTCGTTGATGTGCTCGGTTTTGAACCCCAGGTCGCGTATCGGCCTGGGCTCGATCAATGTTCGCTCGCCGCTTCGGGTATCCGTGACGAACTTCACCAGATGTGGGCGAAACACGACTCCATTGTTGGCCAGGATCGCCGTTGCCTGCGCCAGCTGGATCGGTGTGTAGGCGTTATAGCCCTGGCCGATGCCGATCGAAATGGTTTCACCGGCAAACCATTTTTTCTGCTCCGGTTTTTTGAAACGTTTTCGCTTCCACTCCTGCGAAGGCAGCACACCCTCCGATTCGCCGTCGATGTCGATCCCGGTGCGCTGCCCCAGACCGAGCTGTCCCATGAAGCGCGAGATATTGTCTATCCCCAGATCGTTGGCCAGCATGTAGTAATAGGTATCGCAGGATTGCACGATGGACTTGTACATATCCACCATGCCGTGACCGCCTTTTTTGTCGTCGCGAAAGTGGTGGCCGCCGAAGTTGAAAAAGCCAGGGTCGGAGATTGCCTGCTCCGGGCGGCGCTTGCCCAGCGTCAGCGCGGCCAGTGCCATGAAAGGCTTGAACGTCGAACCCGGCGGATAGGTTCCATTCAGCGCTCGATTAACCATGGGCTTTTCGGGCGACTCATTGAGTTCCTTCCAGTTTTGCGTGTCGATCCCATCGACGAACATATTCGGATCGTAGTTCGGCACCGATACCAGCGCCAGAATTCCACCGGTGGCCGGCTCGATCGCGACCAGCGAGCCGCGCCGCGAGCCGAAAGCCTGCTCGGCAATACGCTGCAATTCGGCATCGATGGTCAGGGTCAGGTTGTTGCCTGCCACCGGTGCGGTGCGCGCCAGCGTACGTACCGCACGGCCTCCGGCATCGACTTCGACTTGCTCGAAGCCGGTGATGCCGTGAAGTTCGAATTCGTAATGCTGCTCCAGCCCCGCCTTGCCGAAATGATCGGTGCCGCGGTAGTTCGCCGACTGTTCCTTGTCCTCGATTTTTCCAAGATCGCGATCATTCACCCGGCCGATGTAGCCCAACAGGTGCGAGGCGAATGGCCCGCCTGGATACTGGCGAAACAGGCGTGCCTTGATATCGACGCCGGGAAAGCGGTAGCGATGCGCGATGAACTTGGCCACCTCGGCGTCGGTCAGGCGCGTCCGGATCGGCAGCGATTCAAAGTTGCGACTCTCCTCCAGCAGCTTCCAGAAACGCTTGCGATCCTTGGGCTGGATATCGACAAGCTCGGCCAGTCCATCGATGATCTGCTCCAGATTGTGGGTCTTGGAAGGAATGATTTCCAGGGTATAGGCCGAGTAGTCGTTGGCCAGCACCACGCCATTGCGATCGATGATCAGGCCCCGGTTGGGCACCACCGGCACCAGTGATATGCGATTGTCCTCGGCGCGTGTCTGGTAGTAATCGTGCTGAATGACCTGCAGCCACGCAAAGCGCGCAAGCAACAGGCTGAAGCAGACCAGAACGAAGCCACCCGCAACGGCAAGCCGTATCCGGAATCGTTCCAGCTCCTCCTGGGAATTCTTGAATTCCATCAGGCCGCGCCGGCGAAGGACCGCTCCGGGTCCGCGCAAGACTGAAACACGGACGCGCCGCTCTGTGTCTGGCGTGTGTCACCCGCTTCTCTCGGTAAGTTGGGCGTTGCCGGGATTTCGCAAAGCACGGCTTTATGCCGCCGCAGCCGGCCCGCCAGGCAACGCGGACAGTGGAACGGTGGAAAGGCTCTCATATCGGCCGATTGACGTCCTTGTCTTCCGGCTGAAACTGGGGCGTCAAGAGCACATAGGTCGCCGGATACCAGAACAGCGTGGCGGTGAAGCTCGACAGAAACCAGAGCAGACCGGGGAACTCGGCACCACCCAGCATGCGTGTCAGCAGCATCACCAACTGCATGGCAAGGAACATGGGCAGCACATGCAGCGCCTGCTGTGCCAGCGGAAACCAGAGTATCCGCCGCGACAGTCCGGCCGCGGCGAAGGCCAGCAGCACATAGGCCAAGGCGTGCTGACCCATTACGCTGGCATCCGCCACGTCCATCGCCAGACCCAGCACAAAACCCGCCGCCATGCCCACCTTCAAGGGCTGATGCACGCACCAGAACGCCAGCACCAGGGCCACCCAGTCGGGGATGCCGGGCAGCCGGCCAAACGGAATCAGATTCAGCAGCAAGGCAAAAAACAGCGTCAGCAAAATGAACCAGTTGCTGACTGGCCGCAGAATCCGCCGCGAGGAGTGGGTGGGCTGCATTTATGTCGCCTCGCCGTTCCAGTCCAATGCGCGGCTGTTGTCCGCAAGCAGAATTCCGTGGCGACTTGTCATGGTCTAGCGTGCTTTCCTTTTTGTTCTCGTGCCCTGCGCTGCCGGGTCATCGGCGTTCTCGAGGTCGTCGGGTTGCGGCGGCATTGCCGCGCGCCTGCTCAGCACCAAAGCCAGGCCATTGCGCTCGACTCCGGCCAGCGGGACGCAGGTGATGCGGGCGAACGAGTGGGTGCTGTCGCGGTCGACCTTGACCACCTTGGCCACCGGCAAACCCGGCAGATAGACACCGTCAAGCCCCGAGGTCACCAGGATGTCGCCGACCTGCACTTCCGTATTCGCCGCCTGAAAGCGCAGCTCCATCGTACCGGCGCCCGCGCCGGCGAGGATCGCGCGCAAACCGTTGCGCTGAACCTCCACCGGAATCGCCTGATCCTTGTCGGTGAGCAACAAAACCTCCGACGTGAGCGGGAAAACGCGCACCACCTGACCAATCACACCGACGTCGTCCACCACCGCCTGACCCGCGCTGATACCGTGCTGGCTGCCTTTGTCGATGATTACCCGCCGCGAAAACGGGTCGCGTGTGGCATAGAGTATTTCTGCAATGCGGCCTTCAACTGGCTGGCGGGCACGCATGTCCAGCAGGGCTCGCAGACGGATATTTTCCTGTTCGAGGTGGCGCTGGCGCAGCAGGAGATTGGCAGTCTCGAGCTGGCGCCGATGAAATTCCTCGCTCTCTTTCAGCAGCGTCGATTGCCGCGCAAGATAAGCGCCGAAATCACTGGCGGCATCGATTGGCATTCCGGTGGCGCGCTGCAGGGGCCAGGCAGCCGTCGCCACGGCCAGGCGCACCCACTCCAGAGTACGAAAGCGCAGATCGGCAACCAGCAGGACCAGGGAAAGCGAGACGAAAAAGAGCAGCCGCACCAGCGGTGCCGGACCCCGTTTGAAAAAGGGCGGCGGTGCATGGCCAACGACGGACATCAAGGCAGACGTGCCCTCGGCATAGGATGGAAGTTCAGATCAAAGCCCGGTAGTTCCTCGTGATCGGCGATCACAAGGCCTGCATGCACGCTACACGGGGCGGGACCTACTCGTTGGCGAAAATACTGCCCAGTTTGTCCATCTTTTCAAGTGCCATGCCCGAGCCGCGCGCGACGCAGGTCAGCGGCTCTTCGGCAACAATCACCGGCAGTCCGGTTTCTTCGGTCAACAGGCGATCCAGATCGTGCAGCAGGGCGCCGCCGCCGGTCAGCACCAGACCGCGCTCGGCAATGTCGGCGCCGAGTTCCGGCGGCGTTTTCTCCAGCGCGTCCTTGACGGCCTTGACCACCTGGTTGAGCGGCTCGGAGAGCGCTTCAAGCACTTCATTGGAAGAAATCGTGAACTTGCGCGGAATGCCTTCGGCGCGATTGATGCCCGACACTTCCATTTCGCGCACTTCGGCGCCGGGGAAAGCCGACCCGATCTGCTTCTTGATGTTCTCGGCACTGTTGTCGCCGATCTGCATGCCGTAATTGCGGCTGATGTAGGAGATGATCGCCTCGTCGAACTTGTCGCCGCCGACACGCACTGAATTCGCATAAACCATGCCGCCCAGCGATATCACACCGACTTCGGTGGTGCCGCCGCCGATGTCGACCACCATCGAGCCGGTGGCATCCGACACCGGCAGACCGGCACCGATCGCAGCCGCCATCGGCTCTTCGATCAGATATACCTGAGAAGCGCCGGCGCCCAGTGCCGATTCGCGGATTGCGCGGCGCTCGACCTGGGTCGAACCCGAGGGCACGCAAATGATGATGCGCGGCGAGGGCGAGAACAGGCGCGACTCGTGCACCCGCTTGATGAACTGCTTGAGCATCTGTTCGGTGACGGTGAAATCGGCGATCACGCCGTCTTTCAGCGGCCGTATGACCTGTATTTCCTTGGGGTTGCGACCGATCATGGTCTTCGCCTCGCGGCCGACCGCCTGGATGGTTTTCTTGGCGTTGGGCCCGCCTTCGGTACGAATGGCGACCACCGAGGGTTCGTCGAGAACCACGCCCTTGCCGCGCACATAAATCAGCGTGTTGGCGGTACCGAGGTCAATGGCAAGATCGTTGGAAAAATAGGAGCGCAAAAAGCCGAACATCGTGGATCCCGTGTTGAGGCCGGCCCGGGACGGGCTGCGGCATAGAGGTCGCATATGATACCCTATCGCGCCGCCCGGAATGGACATGGTCCCGGCCTTGTTCCACCGGGCTCCACCAACGCTGACCGCCACCATTCATCATGTCCCTGACCCAGGAAGACGTCGCCCGCATCGCCCTTTTGTCCCGCATCGAACTATCGACGGCGGAACTCGAAACGACGCGCCAACAGTTGACTGGCATCCTCGGCTTTGTCGAGCAGTTGCAGGCTGTCGATACCAGGGGCATAGAACCCATGGCCCACGCCGTGGATGTGGTGCAGCGTTTGCGCCCGGATGTGGTGACCGAAACCGACAGGCGCACGGATTTTCAGGCCCTGGCGCCGGAAACCGAGGCCGGACTCTATCTGGTGCCGAGGGTAGTGGAGTGAAGCTGGCGCTTCATTTGCCATTGCCGGTCCTTCGCACCGCAAGCCCCGCCCCGAGGGCGGGGGTTGCGCAAGCGCAGCCCTTCGGGGAAAGGTCTGCCCACCCCCCAACCCCCGCCCCGAGGGCGGGGGCGACTGAGTGGCGCTTCCGCGGTGGGGGAGCGAAATAGGATGTTCAATTCTTCGCTCCGCGAGTTGGGGGCCGGCCTGGCCG
>JAIPCT010000140.1 GCA_021738065.1 Burkholderiaceae bacterium
CGTCTCGGCCGAAAGCCTGTTCGACGAACTGATCGCCACCGTACCGCCCGGCGCGCAGGGCCTGATGCTGCAGCCCTTCTGGAACCCCGGCATCAAGGTGCCGGGCCCCGAAGCCAAAGGCTCGATCATCGGCTTCGGCGACGTGCACACCCGCGCCCATGTCTATCGCGCGATTCTCGAAGGCCTCACCTACGCGCTGCGCGAAGGCAAGGAGCGCATCGAAAAGCGCGGCGGCCAGCGCATCGAACGCGTGCGCGTCTCCGGCGGCGGCTCGCAAAGCGACGCGGCCATGCAGATCGCCGCCAATGTTTTCAACCTGCCCAGCGAACGCCCGCACCTGTACGAAACCAGCGGCCTCGGCGCTGCAATCCTCGGTGCCGTCGGCCTCGGCCTGCATCCCGATTTCGCCACCGCGATCCGCGAGATGACGCGCATCGGCCAAGTCTTCGAACCCGAACCGCAGCACGCTGCAACCTACGACGCGCTCTACCGCAAAGTGTATTGCCGCATGTACGGCCGGCTGCAACCGCTGTATCGCGACATCCGCGAGATCACCGGGTATCCGCCGGAAGATCGTTAGCCGCGGCTGACGGCATCGACTAAAAAGTTCCCGAAGAGACGCAAAGCGCTGGCGCTGATGAAGCAAAGCGCAGCTGGGCGGTCAAGCAAAATACGCTTTCCTCGCCGCTGCGGATGGCAGGACGGCGAGTCATGCTGCCAATAACTTAAATTCAAGCCGCGCCCAAAGCGCGACGGCAATTTTTCGCCTGCCCCGGAGTATTCCTTCTGCAGGATTGCTCGGGCCGCAACGACTGTCGAATCCCGCACTGATTGCTGAACGCGCGCGCCAGAATATGCGGTACCGCTCAGCGCACTAGCCCACGCCTCGTGGCTACGACGGCCGCTTCCGCTCGCGAGGATACATTTAGCTTGCGGTAGAGCGACTTAATATAGTCGATGATCGTGTGCCGCGACAGTCCGAGCAGCGTGGCAATCTCTCCGTGCGTCAAGCCTTTTGCCACCAGGCGGAGTACTTCTGTTTCACGCGAGGTAAGCTCCACATCCTCGCCGCTCACGACAAGGCCAGCCGTATTGAAATGCGCGATCATACGCCGCGCGATTGCTGGAGAGAGTGGCGGTTCGCCGCGCAAGATGCCCTGCAGTCCGGAGACAAACTGCTCACGTGGCTGTTCTTTCAGTAGGTAGCCCCGCGCACCCGCCAGCATCGCCGGAAACACATGGGCATCGTCATCGAAAATTGTCGTCACGATCGTTACCGTCTGCGGCATGCGGTCGCGCAGCATAGCGATGACGTCTACCCCGGTGCCGTCTGGAAGGTCGATATCGACCAGCGCGACGTCGAATCCCTGCTTGCCGTGCAGTCCTAGCCCGCACTCCGAGGCCAGCGCGAGCCCGGCAGCTCGGGTGGCTGCGGATTTAACCGCGATGCCGGGGAATGCCGCTTCGAGCGCCTCACCCAGCCAGCGTCGCGTTGCTGGCAGGTCTTCGACGACCAGACCGGACTTCATGCGGCCACGTCCGCGTTCAGGGGGATACCGATTTCGACCACCAACTCGGCACCATCGGACTGCCACTGAATCGAGCCGCCCAGTTCGGCCGTGCGCCGCCGCATGCTGGCCAGGCCCATCCCTGCAAGCCAGTGGGCGGTCGGGGCAAAGGTGCCGTCGTGACGCAGGGACAGCCGGATCTGCACATCGTTGATCCTTGCATCGACGTTCACGTGGGTAGGGCAGGCGTGGCGCAGTGCGTTGCTTGTAGCTTCCCGCAGAATCCGCGCGAGATTGATCTGCTGGCGCGGGGACAGCAGGACCTGTGGAATAAACTCCGGCTGATGCCACGCAACGGCGCAGCCGGCAGCGCCCGCGCGCTGCGTCAGCTCCGCGCGCCAGTCGGCGAGTGCATCGTCAAGCGCTAGCGGCCGCGCGCGCAAGCCGGCGACGATATCGCGCATGTCCGCGAGTGCCTTGCGTGCGAGGCTGGCCGCGCGTTCGGACCCTGTTTCGTGTACCAGGGTCAGCAACCGCGCGCCGATATCGTCGTGCAGATCACGGGCGATGCGGGACCGTTCGTGCGCCGCGCCGCGCCCATATGCCTCCTGCAGCGTGACGCCCTGACGCAACAGATCGAGCAGGCTTTGCGCCAGACGGACATCGTGGCGAGAAAAAAGCCGTGCGCCGCCATCGGCATAATCGAGGGTGATCGCGCCGGCGCCTGCGGCCTGCGGCACCAGGAGACGCAGGCCCGATTGCTCGATGCACACGGTCGCCGGATTCGATTCGATCGCGCCAATCGTTCGTGGTTCGAACACATGGGCCAGCAGCGCGCGCCAGCGCTCGTCCAGGGACGGCACGCCCTCGGCAGGGGCGAGAAGGATGCCCACCAATTGTGGGAAAAGTTCGCGCAGGTCGCGCTGGGGCCGGTGCCACAGCCGCGCCAGCAGCCATTGCCGGAATGGGAAATAGACCCAGCCGATCGTGGCCAGCGACAGTGCGATGGCCGTCGCCTTCTTCAGCGAAAGCGCGTATACGAGCAGAAGGTCGAATCCGATCACCAGCGCGCCACCGAGAAACCAGACCCAGGCCTCGAACCACCAGCGCTCAAGGTCGAAGGCCCGTTGCCGCAGGATCAGCACCACCATTCCCAGATACATGAGAAGCACGGTGGACAGCCCCTGGGTGCCGCGCGGAATCTCCGGCACCTGGCCCATCGACACCATCAGCATGCCGGCGCCGACCGTGGCCGGACCGGCGATCAGCACCAGCAACAGCCAGCGCGCAACCGCCCGCCGCACAGGGTCGTTGCGTGCCGTCCAGTACTGCGCGATGGAGAAACCGAGCACAGGGATAAACATCAGCAGCATCGGGCCGCGGTAGGCAAGGTTGGTGGTCGGAAGAAGCTGCAGCGTGTCGAAAAACCATGCCGTCACGGCGAAGGCCATCAGGGCGGCAGATGCCGGAAAGTTCGCAAGCCTGCGCGGGAAATGCCAGGCGAAACTCGCCAGCGCCGCGGTAGCCAGCAGTGCGCCAGCGTGCGCCACGGCGAGTGCGGCGCGCAGTACATCGGCATCGATCACCAGCGCGCGGGAACCGTACAGCGCGCGCATCATGGTGCCGACGAAAAACCCGAAACTGCAGACCGCGAACCAGCGCGCAGCCGTGTCCGTGGGCCGAAAGGCGATGAGTACCGTGCCCACCGAAAGGGCGAGCAGGGCATAGACAATCTGGAGCCAGAACGCGGCCGGCAACTCTGCGAGCGGCCGTTCTTGCGCTTCGAGGCGGAATGCCGCGCCGTCTTCGCGCAGGACTTCGACCGGGGACTGCCTGAGCAGTCCGTGCAGCCTTGCCTGCTGTGCGAGGAATTCGTTGTAGTCCGCGTAGCGGATGAAATAGCTCGGCGTCTCCACCAGCCAGCCGCCGGGAATGCCGAAAGTCTGACCCGCGGCGCGGATGGCGCGCACACGGTCGCCTTCGCGCAGTCCGGACATCCGGGCACCTGCATCGGCCGATTCGATGACCAGGCTCGCCTCTGGATCGGGTGTGTCGGCAAAATTCAGCCCAAGCCAGGGCTCGTGCAGCACCAGCCACAGCGTGGCGAGCAGCACACCCATCGCGCCCGCCAGCACGAACGCAAGGATTCTCCCTGGAGCCATAGTGAGGGCATTCTAGCCGCCCTTGGCGCCCCCGAACTTCAGTTGATCGACTGCGGCGGTCCTGCCGCCGCGTTGGTCGCGGCCCGCCTTGCGTCATCGACCGTCTTCCCTACGCGTTCGATGATCTTTTGGGTTACCCGGTTCTGAACTTCCTTGTCCGCAATGCCAAAGGTACTCGCGGCGGCTTCGCCCTTATCCTTGTTACCCGAAAACAAGGCGTCGACAATGTTCTGCGCCGCCCGGTCCTGTGCTTTCTCCACTTCTGCAGCGACGGCATCCTCCGCTTTCCTGCGTTCCAACCTGCGGGCGTCTTGGGCAGCATATTCCTTGCGAATGTCCTCTGGCGTGGGTTCTGTGATCGAATCAAGAATGGTCCCTTCCCCAGTTGCCGCCGTGGCCGCATCAGCGGGCGGATTGGCCGCCGGTGGCACAGGTGGCGGCTTGGCCGCGTCGTCGCGTAGCGCGGCATCTCTCGATCTTGATTCCCTTAATTCCTGCCCTACCTGCTGCCAGTACGCGTCTTCCGCCATGAAGTCCGCAAACGCTCGCTCCGCCTCGTAGTCGCTCAAATGAGGGTTCTGGGTCTTGACGTCGGCAAGCGTCAAAGGAAGATAGCGTCCATCGCGTCTCAAGGTTATGGGCCTTCGGGCGCGCGCAAATCCGGACGAAACCGCCGCCCATCTCAACATCTCCCGATCCTCGGATAAGCGTCTATCCCTTTCCTCCTTGGCGAAATCGTAGGGTGGTTGGATGTACGAGGGCGTCGGCCGCGATGCCAGCACACCGGCCGTGTTGTTGAGCAAGTTGGCGGCACTATTGGGCGTAGAACCGGAATAATTGACCGAGAGCGCGGAAAGGAATACCGGCGTGCCGTGGCCGCAGGTGCCGCCGGGGTCGCCGTTCGCGCCTATGGCGCCGTGGATATGGGAACTGCCGCAGGTCCCCACTTCCCCCGTCGACAAGCCGGGGATGGCCCCACCATTGTGGATGAATGTTACGCCGCTGATGGACGTCGTATAGTTGCCGGGCCCGAATGCAAATTGGGCGAGCACCTGAAAGGAGAAGCCCGAGAGTATTGCGGCAAGTAGCGCTCGTTTCATGCGGTTTCTCCTTAAAAATCCACATCGATCCCTGCGATCACGGCCTGCTGCCGGTAATCGAAGAACGCGATGTTCGAGTGGCTGCGGCTCGATTGGAACTGGAGGAAATAGCGCAGCTTCTCGCTCAGCGGGGCGGTGTATTGAACAGATACCGCGAGCGGCTTGTCGCTGCGTGCGAAGGCAAATCCGCTCAGGCTGTTCGGGTTGGCATAGCGATCGTGCCCGAGGTAGGCGGTGAGCGTGAGGTGGGTGCGCTTGCCGAATGTATAGCGTAGCGCGCCGGAGATGCTGTCGCCGCTGGAATGAAAATCGGCACCTTGGGTGCGGTTTTCAGAACGTGTATAACCCACCGACCCCAACCAGGGCGAGCCGGCAGACTGGATCAGATGGTTAACACTGAGCGCGTGGACGCTGCCGTCGCGTTCGAACTGCGGTGCGACGCCCGGCACCGCATAGTCCGGCCGCGCGAAGGTATACGACAACTCGGTGACGGCACTGTCGTTCCAGCGATACGCCGCCGCAGTACGCAGTGCCGGCTGGTCACGAAAATGGTTGCCCGAGAGATAGGTCACCTGCAGGCTCGCGCGCAGAGACAGTGCAACGCGTTCGTGGACCCGGTGCGCGAGGTCGGCGTGGAAAAAGTGATCTTCCAGGTTGGCGGCCTTGATTTCGTCATAGCGGTCGATCAGGCCGCCATAGCCGACCGAGCCGCGCGTGCCCAAATCGAACTGGTGGTCGTAGGACGCGCCGAAGCTGCCGCGAAAGAACATCGAACCCTTGCGGGTAATGTCGGTCGGAAGCGGAATCGTGTTGCCCAGACCGATGACGTTGTCGTTGTAGCCGATCGCCGCCGAGGCGGCCATGCGCAGACCGGTCTCCGCGGGCTGCGCGAGTGATTCAAGTGCCGCGAGCCCGGCCTGTCCGTCGCGCAGGGCGCGCCCGATGTCCGAGTCGCTGCGCATGATCGCGTCTACGGTTGCATTCGCCGCCTGCCGGTCGCCTCGACCGGCCTGCACCTGCGCGAGGTAAAAATCGACGCGTGTCCTGGATCCAGGATCGCGCACCACGGCTTCACGCAGCTTCGCTTCCGCCTTTTCGTACTCGCGTAGCATCAGGTGGCAGCGGCCGAGCAGTTCAGAGACGATCGCTCGGTCGGGCACGGACGCCTCGTAACGCTTGAGTCGGGGGATGCAGGCGCCGGCGCGTCCCATGCCCAGCAGGCTCCAGCCGAGTTCGAAGTCCATCTCGCGGTTTCGATAGGAGGTTTCCTCGAGCGCCTTCAGCCGCACATAGGCGCCTGCAAAATCGCCCGCTCGGTTGAACGTCGCGCCAAGCAGAAACGCGGCATCGCGGTCTGTGGGATCGGCAAGTGTCGCCTCTCTGAACTTCTCTATCGCTTCCATGTAGAGGTTCATCTCGAGTGCGCGTCGGCCCTCGCGCTTCAGCAAAGCGGTCGCGGGCGATGCCTCCGCCGCAAGGGACCACATGATCAATAGTGCTATGGCAACGCGCATGAACCACCTCCGTCGCGAAGTGTACGTATGCTCCATGCACCGCGCATCCCCGCAAACGCGGGGGTAGTTACCGCGAAATCGGCGGCCGGCTGCAACCGCTGTATCGCGACATCCGCGAGATCACCGGGTATCCGCCGGAAGAGAAGTAGGGCGGGCAGTAAAGCGCCGTATCGCCATCGCCAGCGCTTTGCGTCCCTTTGGGAACTTTTTGCGCGTCATTCCGGCGGCTCTGCATGCCTTGGTTTCCGCTGCGCGGGGTGGCAACGCCGGAATCCAGTGGGTGAGTCGTATCCTCCGCCGTATCACCATCGCCAGCGCTTTGCGTCCCTTCGGGAACTTTTTCTACTGTGCCCTCAACAAACATGCCGGGACTCGCCCCGGCGGGCGACCTACTTTCTTGCTCGTGCAAGCAAGTAGGCAAAGAAGCACGCCCCGCCTCGCCGGCCCATTGGCGGAGGGCTCGCCAGAGTCTCGCCCGTTCGCGCGGCGCAAGGCCAATAAATCGGCCTTGCGAAATCCCGCACTCACCCCTCGCTGCGAAAAGCCCACCGGGCCGGTCGCTAAACTAGCCGGCCAAAAACCGGCCGTCGTCGGACAACGCGACCGGACATCCCCCGGCGAACCTTCCTCGCTCGGCGGCTCAGAGGGGGACTAAATACGTCGCGCGGGTTTCGCGGTGCTGAAAAGCAAAACTCGGCGATGGTGAGACGGCGAGCAGCTACAACCACCAGCCTGCGGATCGTTTGCAATGGCGTCCGCACTTGCCATGCGCATGAATCGGGACTATTCTCGTCGGCATTCGTTCGGAATATCCGCCACCGCACAGGAAAGAACGCCGTGCCCGCCACGATCTTCGCAAGCACCCAGCCCAAATCTCAAAAACTCAAATGTCTCTGACCCCAATGGCACTATGAAGGTGATCTGCTCCCGGCAGGCGCGTTCGATCTCTCGACTACTGACAATGCCCCGGCTGTAGGCGAAGAGCACGACCTTGAGCAGCATCGCCGGCGGATACGCCGACGCGCCGGTGAGGTCGTTCTTGTAGCGCGTGTCGAAGCCGGATAGATCGAGCTGGTGATCGACCAGGTAGTTCAGCGCATGTTCGAAAGTGCCGGGCAAGAGTTGCCGTTCGAGATCAACGGCGATGAAGCGCGGGCTGGTGTCGATGTGCTTGTAGCGGGCCATGGGAGTATTTCCAAATGAGACACGCTTATGACACTTGATATCCAGA
>JAIPCT010000138.1 GCA_021738065.1 Burkholderiaceae bacterium
GCCCCTGCTTGTTTCACGTGAAACGCCGGCCTAATGCTTGCCGCCGAGCCCGAGGTAGGACTCGACGACCTTTGGCTCGTCGATCAACTCATTGCTGGGACCCTCAAGCGCGACTTCGCCGGTCTCCAGCACGTAGGCGTAGTCTGAAATTTTCAACGCGGCGCGGGCATTCTGCTCGACCAGCAATATCGACACACCGGTTTTCTTCAAGTCGGCAATTACCCGGAAGATCTCGCGCACGATCAACGGCGCCAGACCGAGACTCGGTTCATCGAGCAACAGCAGTTTGGGCTTTGCCATCAACGCGCGCGCCAGCGCCAGCATCTGCCGCTCACCGCCCGAAAGAGTGCCCGCGTGCTGTTCCCGTCGCTCCTTGAGTCGCGGAAAAATATCGAACACTTCAGCCATCGTCTGCCCGTGATCACGGTAGCCTTGGCGATGACGCATGAAGGCACCGAGCCGAAGGTTGTCTTCAACACTCATTTCACCGAACAGGGCGCGCGACTCAGGCACCAGATTGACGCCCAGCTCGACCATTTGCTCGACTTCGATCGGCCCCAGCTCCTCCCCGAGCAAACGAATTGTTCCCCGGGTACGCGGTAGCAAGCCCATGATCGAGCACAGCAGCGTCGTTTTGCCGGCGCCATTGGGGCCGATTACCGTAACGATGCGCCCGGCGCCGACCCTGATA
This sequence comes from Burkholderiaceae bacterium, assembly GCA_021738065.1. Lineage (GTDB taxonomy): Bacteria > Pseudomonadota > Gammaproteobacteria > Burkholderiales > Rhodocyclaceae > Sulfuritalea. The sequence goes on from JAIPCT010000138.1 coordinate 692, forward strand.
TTGACATGATGAACCGCCTCAACCTTGCCATAGGCAACGCAAAGGTCCGTCACCTCAAGAATGCTTTCGTCTTCGCTCATCATTCGACCCCGCCGAGATAGGCCTCAAGTACTGCCGGATCACGTTGCACCGCCTCTGGCAGCCCTTCGGCAATCTTCTCGCCGAACTCCATGACCACCACCCGGTCCGCCAGGCCCATCACGAACTCCATGTCGTGCTCGACCAGCAGGATGCCCATGCCTTCATCGCGCAACTTGCGCAGCAACTCCGCCAATGCCTGCTTCTCCAGATAGCGCAAACCCGCCGCTGGCTCGTCAAGCAGCAGCAGGCAGGGGTCGGCGCACAAGGCGCGGGCAATCTCCAGGGTTCGTTGTTGACCCAAGGCCAGGCTTCCTGCCGGTTCAAATATGGACTCCTGCAAGCCGACACGCTCGACCTGCCGCGCCGCCTCGGCCAGAAGACGCGCCTCCTCGCCCCGCTCCAAACGCAGCATCGACGCCAGCACCCCTTTGAATCCGCGCAAGTGTCCGCCGATGGCGACATTCTCCAAAACGCTCATGGTTGGCAACAAGCGAACATGCTGAAAACTGCGGCTCATCCCCAACTTGGCAATTTCCCGCGAGTCGAGATTCGTCACCGCCTTGCCGCAGAACAGCACCTCGCCTTCGCTGGCCGGATTAACCCCGGAAATGCAGTTGAACATGGTCGACTTTCCGGCACCATTGGGACCAATCAGGGCAATTATTTCGCCCGCCCTGACACTCAGGCTCATGTTGTTGTTGGCAACGAGCCCGCCAAACCGTTTGACGATGTTTCTTGCTTCAAGCAGGATTCGGCCCGCCTCGGGTACTGCCCGCCGGGGTAACGCGACCCCCTGCGGCACGCGCTGCACAGCTTTGCGCATTGGCACCAGCCGCGCGATGATCGGCCACAAGCCATCCCGCGCGCGCTGCAAGACGAGAATCATCATCACGCCGAACACGATCACCTCGAAACTCCCTGAGGCACCGAGCAGTTGTGGAAGCCAGTCCTGCAACCACTGTTTGAGAATAATGATGACCCCGGCACCGATCAGTGCGCCCCAGACGTGCGCCGCGCCGCCCACCACCGCCATGAACAGATACTCGATGCCTATCCCCAGGCCAAACGGAGTGGGATTGACGAAGCGTTGCATGTGCGCGTACAGCCAGCCGGAAACACTGGCAAACAGTGCCGCCACAAGAAATATCACGACCTTGGAGCGGGCCGTATCCACGCCCATAGCCTCAGCCATGACCACCCCTCCCTTGAGCGCACGAATCGCCCTGCCTTCGCGAGAATCAAGCAGGTTGTGTGTAAGCCAGATCGCACCGAGCAGCACCACCCAGATCAGGTAATAAACGTAGCGTCCGTCCTGCAGTTCGACACCGAAAATCGACAGCGACGGAATGCCGGACATGCCGTTGTGGCCGCCGAGAAATTGCAGATTGCCGAACAGGAAGTAGAGACTGATACCCCAGGCGATGGTACCCAGCGGCAGGTAATGACCGGAAAGACGCAATGTCAGCAAACCCAGCACGATCGCCACCAGCGCCGTAACCAGCAGCCCGACCAGCAGCCCTATCCAGGGCGAGCCGCCCAGGATTGCGGCCCAATCGGGCAGGTTTTCGGCTCTCGACAGCCACGCCGTGCTATAGGCACCCAGCCCGACAAAAGCGGCCTGCCCAAAAGAAGTCAAACCACCAACGCCTGTGAGCAGCACCAGGCCGAGAGCCACGATTGCCGCAAGGCCGATGTAGTTGAGCAGGGTAACCTGGAACTCCGAAGCCACCTGCGGCGCAATCAACAGCAGCCCGATAAACCCGATCAGCATAAACCGGGGCGACATCACTCGTCCTCCTCGACATGGCGAGTAGTCAGCGAGCGCCATATCAGGACCGGAATGATCAAGGTAAAGACAATCACCTCCTTGAATGCGGATGCCCAAAACGACGAGAAAGCTTCGAGCAGGCCGACCAGGATCGCACCTGCCGCGGCGATCGGATAACTGGCAAGCCCGCCGACAATGGCGCCGACAAAACCCTTCAAGCCGATGAGGAATCCAGTGTCATAGTAAATCGTGGTGATCGGAGCAATCAGGATTCCCGAAAAAGCCCCAATCAGGGCCGCCAGCAAAAATGAAAGCTTGCCGGCCATCAACGTCGAAATGCCCATCAAGCGTGCACCAGTGCGGTTCATCGCCGTTGCGCGCAAAGCCTTGCCGTGCAACGTGCGCTCAAAAAACAGAAACAGCACCACAATCAACAACAGGCTGGCGCCCAGCACCCATAAGGTCTGACCATTGACCGTTACCATGCCCAGATCGAAGCGCGCCTCCGAAAACGCCGTCGTTCGCGAGCCTTCCGCGCCAAAGAACACCAGGCCGAGGCCGACCAGCGCGAGGTGCACCGCCACCGAAATTATCAGCAGCACCAGCACGCTGGCCTCGGCCAGGGGCTGATAGGCAAGGCGATACACCATCGGCCCGAGCGGTGCCACCAGCGCCAGCGAGAGCGCAACCTGAGCCGGCAGCGACATCTCCTGCGGCTTCATCAGCAACACCACGGCGGCGGCAGCAGCTGGGTACAGCAAATTCCAGCCGATAATGCGAGGAATTTTTCCGCGCATACCGGAGCGCGCAGCCTGGGTGAGATCCAGCACAGCCACCACCAGCCCGGCACCGATCAGCAGCCAGAGTGTGCCCGGCGTCTTTCCCACTTGAAAGCTGGCAAGTGTCAGGGCGCCAAACGCGACAAACTCGCCCTGTGGTATGAAAATTACCCGGGTAACCGTGAACACCAGCACCAGAGCCAATGACAGCAGCGCGTAGATCGCACCGTTGGTAATGCCGTCCTGCCCGAGCAGGAGCGCTATTTGCAAATCCATTGATCCGATCCATATAAAGGAAAGGCGCCCCACGAGCGCCCTTTATACCAACGCGGAATCGACCGAAACCCCTCCCGCCATCCGAGCAGAGCCTGATATGCTGATTTGGCCAAATCTTCGGCCAAATCTCCAGACACCACAAATATTGCTTTTATCTCCAACTAGTTTTCGTCAAACCATTCAGTCTGTCAAGTGCTAATGGCGGGCGTTCCCCGATCCCTTTGCGAAGGCGCATCAGCCAAATGTTTCGAGCGCCAGACGGACAATCAGAATCGACGCAACCACGATAAACACAACGCGCACAAAGTCGCTGCCATGGCGCAACGCCAGACGGGCACCGAACAGCGCGCCGAGAATATTGAACATCGCCATCGCCAGCCCGACAGCCCAAAGGACATATCCGCTTGGCACAAAATAGAACAGCGCCGCCAGGTTGGTGAAAAAGTTAACTACTTTGGCAGTGGCGGATGCGTGCAGGAAATCGAGTCGAAACCAGTGCACGAACGCAAAAATCAAAAAGCTGCCGGCGCCCGGCCCGAAAAACCCATCGTAGAACCCCAGCACCGCGCCCACCAGCAACGCCCTTCCCCGTTCCTGTCCGGGCGCCAGCCGCAACCCCGACAGCGCACCGAATCCGGGCTTTACTACAGTGTAGATCATGACCAACACCAGCAAACCCAGGACCAGCGGCCTTACGACATCCTTGGGCATCCATGACACCGCCATGGCACCGCCGAATGAAAACACGAAAGCCGAGGCAGCCGCAGGCAAGGCGATACTCCAGGGCAGGGAAATCCGGCGCGCGAAACGGATGGCGGCATTGCCGGTACCAAACACACTCGCCAGCTTGTTGGTACCAAACACCATAGCGGGTGATTCGGCAGGCATGGCCACCAGCAAGGCCGGTACCTGAACCAGGCCACCGCCGCCGGCTACCGCATCGACGAAACCGGCGAACATGGCAGCCGCCAGCAGCAGAACAAGATCGAGCTCGCCCATGCGGTCGGCTACTTGCCGATACAAAAACGGGAGAAGATTTCCCCCAGCAAATCATCGGCCCGAAATTCGCCGGTAATGCGCGACAGGGCTTCCTGAGCCAGGCGCAACTCCTCGGCGCAGAGTTCGACCTGCCCCAATCGCCGTGCCGCCAGCGCCGACTTTTCAGCCGCCGTGGCAAGCGCCTCCAGATGCCGTTCGCGCGCCAGCACCACATCTTCGCCGTGCCCGCTCCAGCCAGCCACGCGCAGCAACTCGTCATGCAGAAAATTAATGCCTTCGCCGGTTTTCGCCGAAAGCCTCAGATGTACGCGCCCCCCAACCGTATCGCGTGCCGCGGCCTGCCCCGCCAGATCACATTTGTTTTCCACCACGATTCGTTCGACGCCGGCCGGCAGGCGCACGGCGATTGCGTGATCGGCCGGTGTTTCGCCGCTGCGTGCATCGAGCAATTGAAGGACCACGTCGGCCCGTTCGATCTCCGCCCAGGCGCGTTCGATGCCGATTTTTTCGACCACATCGTCGGTGTCGCGCAAGCCTGCCGTGTCGATGATGTGCAGCGGTATGCCCTCGATCTGTATGGTTTCGCGTACCGCATCGCGCGTGGTGCCGGCAACCTCGGTGACAATCGCGCGCTCCTCGCCCGCCAGTCGATTGAGCAGGGACGACTTGCCGACATTGGGCATGCCGGCCAGCACCACATGCAAGCCGGAGCTCAAAACATGTCCGGCGCGCGCCCGGTTCATCAAGGATTCCAGGTCGTCGCGAAACCCCGACAAGCGCGCGGCAACGTCGGTATCCCTCAGCACATCCACTTCATCCTCGGGAAAATCCAGCGTTGCTTCGATCAGCATGCGCAACTCGACCAGCCGCGCCACCAGCGCATGCACTTCGCGGGAAAACTCTCCGGACAGCGAGCGCACCGCCGAACGCACCGCTGCCGCGGTGCTGGCCTCGATAAGGTCGGCAACCGCTTCCGCCTGGACCAGGTCGATCTTGTCATTGAGAAAGGCGCGCTGCGAGAACTCCCCGGGTTCCGCCACCCGCGCACCGAGTTCAATGCAGCGCACCAGCAGCATCTGCATCACGACAGGGCCGCCATGACCCTGGAGTTCCAGCACATCTTCGCCGGTAAAAGAGGCGGGGGCGGGGAAGTAAAGTGCGATGCCGCGGTCGATGGCTGCGCCATCGGCGGCCAGGAAATCAACCAGTACTGCACGCCTGGGCGGTGGCGCTTTGCCGGTCAGTGCCGCAGCAAAGCCCAGCAAATCCGGTCCTGATACCCGCACCACCCCGATACCACCACGCCCCGGGGCGGTAGCAATGGCAGCAATGCTTTCGGCGCGCGGTGAACCCATCTGCACTCCCTGGTTTGGAGTAAGCCGCGCCAAAAAACCCTGTTCCATTCTGGCGAAACTAGGTAAAGCCTATTTCTTTTCCCCAGCCTCAACCATCCGGGTGATCTGCCATTGCTGCGCTATCGACAAGGTGTTGTTGACCGTCCAGTAGAGCACCAGTCCCGCCGGAAAGAACAGGAACATGCCGGTGAACACAATTGGCATGAACAACATGATCTTGGCCTGAATGGGATCCGGCGGCGTCGGATTGAGCTTGGTCTGAATGAACATGGTGGCGCCCATGATCAAAGGCAGCACGTAGAACGGATCCTTGACCGACAAATCGCTGATCCAGCCCAACCAGGGTGCGTTGCGCATCTCGACGGTGCCCAACAGCACCCAATAGAGCGCGATGAATACGGGAATCTGCACCAGCACCGGCAAGCAGCCGCCGAGGGGATTCACTTTTTCCTTCTTGTACAAAGCCATCATTTCCTGATTCAGACGCGCCTTGTCGTCGCCGTAGGCTTCCTTGAGCTTGACCAGTTTCGGGGTGAGCACCCGCATTTTCGCCATCGACTTGTAGCTTGCGGCCGACAGCGGGAAAAAAGCCAGCTTGATCAGGACCGTCAGCCCGATGATGGCCCAGCCCCAGTTGCCCACGAGTTTGTGAATTGCCGCCAAAACCCAGAACAGCGGCGCCGCGATCACCGTCAACCAGCCGTAGTCGACAACCAGATCAAGTCCCGGAGCGATGGCTTCAAGCTTTTCCTGTTCCTGCGGACCGGCATACAGCGCAACACTGCTCGTGCCATCCGCGCCGACCGGAACGATAACTCCCGCCGAATACAAATCTGCACCCACACTGCGCATATAGAACTCGCGCGATGCGCCGACCGTCGGCAACCAGGCCGCCACAAAGTAGTGCTGCACCATGGCCACCCAGCCGTTATCGGCCTTGTGTGCAAACTTCGCCGAATTCTTTTGAATCTCTTCGAAGCTGACTTTCTGAAACTTCTCCAGGTCGGTAAATACTGCCGGTCCGGTAAAGGTCGACACGCCCATCATCATGGAGTTGCCATCGCCAGCCTCTGCCGGCTTGCCATCGCGAGTCAATTGATAGTAGGCATGCCCACCGGCCATGACGCCTTCGTGACGCACGTCGATCTTGTAACTGCCGCGGTGGAAAGTGTAGGTCTTGACGACTTTGCCAGCAGCGCCCACAGCCTCGAGGCGCATCTCAAGTTGCTGATCGCCGTCCTTCAGTACATGATCGCCGCTGGCGAGCGTCCATTCCGTCTTGTGGTTGGGCAAACCCTCCCCGATCAGTCCGGACTGTGCGAGATAAAGATGGCTGCTGCCATTGTCCAGCAGCACGAAGCGCTTGGATTTGTCCCCGGTTGCAGGATGCTGGACCAACTCCAGCCGGGTTATGTCCCCACCCTGGGCGGAAACATCGGCGATGTACAGATCTGTCTTGACTCGAGCACTTGATGCCCCGGGCGCGATGACTGTCGCAGGCACCGCAACCGTTGCCGCACCGGGTACAGCGGCCGCGCCGG
>JAIPCT010000026.1 GCA_021738065.1 Burkholderiaceae bacterium
AACCAAAACCTTTGGCGTCGTTGAACCATTTAACTGTACCAGTTGCCATGTAACTTTTTCCTTAATCAAAACGAACAAATCGGCCACCGCTGCGGGCTGCAAAACGCCGCACCCCGGCCGGGGCATGTTTAAAGCTCAAATTCGGAATAGCAGAGGGGGCCAAGCGGCGATTCAGAGGAGCTGCAATTTGACAGACTGTGAGACGACCGAGGGTCACTGCGGGGACTTTGAACTAAACACGTTTCGCGTTTTACGCACTTTGTCAAGCAGCGTCAACAACTTTCGATGCTGCATCGCACACCCGCAGCCCTTGTATATTTGACACACGACCCAAAATACACAGACATCGGCGCCTTATTCCCCTCCTTTTCGAGGTGTTGTACTGTGTAGGATTCCCATTAGAATTCAATTATGGTTACACGCAAGCAAGTCGGGCCGGAAGGTGGGGCCGCATTGGCGCCAGAGCAGAGTCGGACCAAGCCGCCACCGATGTACAAGGTATTGCTGCTCAACGACGATTTCACACCGATGGATTTCGTCGTAACGGTTCTGCAGAAGTTTTTTGGTTTGTCGCGCGAGCAATCGACGCAAGTTATGCTCAAGGTGCATCGCGAAGGAAAGGGTGCCTGCGGAGTGTATCCTCACGATGTGGCCGCGACAAAAGTTGAACAGGTAAGCGCATTTTCGCGCCGGCACCAGCACCCGCTCGCTTGCGTGATGGAGGAAAACTGATGATTGCCCAGGAACTCGAAGTCAGCTTGCACATGGCCTTTGTTGAAGCACGGCAAAAGCGCCATGAGTTCATAACCGTCGAGCACCTGCTCTTGGCGCTGCTCGACAATCCGTCGGCTGCAGAAGTACTGCGTGCTTGCGCCGCGGATATTGAAGGTTTGCGCAAGGAGCTCGTGACTTTCATCAATGAACATACGCCAACCGTCGCCGGTATTGAAGAAATCGACACGCAGCCGACCCTTGGGTTCCAGCGCGTAATCCAACGCGCCATCCTGCATGTGCAGTCTTCCGGCAAAAAGGAAGTGACAGGCGCAAATGTGCTCGTGGCGATCTTCGGTGAGAAAGATTCGCATGCCGTCTTCTTTTTGCAGCGCCAGAATGTTTCGCGCCTGGATGTCGTCAATTTCATTTCCCATGGCATTACCAAGACGCCGCAATCCGGCACCAAGGAAGAGCCCGCCGAGACCGAGGTTGAATCGCAGGAAAAGGGTGGCGCTCTAGAGAATTTCACACAAAACCTCAATCAACTGGCCCTGACTGGCAAGATTGATCCTCTGATCGGACGTGACAAGGAATTGGAACGCGTCATTCAGACTTTGTGCCGCCGCCGCAAGAATAATCCTCTGCTGGTTGGAGAAGCCGGTGTCGGAAAAACGGCCATTGCCGAAGGACTCGCTCGCCATATTGTCGAAGGGCGTGTTCCCGAAATACTCGCCAACGCCACTGTGTATTGCCTCGATATGGGAGCATTGCTGGCCGGTACCAAGTATCGCGGCGACTTCGAGCAACGGCTGAAAGGCGTCCTCAAGCAACTGGCGGAGAATCCGAATGCCGTCCTGTTCATCGACGAGATACATACCCTGATAGGTGCCGGCGCCGCGTCAGGCGGCACCATGGATGCCTCCAACCTGCTCAAACCGGCTTTGTCATCCGGCGCACTGAAGTGCATCGGCGCCACCACCTACACCGAGTTTCGCGGCGTTTTTGAAAAAGACCACGCACTTTCCCGTCGCTTTCAAAAAGTCGATGTCAATGAGCCGTCGGTGGACGAAACCGTTGCGATCCTGCGCGGGCTCAAATCCCGCTTCGAGGAGCATCACGGCGTCAAGTATTCCGCTGCTGCCATTTCGAGTGCAGCGGAACTTGCGGCCAAGTACATCAATGACCGCCACTTGCCGGACAAAGCGATCGACGTTATCGACGAAGCCGGTGCCGCCCAACGCATCCTGCCCAAGTCAAAACAGAAGAAGACCATCGGCAAGCTGGAAATTGAGGACATTGTTGCCAAGATCGCACGCATTCCGCCGCAACACGTTTCCGCCGACGACCGCTCAGCGCTGAAGAACCTCGATCGCGACCTGAAGAACATGGTCTTTGGCCAGGAGTCGGCTATTGATGCGCTGGCCCAGGCGATCAAGATGTCGCGCTCCGGGCTGGGCGATCCGCAGAAGCCCATAGGCAGCTTCTTGTTCTCGGGACCGACCGGTGTCGGCAAAACCGAAGTCGCGCGCCAACTGGCCTACGGCATGGGCATCGAGCTCATCCGCTTCGATATGTCGGAATACATGGAGCGTCACGCCGTAAGCCGGCTGATCGGTGCGCCGCCAGGCTATGTCGGCTTCGATCAAGGCGGACTGCTCACCGAGGCAGTCACCAAGAAGCCGCACGCCGTGTTGCTGCTTGATGAAATTGAAAAGGCCCACCCCGAAGTATTCAATATCCTGTTGCAGGTGATGGATCACGGCACGTTGACGGACAACAACGGCCGTAAGGCGGACTTTCGCAATGTGGTGATCGTCATGACCACCAACGCCGGCGCCGAGGCTTTGCAAAAGACCAGCATGGGCTTCACGACCAACAAGGGGCCAGGCGATGAAATGGCGGATATCAAGCGGATGTTCACGCCCGAATTCCGCAACCGGCTGGATGCGATCATTTCCTTCCGCGCCCTCGATGCCGAGATCATCCTGCGCGTGGTGGACAAGTTCCTCATGCAACTGGAGGGTCAACTGCACGAAAAGAAAGTCGAAGCCATCTTTACCGATGCGCTACGCGCCTGGCTTGGTGAAAAGGGCTTTGATCCATTGATGGGCGCTCGTCCAATGGCCCGACTGATCCAGGACACCATTCGCTCGGCCTTGGCTGACGAACTGCTGTTCGGCAAACTGGTTCATGGCGGTCGCGTGACGATCGATCTCGACGAGCACGAGAAGGTAGTGCTCAGTTTCGAAAAAGAAGCCAAAGCGGCGCCACCCGTCGCCGCACCGATTTAGACCTGACAGATCGCCTACCGGCGCTGCCGGTTGCGCAACCTATTTGAAACGTCGCAAGGTTTATTCCATGGATTTGTTAACCACCGATCTTTGCGATGCGCATGAAGACACTGTGCGCGTCGTCGAACCCATGTTCAACAGCTTCGGCGGTCGTTTAGCCTTTTACGGACCAATCGCGACCTTGAAGCTGTTCGAGGACAACTCGCTGGTAAGAAAGGCTCTCGAATCCCCCGGCGAGAATCGCGTACTGGTGATAGATGGCGGCGGCAGTTTGCGTCGGGCACTGGTCGGAGATCAGCTTGCGGCGCTGGGCGTCAAGAACGGCTGGGCGGGCATTGTTGTTTATGGTTGCATTCGTGATTCCCGAGCGATCGGCGCGATGGACATCGGCGTATTCGCGATTGATACCCACCCCATGAAAACGATCAAGAAAAGCGTCGGCGAGGCGGATATCTCGGTTAGTTTTGGTGGAGTTACGTTTACGCCCGGCGAATGGCTTTACGCCGACGAAGACGGCGTTATTGTAAGCACGGCCGCGCTTCACTCAGACTAAGTCTTATATAAGATATATATCAACAAAATATTCAAACGTTTCATCAGAATAAAACTAATCCCGTATTGCGAAATTGGTTGCTCAATTTGCTGTTAAATAACGGTTAAGTTTTTTGCAAAGTCTTATATAAGACTATTGCTGCAACGCAAAATCCTCTTTATACTGTTGCCGTTGCTCCGCTTTGCTTGGAGCTCCCCTTCGACAACGACCCATCAGAGGACAAAACATGACCGATCGTAAAGCACAAATTGCGGCCCTGGAAAAGGACTGGAAAGAGAATCCCCGCTGGAAAAGCGTCAAGCGCGGTTATAGCGCGGAGGATGTCGTGCGTCTGCGCGGTTCGGTGCAAATCGACCATACCCTGGCCAAGCGAGGCGCAGAAAAGCTGTGGGATCTGGTCAATGGCGGCGCCAAAAAAGGTTATGTCAATGCCTTCGGCGCGATCACTGCCGGCCAAGCCATGCAACAAGCCAAGGCCGGCCTGGAAGCGGTTTACCTCTCCGGCTGGCAAGTTGCCGCCGATGGCAACACTTCGGAAACCATGTACCCCGACCAGTCGCTGTATGCCTACGACTCGGTACCCACCATGGTTCGCCGCATCAACAACACCTTCATCCGTGCTGATGAAATCCAATGGTCGCGCGGCATCAACCCTGGCGACAAGGAATACGTCGATTTCTTCCTGCCCATCGTTGCCGATGCGGAGGCGGGTTTCGGCGGCGTGCTCAATGCCTTTGAACTGATGAAGAACATGATCGTCTCCGGTGCCGCAGGCGTGCACTTTGAAGACCAACTCGCCGCCGTCAAGAAGTGCGGCCACATGGGTGGCAAGGTGCTGGTGCCGACACGGGAAGCTGTCGAAAAACTCATCGCCGCGCGTTTCGCCGCCGATGTTTTGGGTGTGTCGACCATTGTGCTCGCACGCACCGATGCCGAGGCTGCCAACCTGATCACCTCCGACTACGACGACAACGACAAGCCTTTCCTCACTGGCGAACGCACCCAGGAAGGCTTCTACCGCGTCAAGAACGGTCTCGAGCAATCGATCAGCCGCGGCGTCGCCTACGCCCCCTACGCCGATCTGGTGTGGTGTGAAACCGGCAAGCCGGATCTGGGATTCGCCCGCGAATTCGCCCAGGCCGTACTCGCCGCCTCCCCCGGCAAGCTTCTGTCCTACAACTGCTCGCCTTCGTTCAACTGGAAGAAGAACCTCGACGACAAGACCATCGCCAAGTTCCAGGACGAGTTGTCCGCAATGGGTTACAAGTACCAGTTCATCACTCTGGCCGGCATCCACATCAACTGGTACAACAGCTTCCAGTTCGCCCACGCCTACGCGCGCGGCGAGGGTATGAAGCACTATGTCGAGATGGTGCAGGAACCTGAATTCGCTGCCCGCGACAAGGGTTACACCTTCGTCTCCCATCAGCAGGAAGTCGGTGTCGGTTACTTCGACGACGTCACCACCGTGATCCAGGGTGGCACCAGCAGCGTCAAGGCCCTGACCGGCTCGACCGAGGAAGAACAGTTTCACTAAATCGAAGGCGCAAGCGAACGAGCCGCAACGGGGAACCGTTGCGGCTTTTTTTTGCGTTAGAGTTGTCATTGCGCCCGAAGAAAAATGAATTGCTCCTTCGATGGCGACACCTGCTGCAACTTGGAGCTGGACAATGTTTTGGTCGGCAATGAAGATTGCGCTGCTGGTCTATCTTGGCGTCATGGCCTTGATGTATTTCACGCAGTCAAAGCTGATATTCCTGCCGGAAATTGATCGCAGCCATGCCGCCAGCCCCTCCGATATCGGCCTTTCGTTTGCTCCGCTGAAGCTAGCCACAGCGGACGGAGAAAGTCTCGACGCCTGGTTCCTACCCGGCAAAGAAAAACACCAGGCGCGCGGCCTGGTGCTTTTCTTTCATGGCAACGCCGGCAATATCGCGCACCGCCTCGACTACCTGCGCATGTTCCATAACATGGGACTGGCAACGCTGATCATCGATTACCGCGGCTACGGTCGCAGCAGCGGCAGTCCGTCGGAAGAAGGTACCTACCTCGATGCCAACGCCGCCTGGCACCATGCCACGCAAGCGCTCGGCTTTCCCGCCGAGCGCATCGTGCTGTTCGGCGAATCGCTGGGCGGCGCGGTGGCTGCAAACCAAGCGGCGCAACTGGCGACACAACACCGACCCGCCGCTTTGGTGCTGGCCTCCACCTTTACATCGGTTCCCGACCTCGGTGCGGAGCTTTATCCGTTGCTGCCAATCCGCCTGCTCGCCCGCATCCGCTACAACACGTTGGAACGCCTGGTACAAATCAACTGCCCGATAATGGTGATTCACAGCCGCAACGACGACATCATTCCTTTTGCCCACGGCCAGCGACTGTTCGAGGCCGCCCGCCCGCCCAAGCAATTTCTTCAGATCGAAGGCGGTCACAACGAAGGCTTTGTCTTTGCCCGCGCCGAATGGGTGCGCGTGCTGGACGACTTTCTCAAACAGGCACTGCCTTGATTCGTTGAACTTGAACTGGAAAGACAAATGATCACCACGGAGTACACGGAGGTCACGGAGAAATCAAACCATAAAATGGATTCGCCTGTCTCCGCGACCTCCGTGTACCCCGTGGTGAAGCTTTACCAATGGACTATCGACTAGGGCGTCGCCGTCTGCCAATAGGCCGGGTTACGCCAGATGGTTTTCAGCAAATCGATGAACAACCGCACCCGCAGCGGCAGATGCCGGCGTTGCGGCACCACGGCATGGATGCCCACCGGAGGCGCGGCATGGTCGTCGAGCACGCTGACCAGTCGACCGGCCGCGATGTCGGCACCCACTTCCCACAGCGAGCGCCAGGCCAGGCCCTTGCCCGCCAGCACCCAATCGTGCAGAACCGCGCCATCGTTGCATTCCAGGCTGCCGCTGACTTTCATCACTTGCACTTCGCCATCCACGCGCAAGGTCCAGCCGCGCTGCTGACGCAGTGCGAGGCAATTGTGTTCGGCCAGAAAAGTCGGCGCTGGCGGCACGCCGAATGCGTCGATATAGGCCGGACTGGCGACGATCACGCGCTGCATTTCGCCCAAGCGGATGCTGATCAGGTTCGAATCGGCGAGCTCGCCGATGCGTATGGCGCAATCCACGTTTTCGTCGACCAGATCGACGAGGCGATCCGACAAATCCAGGCGCGCCGTGACCTCGGGGTTGTCGTCGATAAAGCGCATCAAAAGCGGCGCGACGTGGCGCCGACCAAACCCGGCCGGCGCCGAGATGTTCAAATGCCCGCCGGGCCGGATGCTGCCCAAGCTCACCGCGCCTTCGGCATCGGCCAGTTCGCGCAGGATGCGCTGACAATCCTCAAGAAAGGCAGCGCCCTCGAAAGTCAGCGAAATTCGCCGCGTGGTGCGCAGCAAAAGCTTGACGCCGAGGCGCTCCTCCAGCGCGTCCAGTCGCCGGCCGATAATCGCCGGGGTGACGCCCTCGGCACGCGCCGTGGCCGACATATTGCCGCGACTTGCGACCCCGACGAAGGCAGAAATCTGCTTGAACTGGTCCATTCGATACTATGAGTCATTAATCAATTGATCGAATCATAGCTTCTGTTACGGATTGGGCAAGAATACAATTCAGACATCGTTTTCATCCCCTATCAAGGAGTCCTCCATGAACCTGCCCGCCGGCGTTCAGATCAACGCCCCCCTCAAGCCCGGTTACGAAAGCATCCTGACCCACGACGCGCTCGCGCTCGCCGCCAAGCTGCACCGCGCCTTTGAGTCGCGCCGCCAGGAACTGCTCAAGGCCCGCATTGCGCGTCAAGACCGCATCGATGCCGGCGAGATGCCCGATTTTCTGCCCGAGACCAAGCACATTCGCGAAGGCGACTGGAAGATCGCGCCACTACCCAAGGTGCTCGAATGCCGTCGCGTCGAGATCACCGGCCCGGTCGAAGCCAAGATGGTCATCAACGCCTACAACTCAGGGGCGGACAGCTACATGACCGACTTCGAGGATTCCAACAGCCCGAAGTGGGACAACCTGATCCAGGGCCAGATCAATCTCTACCAGGCCATCCGCCGCGAGCTGAGTTTCAAGAACGAAGCCGGCAAGGAATACAAGCTAAACGACACGATCGCCACCCTGCAAGTGCGGCCGCGCGGCTGGCACCTCGACGAAAAACACGTGCTGGTCGACGGCCAGCGCATCTCCGGCGGCATCTTCGATTTCGCGCTGTTTCTGTTCCACAACGCGAAAGAACAAATTGCCCGTGGTGCCGGCCCGTTCTTCTACCTGCCGAAGATGGAAAGCCACGTCGAAGCTCGGCTTTGGAATGACATTTTCGTCTTGGCGCAAAACGAGATCGGCCTGCCGCAGGGCACGATCAAGGCGACCGTGCTGGTCGAAACCATTCTCGCCACCTTCGAACTCGAAGAAATCCTCTATGAGTTGCGCGAGCACAGCGCCGGCCTCAATGCCGGTCGCTGGGACTACATCTTCTCCTGCATCAAGAAATTCAAACGCAACAAGGATTTCTGCCTCGCCAATCGTGGCGCCATCACCATGGAAGTGCCCTTCATGCGCAGCTACGCGCTGGCCTTGGTCAAGGCCTGCCACAAGCGCGGCGCGCCCGCGATGGGCGGCATGAGCGCGCTGATCCCGATCAAGGGTGATCCGGAAGCCAACGACAAGGCCATGGCCGGCATTCGCCACGACAAGACGCGCGACGCCAACGACGGCTACGACGGCGGCTGGGTCGCCCACCCGGGGCTGGTGCCTATCGCCATGGAAGAGTTCGTCAAGGTGCTTGGCGACAAGCCAAACCAGTGGGGCAAGCAGCGCACCGACACCTTCGGTCCCGCCGACTGGCTCAACTTCCAGCCGGAAACCCCGATCACCGAAACCGGCGTGCGCAACAACATCAACGTCGGCATCCACTACCTCGGTAGCTGGCTCGCCGGCAACGGTTGCGTGCCCATCCACAACCTGATGGAAGATGCCGCCACCGCCGAGATCAGCCGCTCGCAAATCTGGCAGTGGGTGGTCAGCCCCAAGGGCAAGCTCGACGATGGTCGCAAGGTCACCGCCGACATGGTGCGCGCCATCATCCCCGAGGAACTGGCCAAGGTGAAGGCGGTTGTAACGGCAGCCGGCGAAGATACAGCCACCTACGATCAGGCCGCGAAAATCTTCGAAGAAATGTCGCTCGCCGACAACTACCCGGAGTTCCTCACGCTGCCGCTGTACGAGGCGATGGAGTAAGCGTCCGCGGCGCGTCGGCTGAAAAGTCGGCGCTGACGATACGGCGAACGCACCACCAGAAGCGGCGCACGGGGCAACCCGAGCGCCGTTTTCGCAAGGAGCGCACACCATGCTTAAAGCAATCACGCTGCTGTTGCTGTTCCAGTTGGCCGGCGAATCCATTTCGATTTTCCTTTCCTTGCCGATACCCGGCCCGGTGATCGGAATGGCGCTGCTCTTCGCGGCGCTGGCCTGGCGCGGCGGGCCAAGCCTCGAATTACGTGAAACGGCGCAGAACCTGTTGCAGCATCTCTCGCTGCTCTTTGTACCGGCCGGCGTCGGCATCATGCTGCATTGGCAACGCATGGCCGAGGAATGGCAAGCGCTGCTGATTGCGCTGGTCGCCAGCACTTTCATCACCATCGCCATCAGCGCGCTCGTCCTGCGCGCGCTGACCCGGCGCAGCGCGCCGCGAGCCGACCCGGAGCACAGGCCATGAGCCCGCGCATCAATGAAATCTGGGTTTATCTGTCCGCCTCGCCCTTGCTCGGCCTGACGCTCACCCTGCTTGCCTACCAGGGCGCGGTGCTGATCAACCAGCGCTGTCGCGAGCATCCGCTGACCAATCCGGTGCTGCTCGCCGTCACCATGCTGGTGCTGTTGCTGTGGGCGACCGGCACCGCCTATCAAACCTATTTCGATGGCGCGCAGTTCGTGCATTTTCTGCTCGGACCGGCCACAGTCGCCCTGGCGATTCCGCTGTACGCCCAGTTGCCGCGCCTCAAGCGCATGGCCATACCGCTACTGCTCGCCCTGCTTGCAGGCTCGATCAGCGCCGCGCTGTCCGCCGTGCTGATCGGCGACCTGTTCGGTGCCAGCGACGCAAGCTTGTTGTCGCTGGCACCAAAGTCAGTGACGACGCCGATTGCCATGGGCATTGCCGAACGCCTCGGTGGCCTGCCCTCGCTGACCGCCGTGCTGGTCATCCTCACTGGCATTCTGGGCGCCGTTGGCGCGCCGTGGCTGTACGTCGTGCTCAGAATTCATGATCCCGCCATGCGCGGTTTTGCGCTGGGCATCGCCTCGCACGGCATCGGCACGGCACGGGCCTTTCAGGAAAACGAACAGGCCGGTGCCTTTGCTGCGCTGGCCATGGGGTTCAACGGTCTGCTCACCGCCCTGCTGCTGCCCTGGCTGCTACCGCCCTTGATGCGCTGGTTGGCATGAACGGAAAAAGTCGGCGCTGGCGATACGGCGCGAACAGATTGTCAGCACGAGAAAACGGGCGGATATCCTGTTCGGAATGATTGTTCCAAAAGGTGTTGACCGGCACGCACCGGCCCACGGCTCAATCAATTCGATACATCAGTATTAATGAAGTCAGAAACAACCTGTTCGATGGCGCAATCACATTTTTCTTTACTCAACTCCGTCCACCCTGCAATAATTCCCATGCAGCGATAATGGCGTTTATCAATAAAGCAGTAGGGGGAGATGGGTGAGGCAAGAGCACGCGCCGATTCTTCGTAGATCGGCGCATCGTGTTCGGCCATTGCTCTGCGCGTCATGCCATTTCCATTGACTCGAAACTCGACGTTTGCCGCTCGCGGCTGACAGACACATTGGAAGTTAACCATGGCAGACGATACTCAAGAGGCCGAAAGCAAGCGCGGGTTTTTCAAATCGCTACTGAATCCGCCAAAATGCTCGATGTTGCGCATGATTGTGATCGGTGTGATTGGCGGCATCGCGATTTGGGGTGGCCTTAACATGGGCATGGAATACACCAATCGTTCGGAATTCTGCATGTCCTGCCACGAGATGACAATTCCTTTCGAGGAACTGAAAAAGACCGTCCACTACAAGAACCGTAGCGGCACCACGGTGCAATGCGCCGACTGTCACGTCGCCAGCAGCAAGACACCGACCGATTACATGTTCAAATCCATGCAAAAGCTCATCGCTGCCCGCGACGTGGTCGGACACATTCTGGGCACCGTCGATACACCGGAGAAATTCGAAGCTCACCGCCTGACCATGGCCAAGCGCGTTTGGGCGCAGATGACGGCCCGGGACTCCAAGGAATGCCGCAACTGCCACAACTTCGAAACCATGGACCCGGAAAAGCAGAAGGATCGCTCCGTGGTCAAGCACGAAGGCGCGATCGAGGACGGCAAAACCTGCATCGAATGCCACAAGGGCATCGCCCACAAACCGGTTCATCAGTTGCTGGAACAAGCGGATGCGTCGCAGAAAAACAACTGATACTATGCGTGTGGCCTGCTGCCACATTTTTCGGAATATTGGGAGAAACTGAAGGATGAAAAAGATTGCGTTGTTGATCGCCGGTGCGCTGGTCTCCGGCGGAGCATTCGCCACACCGGACTGGAGCAAGGTTCCCCAGCGCAAGATGACTCTGTTCTATCCGGGCCAGTCATCCCTGGAATGGGTGATGAACAAGCCCGACCACTCGGCGGTGCCGGACATCGTGGACAAGAAGCGTCAATGCGCCAAGTGCCACGAAGGCGACGCCAATGAAATCGGCGCCAATGTCGTTGCCGGCAAGCCGCTCGGCAGTTCCAAGACCGTGCTCGAACCGACGCCGCCGGCCGGCAAGGTTGGCTCGATTCCGGTGATTTTCCAGTCCGCCCACGATGGCGAGAAAATCTACTTCCGCTTCGAATGGGTACCGCCGAAAATCGGCACGAAAAAGCTCGACCCGAAAAACGAAGTCAAGCTGACCATGATGTTCGACGGTGGCGGCACGGTGGAAGGTACGGAAATCAACGGCTGCTGGGCCACCTGCCACGGCGATCTGCGCACCATGAAGAACGCCAAGGATGACAAAAAGACCAAGTACATCAAGAATCCCGATCTGGCCTCCGGCAGGTTCATGGATCTGATCCAGTACCGCAGCGGCGAGAAGGATCTGGTGGACGGCTATGTCGCCGAAGCTCGCCACATGGAAGGCGGCAAGGCGCTGATCAAGGCCGAAGGCAAGAAGGAAGGCAACAAGTGGGTCGTCACCTTCGAACGCAGCCTGGCAGGCGGCGGCAAGGGCGACCACGCCATCGCAGCCGGCAAGGTCTACAACTTCGGCTTCGCGGTGCACGAGGACTACACCAACGCCCGCTTCCACTATGTTTCGCTGGGCTATCAATTCGGGCTTGACAGTCCGAACCCGAAAGTCAAGAGCTATATCGACGTCCAGAAGCAATAGGGCGGCACTCTGGTTTTCACGAGCAGTACTTTCATCAATACCAAGGAGGAGACAAAAATGACCATGAAGTGGAAAGGATGGGCGCTAGCCACAGGCGTCCTGGCAATATCCGCAATGGCGCAGGCCGCACCCGCCACACCGGCGATGTTGTCCAACGCCTGTGCCGGTTGCCATGGCACCAATGGCGGCAGTGCCGGACCCAGCATGCCAAGCCTGGCAGGCCAGTCGAAAGAGGCGATCGTCGACGCGATGAAGAAATTCAAGAGCGGCGCCCGCCCGGCAACGGTCATGGGCCGCCTGGCGAAAGCCTTCAGCGACGACGAAATCACCGCCATGGGTGAGTTCTTCTCCAAGCAGAAATTACACGCGACCAATCAGACGCTGGACAAGGCGAAGATTGCCAAGGGTGCCAGCCTGCAGGATTCCAACTGCGGCCGCTGCCACATCGAGGACGGCAGGGAAGGCAAGGACGATACACCTGCAATGGCCAGCCAATGGCTGCCCTACCTGCAGATACAGATGGCGGACTACCTGTCCGGCAAGCGCAAGATGCCGGAGAAAATGAAGGAAAAGGTCGATCCGATGTCCAAGGCGGATCTGGAAGCGCTCTTGCACTTCTACGCCAGCGTTAAATAAGGGGGGAATGAATATGACTCTGGATCGCAGAAATTTCATCAAGCTTGTCGGCGGCGCCTCGGGCCTCGCTCTGGCAGCAGGTTGTGCCAGCACCGCAGGGCTCAGCGGCCCCACCAGCGGACGACGTGTGGTAGTGGTCGGCGGCGGCTATGGCGGCACCATCGCGGCGAAGTACATCCGCATGATGGATTCATCCATCGAAGTGGTGCTGATCGAACGCAATGACCATTTCGTCTCCTGCCCGTTCAGCAATCTCTACATCGGCGGCCTCATGAAGGACTTGTCGCCGCTGACCATCAAGTACGACAAACTGACGGCCAATCACGGCGTCAAGGTGTTGCAGGCCGAAGTCACCGGTGTCGATGCCGCCAAAAAAGTGGTGAAGACTTCCATGGGCGAGGTGACCTACGATCGCCTGGTTCTGTCTCCCGGCATCGATTTCCGTACCGAGGAAATCAAGGGCTACGATCTGGCCACAACGCCAGAGGTCATGCCCCACGCGTGGAAGGCCGGTCCGCAAACCGTGCTGCTGCGCAAGCAACTGGAAGCCATGCCCGCAGGCGGTACCGTGGTGCTCTCGATCCCGCTGGGACCTTTCCGCTGCCCGCCCGGACCGTACGAGCGGACCAGCATGATTGCCATGTATCTCAAGGAGCACAAGCCCAAGTCGAAGATCATTGTGCTCGATGCCAATCCGGACATCGTCTCGAAGAAAGGTCTCTTCCTCAAGGGCTGGAAGAAGCACTACGAGGGCATCATCGACTATCGCCCGGCGAAGAAGGTGACCGAAATCAATGTCGCCAAGAAGACCGTGGTGATCGAGGGTCTGGAAGACGTCCACGGCGATGTGGTCAACCTCATTCCGCCGCAACGCGCGGGCATGATCGCTGTCGCCGCCGGTGTTGTCGGTCCCGACAAGAACTGGTGCCCGGTCGATCCGACATCCTTCGAATCGACGATTCACAAGGGTATTCACGTCATTGGCGATGCCTGCATCGCCGGCGCCATGCCCAAGTCCGGCTACTCGGCCAATTCGGAAGCCAAGGCCTGCGCCACCAACATCGTCAACGCAATGAACGGCAAGGAACTCGTCGACTTCTCCGGCATCAACACCTGCTACAGCTTCCTGTCTGCCAAGGAAGCCGTCGAGGTGACCGGTGTCTACAAGGTGGACAAGGCGAAGAACGCAATCATCGCCGTTCCTGGCTCGGTCGGCGTCTCGCCTGACCTGTCGGAGGTCGAAGCGATCTACGCGGAAAGCTGGTTGAAGAACATCCTGACCGAAATGTCGACCTGATAAGTACCCAAGCACCAAAAAAAAAGACCCCGCTGCGGCGGGGTCTTTTTTTGGCATCGGCGAAAGTCGGCTCTGATGAAACAACTGCGCTGCAGGGCGGTCGAGCAAAAGACGCTCTCTTCGCCGTAGCGGATGGCGGGACGGCGAACCTGCTACTGCAAACCGCCAATGAACACCGCCACGGCCCGCGTTTCCAGTTCAGTCAATTTTGCGGCGACGGTATGCATCACGGCATTGTCGTTGGTCCGCTCGCGTTTGCTGAATTCCTTCAGTTGAATTTCCAGATATGCCGGATGCTGCCCTGCCAGACGGGGAAGTTGATGCGTACCATGTCCGTTGACACCGTGGCAGGAAGCGCAGGCCGGTACCCCACTGTAGGAATTGCCGCGCTGAAAGATGAACTTGCCCACCGCCGCCAGATCGCCATCACCGGACTGGCGGGAAGCGGCCTTCTTGCCGGAAAAATAGCCCGCCAGACCGTCGATGTCCTCGTCGGCCAAGCCTTTCACCATGTCCGCCATGGTGTCGCTCTTGCGCCGCCCGTCGCGAAAATCCTTCAACTGCTTTGCAATGTAGTCCGGATGTTGCGCGGCAAGTCGCGGATATACCGCGCTGGCGCTTTCACCGTCCGGCCCGTGGCACAGGGCGCAACGCGTCCCGACGATCTCCGCGACACGCGATGCGGCCGCGCTGGCCGGCGGCGCCGCGAAGGCCGGCATGGAAGTGAGTCCGAAAACCGCGATGAACCACAAACCGAAACTGGCTTTCATTGGGTGCAACTCCTTTCTTGACTCTGGTGCTATCCGGCAACACCCGTGCTGCCAAAACCGCCGGCGCCGCGCTCGCTGACGGGAAACTCGTCGACGACATTGAAAACCACCTGCACCACAGGCACGACCACGAGTTGCGCCAGACGATCCAACGGATTCAGGGTGAAGCCATCGTGACCGCGATTCCAGGTCGACACGAATATCTCGCCCTGGTAGTCCGAATCAATCAGGCCAACCAGATTGCCGAGGACAATGCCATGCTTGTGGCCGAGGCCGGAGCGCGGCAGGATCATCGCCGCCAGTCCGGGATCGGCGATGTGTACGGCGATCCCGGTCGGGATCAGGATGGTTTCCCCGGGTCGGATCTTGATCGCCATCTCGATGCAGGCACGCAAGTCGATGCCGGCCGACCCCGGCGTGGCGTATTGCGGCGCGTAGCGCTCTTCTTTCAGGCGGGCATCAAGTATCTTGAGGTCAATGTTTGCCACTGTGTCGCTCCATCAAGCGAACGATATGCGCGACGATGTCACGCGCCACATCGATTTTTCCGGCGGGTGGCAGGACATGGGCTCCCGCCGCGTCGAACAGTGTCACGCTATTGGTGTCACCGCCCAAGCCGTCCTGCACCAGATTGCCGACTACCAGTGCCAGCTTCTTGGCCAGGCGCTTGCCCTCGGCATAGGTCGCGAGATCCCGGCTTTCGGCGGCGAAGCCGACACAAAACGGCGCATCCGGTCGCGCAGCGATTTCGGCAAGAATGTCGGGATTAGCTTCGAGTTCGATGGTCAGGCTATCCGTGCCCTTCTTCATCTTGTGCGCTGCCGTCTGACGTGGCCGGTAGTCGGCCACCGCCGCTACGCCGATGAACACGTCCTGCCCGGGCATCGCCTGCAGCACTGCTGCATGCATTTGCAATGCGCTTTGCACATCGACGCGACGTGCCCCGCGTGGCGTGGCGAGCGTCACCGGGCCGGCAATCAGCGTGACTTCCGCGCCTGCCTCGACACAGGCACGCGCCAGGGAAAACCCCATCTTTCCCGAACTGGAATTGCTGAGTCCACGCACCGGATCAAGCGCTTCAAAAGTCGGCCCGGCGGTCAACATGACACGCTTGCCCGCCAAAGGCTTGGTTTGCAGGGATGCATACAGATCCTCGAACAGTTCACCGGCTTCAAACATGCGTCCATCGCCTGTTTCGCCGCAGGCTTGCTCGCCGTACGCAGGACCAAGAATGCTGACCCCATCGGCACGCAATTGCGCTACATTTCGCTGAGTTGCCGGGTTTTCCCACATCTGGCGGTTCATCGCCGGCGCCACCAGCAGTGGGCAGTCACGCGCCAGGCAGACCGTGGACAGCAAGTCGTCGGCAAAGCCATGAGTCAGCTTGGCGAGGAAGTCAGCCGTTGCGGGTGCGACCAGCAAGGCGGTTGCGCCCCGCGTCAAATCTATGTGAGCCATGCCGTTGTCCATGCGCTCATCCCACAGCGCCTGCCAGACGCGACGACCGGTAAGCGCCTGGAAAGTGGCGGAGCCGACGAACTGCGCGCCCGCTGCAGTCAGTGCGACATCGACTTCCGCACCAGCCTTGACCAGAAGACGCACCAGTTCCGCCGCCTTGTATGCCGCCACACCGCCCGTCACGCCCAACACGATGCGTTTGCCCTGAAACTCATTCATGACATTAAAATCCCGCCAACAGGCACTCAAACACGGATTCTAAACCATGGCCATACGCGATTGGCCCGCCGCCGAGCGTCCGCGCGAGCGGCTTGTCCTGCAAGGTGCAGCGGCGTTGTCGGATGCGGAACTGCTCGCCATATTTCTGCGCGTCGGCGTTCGCGGCAAGAGTGCCGTCGACCTGGCGCGCGAACTGCTGACCCGCTTCGATGGCAACTTGGCCAAGTTGGCCGCAGCCAGCACCCAGGAACTTGCCTGCCTGCCCGGTATCGGCCCCGCAAAAGCCGCCCAACTTGCCGCTTCGCTGGAACTGGCACGCCGCGCACTGGCGGGTGCTCTGAAGGTCAGAGATTCGCTGGCTTCGCCACAGGCAGTGGGCGACTGGCTGCGCCTATCTCTTGGCAATCGGCCACATGAAGTGTTCCTCGCCCTGTGGCTCGATGCCCAGAATCGACTGATCGTCAGCGAGGAACTGTTTCGGGGAACGCTGACGCAAACCAGTGTTTATCCGCGCGAAGTCGTCAAACGAGCGCTGGCGCACAACGCCGCGGCGGTGATATTCGCCCACAACCACCCCTCCGGCCTCGCCGAACCCTCTCGCGCCGACGAAGTGCTTACTTCGGCCCTAAAGCAGGCGCTGGCCTTGATCGACGTAAAACTTGTAGACCATTTCATCGTGGCCGGGAACGCAAAGCCGCTGTCGTTCGCGGAGCGGGGCTTAATCTGATAAAAGGATTGAGTTTTAGGGCAATAGTTTGGTAAACTAGCCAGCTTTGCAAAATCAGCATTCAGGAGCACTACATGTCTCGCGTATGTCAAGTGACGGGCAAGGCCCCGATGGTAGGGAATCATGTTTCCCACGCCAACAATAAGACCAAGCGTCGCTTTCTGCCGAATCTGCATCATCGCCGCTTCTGGATAGAAACCGAAAATCGCTGGGTGAGCCTGCGCGTATCAAACGCCGGTTTGCGCACCATTGACAAAAAGGGCATCGATATTGTCCTCGCCGAGCTGCGTGAACGCGGCGAACGCGTCTAATCAGGAGAGAGCATCATGGCCAAGGGCGGACGCGAAAAAATCAAACTGGAATCCACTGCAGGTACCGGACACTTCTACACCACCACGAAAAACAAGAAGACCACCCCGGGGAAACTGGAATTCCTGAAATACGACCCGAAGGCGAGAAAGCACGTCGCCTACAAGGAAGTCAAGCTGAAGTAAGTCCAGCGTGACCAATAAAAAACCCGCTCCATGATTTATCGAGCGGGTTTTTTGTTGGCCGGCGTGTGATCAGACAGCGTAGCAGCGCAGCCTCAGCGAAAACTCCTCCAACTGCCGAATGCCGCTTTGTTCGGCACGGGCAATCCAATCCTGCAACTGCTTAACCAACTGTTCATGCGTGGCTGAGGAACGTGCCCATAGAGCCTCGAGTTCAGCACGCATCACATAAGCCTTGCTCAGAGCCTCGCTACGGGACAGAAGCGCCGCCAGACGCTCCTGCTGCAGTGCCGGCAGCGCCGCGCCATCTTCACCCAGAAGACGCTTCACCATGCGGCCTTCACGAGCATCCACCTTCAGTTGCGCAAATTCCTCGCCGGCAAGCTGGCGCAATGTCTTGAGGTATTTCGCCAATACGTCGTAGCGATGTGTCACGACTGCCTGCAGCATATCCAGATCGATCGCGGGCCGAATGACGCCAATTTTGGGTCGCGGGGCCACCTTCTTGACTCGGGCCTGGCCAGCCATTTCCATGAGGCGGATATACATCCAGCCGATGTCAAATTCGTACCACTTGTTCGATAGCTTGGCCGAACTGGCGAAAGCGTGATGATTGTTGTGCAGTTCCTCGCCACCGATCAGAATGCCCAGCGGAAAGAAATTGGTCGAGGCATCCGCGCAGGCGAAATTCCTGTATCCCCAGAAATGGCCGATGCCATTCACGACGCCAGCGGCCCAGAAGGGAATCCAGATCATTTGCACGCCCCATATCAGAACACCGGGCCAGACGCCGAACAAGGCGATATCAATGCCCAGCATGATGACCACGCCAAGCTTGTGCAGCGGCGAATACAGGTTTCGCTCCAGCCAGTCGTCCGGCGTGCCGTGCCCATAGCGCTCCATGGTTTCCGCGTTGCGCGATTCCTTCACGTAGAGCAGCACGCCCGTCCAGAGCACCCGATTGAGACCGGCTATTCGCGGACTGTGCGGATCGTCGACCGTCTCACATTTGGCGTGGTGCTTGCGATGAATCGCCGCCCATTCCTTGGTGACCATGCCGGTTGTGAGCCACAGCCACAGGCGAAAGAAATGGCTGGGAATCCCCCCCAGTTCCAGCGCGCGATGCGCCTGATGTCTATGCAGAAAAATTGTCACGCCCGCAATGGTGATGTGGGTCAACGCCAGGGTCACAAGCACATAGCCCCACCAAGAGAGATCAAGTATTCCGGTATACATCTACTCCACCTTTCGGTATCCGGGTGAGCGCTGTTGCCGCGCTCTGCACCACTTAACGCCTTGTTTTGTTGGATCGCACCGGCGTTTCTTCGGCAAGACGAAAATCAATCTTGTTGGCTTCCATATCCACTCGCGTCAACTGCACGCTCACGCGGTCGGCAAGACGAAAGCGCCTTCCGCTACGTTCTCCCACCATAGCATGAGATTTCTCGTCGAAATGGAAATAGTCCTGGCCCAGCTCCGAAACATGCACCAGACCTTCGACAAATACGCCGTCCAGCGCTACGAAAATGCCGAAGGGCACGACAGAAGAAATACTGCCCTCGAATATTTCGCCAACGCGATCCTTCATGTAGAAACACTTGAGCCAAGCCTCGACATCGCGCGTGGCGTCGTCCGCCCGCCGTTCGGTCATGGAGCAGTGCAGGCCGATTTCTTCCCAGTTGCCGGGCTCGTATCGCCGTGCCGCCAGCGCCGACTTTATGGCGCGATGCACCAGCAGATCGGGATACCGGCGGATTGGCGAGGTGAAATGGGTATAGCTCTCGTAAGCCAAGCCAAAGTGGCCGACATTGTCGGGGCTGTAGATGGCCTGACGCAAAGACCGCAGCATCACCGTTTGCAGCAATTGACGATCCGGTCGCTGACCGATCATCTCCAGCAGTTTGGCGTAGTCCTGCGCCTTGGGTGAGTCGCCGCCACCGAGCTGAAAACCAAAGGTACCGAGAAAGTCTCTCAGCTTGAGCAGACGCTCCGGCGTCGGGCCTTCATGCACGCGGTAAAGCGACGGATGCTCGCTTTCGCGCAGAAACTCCGAGGCACAGACGTTGGCCGCCAACATGCACTCTTCGATCAGGCGATGGGCTTCGTTGCGCTCATAAGCTTCGATACGCTCGATCTTGCCGTGATCGTCGAACACCATGCGCGTTTCGGTGGTCTCGAAGTCAATCGCGCCGCGCTTGACGCGCTCCTTGGCCAGTTGGCGATAGAGCGCATCCAGGGCCTCCAGATGCGGCAACACCGGAGCCAGGCGACTGCGTACTTCAGCATTCTTGTCGTACAGAGCGGCGGCAACTTCGGTATAGGTCAATCGTGCTTGCGAGAACATCACCGCTGAGTAAAAACGATACCCGGTAATGGCGCCCGTGGCATTGATCGCCATGTCACACACCATGCACGCCCGCTCCACCTGAGGATTGAGCGAGCACAGGCCGTTCGAGAGCTTCTCCGGCAACATGGGTATGACCCGCCGCGGGAAATACACCGAGTTGCCGCGCGCGTAGGCGTCGGCATCCAGCGCGCTGCCCGCCGTGACGTAATGCGAAACATCTGCGATGGCAACGACAAGTCGGAAACCCTTGCCTTTGCGTTCACAAAACACGGCGTCGTCAAAATCTTTTGCCGTCTCGCCGTCAATGGTCACAAGTGGCATGCCGGTCAGGTCTTCGCGACCCTTCCAGTCGGACTTGCGCACGGCGTCGGGCAACTTGCGGGTTTCAGCCAGCGTATCTTTCGAAAACTCGTAAGGCAGTTCGTGCTTGCGTAGTGCTATTTCGATTTCCATGCCTGGATCGGCATAGTTTCCAAGAACTTCAATCAGACGCCCGATCGGCTGGGAGTGCTTGCTTGGCTGCTCGATCAGTTCAATCATTACCACCTGACCCGATAGCGCCTTGAGCGATTTTTTCGCCCCCTTCTCCGGTGGCGCCAGCAAAATATCCTGGCTGATGCGCTTGTTTTCGGCAACGACGAAGCGCACGCCATGTTCCTCGATCACGCGCCCGACCACATGCCGATTCACGCGCTCAGTCACTTCGATGATCTTCCCCTCCGGCCGTCCTTTGCGGTCGATGCCGATCACCCGTGCAATGGCCTTGTCGCCATGCAGCACCTTGTCCATTTCCTTTGCGGAAAGGAATAAGTCGGGACCCTCTTCGTCGGGAATCAGAAAACCGAAACCGTCCGGATGACCGGCAACGCGACCGCGTATCAGGTCGGCCTTGTCCGGGATCAGCCAGTCGCCACGCCGGTTCTGCATCAATTGCGCATCACGCGCCATGGCACCTAAGCGACGCTGGAAGGGTTCAAGCTCATACGGCTGGATGTCGAGCAGTTCCACGAGACGCCCGAGTTCCAATGGCGCACCCTGCGCGGAAAGAGTTTCCAGGACGTATTCGCGACTCGGCAGCGGATGCTCGTACTGGGCCTTTTCGCGTTCGAACTGCGGATCGGCGCGACGTACTGCGGAAAGCTTCTGGTTCTTATGTGGCTTGTTTGACAATCTGGTGTTTTCCTTTAGAATTCGCGCCTCGTTTCGCGCCAGCCCAGGTGGCGGAATTGGTAGACGCACTAGTTTCAGGTACTAGCGCTGAGAGGCGTGGGGGTTCGAGTCCCTTCCTGGGCACCAAGCATGTTACGCGATAACGAAAAGAGCAAGGGCCGCCAGTTTTGTTGCTGACGGCCCTTTGTTTGTTCAGTGACTGCTTACTCGAACGGATGTCGTAGAACAATCGTCTCGTCGCGATCCGGTCCGGTCGAAATCATATCCACCGGAACGTCGCACAGTTGTTCTATTCGACTGATATAGGCGCGTGCTTCCGTCGGCAAGGCGTCCAGTGTCTTTGCCCCTACCGTACTTCCCTTCCAGCCCGGCAAAGACTCGTATATCGGCTCGCAGCACGCGAGATCGTCTGCGCCCACCGGCAGAATGTCCGAAACACTGCCATTGATGCGGTAGCCGGTACAGATTTTGAGTTCCTCGACGCCATCAAGCACGTCGAGCTTGGTGATGCACAGGCCCGAGATTCCATTGATCTGGATCGCCCGCTTCAATGCAGCCGCATCGAACCAGCCACAGCGTCGCGCACGCCCTGTCGTGGCACCGAATTCGTGGCCCTTGGTCGCCATATGCTTGCCCACCGGATCCTGCTTTTCCAGCGCGTCATACAACTCGGTCGGGAACGGGCCGCCGCCAACACGCGTGGTGTAGGCCTTGGTGATGCCAAGGATGTAGTGCAACATTCCGGGCCCGACACCGGCGCCAGCCGCAGCCGCGCCCGCAACGCAGTTGGAAGAGGTGACAAACGGGTAGGTCCCGTGATCAATATCGAGCAGCGTACCCTGGGCGCCTTCGAACAATAGGTTGGCTCCCGCTTTGTGGTCGTCATAAAGGGCGCGCGGCACATCGGCGATCATTTTGATCAGGCGCGGGGCAATGGCCATCGCGCCGTCGTAGACCTGTTGAAAATCGACAGGCTCGGCGCCGTGGAAATTTTTCAGCACGAAGTTATGGTATTCGAGGATCTCGACCAGACGCTCGGCGAAACGTTTCGGCTTGGTCAGGTCCTGCAGGCGAAGGCCGCGACGCGCCACCTTGTCTTCGTAGCAGGGGCCAATACCACGGCCCGTTGTCCCGATCTTGTTGCTGCCGCGCGCGATTTCGCGGGCAACATCCATCGCCTGGTGATACGGCAGAATCAACGGACAGGCTTCCGAAATTTTCAGCCGCGCTTCGGCGTCAATTCCTGCTGCTGCCAGTTCGTCCAGTTCCTTGATCAGCGCCTCCGGAGACAGCACGACTCCATTGCCGATGTAACAGGTAACGCCGGCACGGAGGATGCCGGAGGGCACAAGATGCAGAACCGTCTTCTTGCCGCCGATAACCAGCGTATGCCCGGCATTGTGCCCGCCCTGAAAGCGCACCACACCCTGCGAATGATCGGTCAGCCAATCGACGATTTTGCCCTTTCCCTCATCGCCCCACTGGGTGCCGACAACCACAACGTTCTTTGCCATTTCAATCTTCCTTCAGAGATTCAATAATCCAGTCAGTGCCGCTGCGAACCAGCATCCGGTCGCAGCCGGCTTCGCGCCAATGGCCGTCATGGCCCGGCAGCGCCAGCACAACGCGCTCGCCCTGCGCGCGCAGGCGCAAGGCCTCGGCATGCAGGGCATCATCTTCAGGCCAGGGAACGAGAATTGCCCCACGCGGCTCATCGTTCGGCGACAGTCGCGCCAGTTCGCGCAAATCCATGGAAAACCCGGTTGCGGGTCGAGCGCGTCCAAAAGCGCGTCCGAAATCATCGTAGCGACCGCCCAGCGCAATGGCCGCTGGGCTACCTGCGCAATAGGCCGCGAATACCACGCCGCTGTGATAGTGGTAACCGCGCAAATCCGCCAGATCGAAACTCAAGGGCAAATCATCGAGCGCGTCAGCGAACCGGTTCAGATCAGATAAGGCTGCGGATATCGCGGGCAAGGCAGGCAACGCCTTCGCTGCGCGATCCAGCACTTTCCGGCCACCATAAAGCTCCGGCAATGCCAGCAACGCGGACCGAACAGGCTCGGGGATACCCGCCACCAATTCACGCAAGGCTGGAACATCCTTTCCTTGAAGCGCACCAAATAGCTCCTCCTCGGCTTCAGTGGAAAGCCTTGCTTCTTGGCTCAAACTACGAAAAACAGCGACGTGTCCGAGATCGATGCGGGATGCGGGAACCTTGCAAAACCCAAGCGCGGTGGCGAGCAGGCGAATCGCCTCGATGTCAGCTTCCAGGCCCGCGTGTCCATAGAGTTCCGCGCCGATCTGCAAAGGCTCACGAGTCGCATTGAAGCCGGCCGGCAGTGTATGCAGCACGCTGCCGCAGTAGCACAATCGGGTGACTCCCTTGCGGTTCAACAGGTGGGCGTCAATACGCGCCACTTGCGGCGTGATATCGGCACGCACGCCCATGCTTCGACCGGAAATCTGATCGACCAGCTTGAAGGTTCGCAGATCAAGATCATGACTGCTACCGGTAAGCAGGGATTCAACGTACTCGAGCAGGGGAGGAATGACGTACTCGTAACCGTTGCGGGCGAATTCCTCAAGCAGACGGCAGCGCAAACTCTCAATGCGCCGCGCATCACGCGGCAGCACGTCTTCTATCGCCTCAGGCAACAACCAACGCCGATTCGCCATGGCAGTCAGCGAAACACGGTTAGCAAAACAATGCCGGCAAGCATCGACGACAGACCGATGAACCGTATCTGCCCGTCACTCAACTCGGTCACGCGACGGAAGGTGTCGCGCCAGACTCGCGGCGCAAGAAATGGCAGCAGGCCTTCGATCACGAGCATTAATGCACAAGCCAGCAGCACGGTGTTCAGCATTTCAGGCCACCTGCACTACCCGGATCACTTGCCCTTGCCGCTGCTCTTCAGATACTTGAAGAACTCGGAATTGGGTTCGATCACCAGCAAGTCGCTCTTGTTCTTGAAACTGCTGCGATAGGCTTCGAGACTGCGATAGAACGCATAAAACTCCGCATTTTCGCCAAAGGCACGAGCGTAGATTGCTGCACCCTTGGCATCGCCTTCTCCCTTGATCTTCTGCGCATCGCGATAGGCTTCCGCCAGAATAACCTCGCGTTGTCGGTCCGCGTCCGCCCTGATTTTTTCAGCCTCGGCAGCACCTTCCGCGCGCAATTCGGCGGCGACCCGCTTGCGTTCTGTTTCCATGCGCCGATAGACCGACTCGGAGACTTCCGGCGGCAGATCAACACGCTTCAAGCGGACGTCGACGATTTCAACACCGATCGTACGCATATCGATATCGGCCTTCTTCTGTACCGATACCATGATGTCATCGCGCGCGCCGGAAACCACGTCGTGCACCGTGCGCCGGCCAAATTCCTCGCGCAGTCCGGAATTGACCGTTTGCGACAAGCGGGTTCTGGCCAGTGTCTCATCCCCGCCCACCGAGATGTAGTACTGCCTGACATCGTGAATCCGCCACTTGACGAAGGCGTCAACGAGAACCGGTTTCTTTTCGGCAGTGAGAAAGCGCTCTGGTTCGGGTGTATCCATAGTCAGAATGCGCTTGTCGAATATCCGCACGTTCTGGATCATTGGCCACTTGAACGCAAGGCCGGGCTCGGAAATAACTTCCTTGATCTCTCCAAGCTGGAAAATGATCGCAGCCTGACGCTGATCGACGGTAAAAACCGTCATGGCGAACAGGGCCAGGATGCCGAACAGGAAGGATGCGACGAAAGACAGATGGCGTTGCATTAGCGCTCCCCTCTTTCGCGTGAACCCAAACTGCCACTACGGGAACGGACATCGCCCGCTGTTGAACGCTCAAGTTGTGGCGGAGTATCGATCACAGCAGCTTCGGCTGATTGCGGAGCAGCAGCCGTCACCTGCATCAACTTGTCGAGCGGCAGATAGAGCAAATTGCCCGAGCCTTTTGCATCCAGCATCACCTTGCTGGTATTGGCATAGACCTGTTCAACGGTTTCCAGATACATTCGGCTGCGAGTGACTTCCGGCGCCTTGCTGTATTCGGTAAGAATCTGCTTGAAACGCGAGGCATCGCCTTCGGCTGTAACGATAATTCGCTGCCGGTAGCCCTCGGACTCTTCCTTCAAGCGGGAAGCAGCACCACGCGCACGCGGGATTACATCATTGGCATAAGCCTGGCCCTCGTTCTTCTGACGCTCGCGATCCTGCCCGGCTTTGACGGCGTCATCGAAAGCGGCCTGCACCTGTTCTGGCGGCTGGGTGCCCTGCATATTCACGGAACGAATCTGGATGCCGGTTTTATACCTATCGAGAATGTCCTGAATCAGCTTTTGCGTGTTCGCCGCGATCTGGTCGCGTCCTTCGTAGAGCACAAAGTTCATCTTGTTTTTGCCGACCACCTCGCGAATCGCCGTTTCCGCCGCCTGCATGACTGCATCGTCAGGGTTGCGATTGTTGAATAGATAGTCTTTGGGGTCCTTGAGCAGATACTGCACAGCGAAAAGCACGCTGACAATATTCTCATCGTCTGTCAGCATCAGCGCCTCTTTCGGCACCTTGTTCTTGTCCGTCCCTCGATAGCCGACTTCGACGGTCCGCACACCGGTAAGATTGACGATTTCGTTGCTCTGAATCGGCCACGGCAGGCGCCAACGCAAGCCGGGCTCCGTGGTTTCGTTGTAGCGACCAAACTGGAGCACTACGCCACGCTGAGAGGCGTCGACAATGTAAAAGCCACTGGCCAGCCAGATTGCGGCTACCAGCATCAGGATTATCCCGATGCCGCCACCGAACTGCTTCGGGCTGATGGAAGGCATGCGATTGCCTGAGTCACCGCCACCGCTATTGCCGCCGCCCTTGTTGCCGAGCAAGCCGGACAAGCGGCGATTGAAGTCGCGCCAGAGTTCTTCGAGATCGGGAGGGCCTTGATTGCCACCACCGCGCTTGCCACCGCCAGGCTGATTGCCCCAGCCGTGGTCGTTCAGAGACATGAGTATTCCAGCGATCACTTTAGTTTGATTGGATATTAAGAATTAGAGAAATGCGTCAAGGAGGTATCAAGCAGCAATTGCAGGAATTGCAGGAATTGCGTTATGCCGACTTGCTATTCCAGCAAGTGTTTCCCGCAATAACGATACCCCGGCCCCGGTGCGGGCGCTCAAACGAACACTGGCAATATTACCACAGTCATCGCGCTCGATTCCGGGGCTGGCTGCCGTCAAATCTACCTTGTTCCACACCAGGATTTGCGGAACATTGAGCGCGCCGATTTCCTCCAATACCGACTCGACCGCCGTAATCTGCTGGCAACGATCCGGACTCTCCGAATCGACAACGTGCAGCAATAGATCTGCCTGCGCGGTCTCTTCCAGAGTGGCCTGAAAGGCTGCCACCAGGGCATGCGGCAGATCGCGAATGAACCCGACCGTATCCGATAGCACAATCGCCCCCGCACCTTCGACAAACAATTTGCGCGACGTGGTGTCCAGGGTGGCAAATAACTGGTCGGCGACATAGGAACTCGCCTTGGTCAAAGCATTGAAAAGTGTGCTCTTCCCGGCGTTTGTATACCCCACGAGGGAAACCGCCATTACCTCGCGCCGCGTGCGCGCACGTCTCTGAACATAGCGTTGGCGCTCCATCTGTTTCAGACGATCCTTGAGTAACGCGACCCGCTTGCCCAGTAGCCGTCGATCGGTTTCAAGCTGCTTTTCGCCGGGTCCGCGCAATCCTATGCCCCCCTTCTGTCGTTCCAGGTGGGTCCAACCTCGTACCAATCGCGTAGCGAGATGCTGAAGCTGGGCGAGTTCCACCTGGAGTTTGCCCTCGTGGCTCTTTGCGCGCAGGGCAAAAATGTCCAGAATCAAGCTGCTGCGATCGACGACCCGACATTCGAGCGTACGCTCGAGATTACGCTGCTGGCCGGGGGACAGTTCATGGTTAAAGACCACGACATCCGCATCGTGCAATCGCACCACGTCGCCAATTTCGGCAACCTTGCCCTTCCCGGCAAAAAGCGCGGGGTCAGGCCGGGCACGCTTGCCGGAAATTACGGCCAGCGGGCGCGCCCGAGCACTGCCTACCAGCAGATTGAACTCGGAAAGTCTTTCGGCGAAATCACCTTCGCCAAATTCGAGTTGCACCAGAACCGCATTTTCGCCGCTGGCAGGGCGCTCGAACATCAGGGTAACGCCCTCACGGCGCGGACCGGCAACAACACCAAACAATCAATCTGTTTCGGCATCCGCGGCAAAGTTGACCGGGCGGGCGGGAACCACCGTCGATATGGCGTGTTTGTAAACCATTTGGGTCACAGTGTTCTTGAGCAGAACAACATACTGGTCGAAGGATTCAATCTGACCCTGCAACTTGATGCCGTTGACCAGATAGATCGAAACCGGAACATGCTCGCGACGCAATGTGTTCAGAAACGGGTCTTGTAGCATTTGCCCTTTATTACTCATTTTCGGTGATCCTTAAGTTTTAGCCGCTTTACCGGTCACTGGCCCGGCAGCGCCAGCGTTTACCGTAATTGCATCTGCGGATTATTGGTTTTTGAATGGATTACTGTAATCGATTTTGCTTCGCCGTGCCACCAGCGCCGACTTTCGGGCTGCTCGTCCGGCATTCCCATTTCCCGACTAGCTTCGATCGGCAAAGGGGTTTTTCGAACTCTTGTATTGAATGCGCAGAGGCGTCCCCTGTAACTTGAAAGCCTCGAGAAAATAGCGCTCCAGATACCGGGTATACGAAGCGGGTATGTGTTCCAGGGCATTGCCGTGAATCACGATGATCGGTGGATTGCTGCCTCCTTGATGGGCATAGCGCAGTTTGGGGCGGATTGCGCCATGTCGTGGCGGTGTCTGTTTCTCCACTGCCGCAATCAGAACGCGAGTCAATTTCGGTGTAGACATCTTCGCCATTGCCGCGGCGTACGCCTTGTCCACCGAAGACAGGACTCCCGCTATGCCCTGGCCTTTCAGCGCCGAAACATGATGTACGCGGGCAAATCCGAGGAAGTTCAGCTTGCGCGCTATATCCTCCTTGATGCGCTCGCGACGATAGGCGTCGACCGCATCCCATTTATTTACCGCGACTACCATCGCCCGCCCCGCGTCGATGACGAAGCCGGCAATGTGCGCATCCTGATCGGAGATTTCCTGGGTGGCATCGACCATCAGCACGACGACATTGGATTCTTCGACGGCCTGCAGAGTCTTGATCACCGAAAACTTTTCGATGGTCTCGAAGACGCGCCCTTTGCGCCGCAATCCGGCCGTATCGATCAGGGTATAGGCGCGGCCGTTGCGCTCGAACGGCACCTCGATGGCATCGCGCGTGGTGCCCGGCATGTCGAAGGCGATGACACGCTCTTCCCCGAGCAAGGTATTGATCAGCGTGCTTTTGCCAACATTGGGCCGACCGGCGATAGCCACTCGGGGGCCGGCTGAGGATTCGTCGCCTTCATTCTCCTCGGGGAAAGGCGCCAGCGCCAGTTCCACCAATTCGCGCACACCTTCGCCATGAGCCGACGAAATCACGCACGGATCGCCGCAGCCGAGTTCATAGAACTCCGCTGCCACCACAGCCCGATCCATGCCCTCGCCCTTGTTCGCCGCCAGCAGCACCGGTCGCCCGCTGCGGCGCAACAGTTCGGCGATCACGGTATCCTGCGGCGCAAGGCCGGTGCGCACGTCGACCACGAAAACCAGAACATCGGCTTCCGCAATCGCAGCTTCAGCCTGACGCGCCATCTCATGCACGATGCCCTCTTTGGCCTGTGGCTCGAAGCCACCGGTATCCACAACAAGATAGGGTTTGCTGCCCAAGCGGCCGTGCCCGTAGTGGCGGTCCCGGGTCAAGCCAGGTTGGTCGGCGACCAAGGCGTCGCGCGAGCGTGTGAGTCGATTGAACAGGGTCGACTTGCCGACGTTAGGCCGGCCGACTATTACCAAAGTGGGCTTCATCGGATGCTAGGAGTGCCGGTGGCCATCGGGCGCAGTGAGTGAATGCGGTTCACGATGCTAGCGCGCCTCCAGCGCGTACAAGCCGCCATTAACTGTTTGCACCAATACACCGGCTCCATAGTGCAGCGGATCGGCGCGTATCGCCTTGCCATCGGTGGAAGCGCGCGCCGCAAATGCGCCATCTTCGCTACGCAAAAGATGTATCACGCCCTGATGGTCGGCGACCACGACCCGAGAGCCAAGCGTCAGGGGCCGCGACAAGCCGCGTCTGGCCAGTTTGTCCTGTTTCCAGACGCTGGCGCCGCTGTTGCGATCCAGCGCATGCACTGCGCCGGCGTCATCCGACACATAAATGTAGCGGTCGCCAATATCCAGGCCCGCGCTGGAAGACACATCGCGCGACCAAAGCGTGTTGCCGCTGCGGGTATCGAAGCAGGCAACCCGCCCCTGATACGCAACCGCGCACACGGTAGTACCGCTGACGACGGGCGCGCTGGTGATATCGGCAACACGCTCCAACTCGGTAGAGCCCCTGGGTAAGGCAACCGCCACTTCCCAGACGGCCGCGCCGTTGTTGTTGGCGATCGCCACCAATTTCCCGCCTGGAAATCCGGCCAGTGTGACGTTGTCCGCCAGCACTACGCCCACGTTCGAGCGCAGCGAAAGCGTTGGAGTACTGCGCTGGTAAACCCAACGCCGTTTGCCATCCACTGCCTCGAAGCCGAAGATACGCGAATCGCCCGATCGAACCACGACCAAACCATCCGCCACGGCAGGCGCGGAAAGCACTTCCGAACTCACCCGTGCTTTCCATTTCTCGCGACCCGTCGCCGCGTCGAACGCCAGGACTTCTCCCTTGGGCGTACCGACCACCACCAGTTTTCCATCGCTGCCGACGCCGCCCGACACCGTCTGCCCGGCGGAAGTACGCCAGACCTGGCGTTCGCCGTCATATCGAGCCAAAGTGCCATCACGTGCCGCGACATAGGCACTCACGCCGACCACGGCGGGAGACAGCGTGAAATCACCTGCGCTGCCGATATTGGCCTGCCAAAGGCGAATCAGTTCCGCGCTTGACTGAAAGCTCGACAGTTCGGCGGGCTTGATTTTGGGTTCGCTGGATGAGAACGGATTCAGCTTATCGACCGTCGAGCAGGCACCGAGCAGAAGTACCGAAGCGACAACAGAAATGGCCAATGCCGTCATTTTCATCGGACCGATCCAAGTGCGTCGCGTTTCACCTCGATCAAACCGCTGTAGCCGCCACGCTTTCGGGATTGATCTGACTTGGCCAATGCTTCGAGTTTTTCCAATGCGGAATCGTAGGCGCTGCGAGCTTCAGCGGTCTTCCCCTGTGCCGCAAAAACGTCACCGCGCAGTTCGGCGAAACGTGGCGCAAACGCCGCGGCCGGTTCGGCCGACAGTTGCTTGATCGCCTCGTCATATGCCTTTTCATCCAGCATCACCGCTGCCAGCCGAAGCCTGGCCAAACTGCGAAGGCCTTCATCTTTGGCGTTCTCGGCGGCCCAGGTAAGCTGCACTCGGGCGTTCTTGGTATCGTCGCCGTCGATCTGGCTGCGCGCGGCCAGCAACGCACCCATGCCGGCGTAGGCTGTCGATGAGTACTTGTCGATCAACTCGCCCGCCAGTTCGCGCGCCCGCTTGGCATCCTTTTGCGTTGCCGCAGTCTGCAGCGCGGAAAATTTTGCCGAGGCTTCCGCGGCTTGCTGCCGCTGCCACCAGTTCCAGCCTTGCCAGCCGGAC
Source organism: Burkholderiaceae bacterium (assembly GCA_021738065.1). Taxonomy (GTDB): domain Bacteria; phylum Pseudomonadota; class Gammaproteobacteria; order Burkholderiales; family Rhodocyclaceae; genus Sulfuritalea. The sequence continues at coordinate 30,855 of JAIPCT010000026.1, forward strand.
ACCGCCAGCGCCAAGGCAAGCAGAACGCCGGTGATCAGGTTGCCGTACATCTTCCACCAGGTCTTCAACTCGTCGAGCTGTTCCTGTTCTTCCAGGTCATAAGTTGCCATTGTCGTCTTCCATTGGAAATAGAATATCGCCGAGATGATCGGCCAGTTCATCGAAACCAACGCGAACCTGCGTTGCCGGCTGATCGGCGTCGGCCCTCAAGGGTTTTACGCTCACGGCCTCAATCGCCGTCTCGTCATCGCCGATTATCAAAGCAATCTGTGCTCCGGAGCCATCGGCCTTTTTCATTTGCGATTTGAAGCTGCCGCCACCGCAATGCAGCTGGACGGAAAATCCGGCACTGCGCAAATGCTCCGCAACACGAAAGGCAAATCGGCCAGCGGCTTCGCCTTGATGCACCAGATAGGCATCAGGCGCGGGCGCCAGATGGCGGTGACCTTGGTCCTGCCAGAGCGCGAGCAAACGCTCGATGCCCATGGCGAAACCACAACCCGGCGCGGGTTTGCCGCCCAGTTGGGCGATCAGGCCATCGTAACGGCCTCCCGCGCAGACCGTGCCCTGCGCGCCCAGTTGATCGGTTACCCATTCGAATACTGTGAGGTTGTAGTAGTCCAGTCCGCGCACCAGTCGCGAATTGATGCGATAAGGAATCGCTGCGTCCTTTAGCAATTGCTGCACACCCTCGAAATGCTTCAATGATTCCTCGCCCAGAAAATCGATCAGCTTTGGCGCAGACTCCACCAGACCTTGCAGCTCAGGATTCTTGGTATCCAGAATACGCAGTGGATTGCTGTGCAAGCGTCGCTGCGCGTCGGCATCCAGTTGGCCACGGTGCCCTTCGAGATAAGCCACCAGTTCGCCACGATGCCGTGCGCGTTCTTCGCTTTGACCCAGTGTGTTTATTTCGAGGCGAATGCCTTCAAGGCCGAGGTCATCCCACAAACGAGCACACATCGCGATCTGTTCGGCGTCAATGTCCGGGCCGGAAAACCCCATCGCCTCGACACCCACTTGATGAAACTGGCGGTAGCGTCCTTTTTGCGGCCTTTCATGGCGGAACATCGGCCCCATGTACCACAATCGTTTGGGTCCATCGTAGAGCAGATTGTGCTGCAGCACGGCGCGTACGCAAGAGGCGGTGCCTTCGGGCCGCAAGGTCAGGTTTTCGCCGTTCAAGGCATCTTCGAAGGAATACATTTCCTTTTCGACAATATCGGTGACTTCGCCAATGGCGCGGGCGAACAGTGGTGTCGATTCGACCATGGGCATGCGTATCGGCCGGTAGCCGTATGCATTCAGCCAATCGCGGATGGATTCCTCAAACTGTTCCCAGAGCTCGGCTTCGGCCGGCAGAATGTCATTCATGCCGCGGATGGCTTGTAGGGTCTGACTCATGATTTGTTGTTCGCTAAGCGCATGGAAACACCGTGCTCGCCGCCGTCAATGACTCGCTCTTTCCGGGTACTGTCTGGATACGTAGTCATCAACAATCTGACGAAATTCGGCTGAAATATTTTCGCCACGCAAAGTGATGACGCGCTCGCCATCAACATACACGGGCGCCACCGGTGCCTCGCCGGTTCCGGGCAGCGATATTCCGATGTTGGCATGTTTGCTTTCGCCGGGACCGTTAACCACGCATCCCATGACTGCCAGCGTCATGTTTTCGACGCCTACCCGCGCCAGACGCCAATCCGGCATCCGCTCGCGGACATGATTCTGAATATCCTGCGCAAGTTCCTGGAATACCGTACTGGTGGTTCGCCCGCATCCGGGACACGCCGCCACAAGCGGTGTGAAGGCGCGCAGACCCATGGTCTGGAGAATTTCCTGGGCGACAATGACTTCGCGCGTGCGGTCGCCATTGGGTTCCGGCGTCAGCGAGACACGTATCGTGTCGCCGATGCCTTCCTGCAACAAGACGCCCAGCGCGGCGGTGGACGCAACTATGCCTTTGCTGCCCATCCCGGCCTCGGTCAGCCCCAGATGCAATGGGTAATCGCACCGGATTGCCAGGTCACGGTAGATGGCGATCAAATCCTGCACTCCGGAAACCTTGCAAGAAAGAATAATGTGATCACCGGCCAGACCAAGCTCCTCGGCTCGCTCGGCGGACTCCAGCGCCGACGTCACCATCGCTTCACGCATGATTTCGGTCGCGTCCTTGGGCTCCGGGCGTCTGGCGTTCTCGTCCATGATTCTGGCGAGCAGAGCTTGATCGAGACTGCCCCAATTCACGCCGATTCGGATCGGCTTGTCGAACTTGCAGGCGATTTCAATCAATTGCGCAAACTGCCCGTCGCGCTTGGCGCCCTTGCCGACATTGCCCGGATTAATGCGCAATTTGGCCAGGGCCTCGGCGCAGGCAGGATTCTCGGCCAGCAGTTTGTGGCCATTGAAATGAAAGTCGCCGATCAGCGGCACGTCAACACTCATCTGAGCCAGTCGCTCGCGGATTTTCGGCACGGCCGCTGCGGCTTCGCGCGTATTCACCGTAATCCGCACCATTTCGGAACCGGCTCGCGCCAATTGAGCGACCTGCATCGACGTTTTGAAAACGTCCTCGGTATCGGTATTTGTCATCGATTGGATGACAATCGGCGCCGTACCGCCAACGCCGACTTTTCCCACCATGGCGGGACGGCTCGCGCGCCGCGCCGGCAAAGCAGTGGATCTTGTGCTCATTCCAGAGTGAACCGGGCGACTTCTTCGCGGGTGTAGGGCTTGAGGTCGATGCTGCGCTCGCCCATATACACGCGGACGCCGGATGCCTTGCCAATCCAGACCTGGAACGGTGGCTTGCCCTCGATATTCTGGCGAGTGCCTGCGGGATATTCGCCGACAAAAACGATCTTCTGCGCGGCATCGCGGACTTCTATCCAGGAAAGCTCATCGAATTCGACCCGCAAACCAGCGAATGGAAGCGCAGTGGAAGCCGCATTGGCTGCATCCGCCGACTCTGCAACTCCCGCCGGGGCGGCACCAGAAGGAAGATCAATCCTGGAATCGGCGGCCGGATCAACAGGCGAAACGACCGACGGATTCGTTATGACCGCATCCGGTTGGGTATCGGCACGACCAATAAGATCGCCAAGCCTGCCATCAACGCCTGCATAAAAATTCATATACCCATAGCCCGCCAGACCCAGCACCAATACCAGCGCAACCGCCGCCACATATTTGGGCGGAACTCGTTCGACAATGGTCGGCTGTTCCGCAACACCCATATTTGCCGGTGGACGTACATCCGCTTCGGGAAGCGGCACCGCGGGGTCAAGTTGCTCAAGCAGCGGCGCCGCGTCGAGGCGAAGAAACTTGGCATAGTTGCGGACCAAGCCACGCACGGCAATGGACCCGGGCAAGCTCGCATAATCGTCCCGCTCCACCGCCTCGATTTGACGGGCGCTGAAGCGGATCACCTGCACCACATCTGCTATCGAATGACCATGCGCTTCCCGGGTTCGACGCAAAACTGACCCGGGAGTATTGGATACGCCGGGCGTCACAGGCTCGCTCAACTCTGCAGGGAGGGAATCTGCACGCTCGCTGTCCTCGCTACCGGTCAATCCGGTATCAATCATATTGCCCCTGCATCAGCAGACTTTGCTCCGGCGAAGCCGGAAACCGGCGCCGCAGTTGTACCGCATAGCGAGCTTCTGCCTCGCGATTGCCGAGCTTGCGCTCGATTCGCAGCACGAGCCAGATCACGTCGGCGGTGGGCTCGACCATTTTTTCGATATCGGCCGCCCACTCTCGTGCCTGGCTGTAACTGCCCTTCCGGTAAGCAATATCGGCAAGCCAGTAAAGCGCCTGGGTATTGGTCGGCGACAAACGCAATGCGGTGAGCAGGTATTCCTCGGCGACCTTATCGTTCTTGAGGCGTACAGAACAAATCCCTGCATTGGTGTAGGGCTTGGTCGGCGCCGTATACAACGGGTTCTTCGCCGCCGCCATGAAGTGTGCAATGGAGCGTTGCTCGCGACCACTCTGGCAAAGGAACCAACCGAAGTTGTTGTTGATTTCAGGGTCTCCGGGCGCCAGACGCAATGCTTTCTCGAAGTTTTCCTCGGCCAGCCTGGTTTCACCAAGAACCATGTGGGTGAGGCCCAGCAGATTGTAGGCCGGCGCGTAGTTCGAGTCCGCCGCGAGTGCAATCCGCGCTTCCTCAAGCGCTATGGCGGAACGATCGTCGAGCAGGTACAGCGATCCCAATTCGGTATGTATCTTGGCAGTTTTCTGCACCTCGTTTTCAGCTGGCCGCGCCGAGACCGCCTGCTGCGCCCCTTCGCTCGGGCTGAGCCCCGTGGTGGTACAGGCCGCCAGCAGGAAGGTCATAAAGAGAGCAACAATCGTCTTTGTCATGATTGCAGTTCGACTCCAGCAGAAATGGGTGCCGGTGCTCTGGCCAAGCCAATGGCGCGCTGACCGCGCCGCGATTTATCCTGTACTTTTCCGGCCAATTGCCCGCATGCGGCGTCGATATCCTCACCGCGCGTCTTGCGTGTCGTGGTGACGATCCCGCCATTAATCAGAATGGCGGCAAACTGTCGAATCCGGTCATTCGGCGAACGCTCAAATCCGGAAGCCGGAAACGGATTGAAAGGAATCAGGTTGAACTTGCACGGGACATCCCGCACCAGATGCAGAAGCGCGCGCGCATCGGCATCGCTGTCATTAACGCCATCGAGCATCACGTACTCGAATGTGATGAAATCGCGCGGCGCATGGACCAGATAGCGCCGACACGCCGCCATCAGGTCGGCCAGCGGATACTTGCGGTTGATCGGAACGAGTTTGTCGCGCAAACCGTCGGTCGGCGCATGCAGGGAAACTGCCAGAGCCACCGGACAGGCCTCGGCCAATCTGTCCATGACCGGAACGATGCCCGAAGTTGATACGGTGACCCGCCGCCGCGACAGCCCGTAGGCGTTGTCGTCCAGCATCAGGCGCAACGCCGGGATGAGGTTATCGAAATTGGCCAGAGGCTCGCCCATGCCCATCAATACAACATTGCTGATAATTCGCTCACCGGCCTTGATGCCGCCTGCGTCACGCGCCAAAACACGGCTCGCCTGCCAAAGCTGACCGATGATCTCGGCAGTGCTCAGGTTTCTGTTGAAACCCTGGCGGCCGGTAGAGCAGAACGCACATTCAAGAGCACAGCCCGCCTGAGAGGAAATGCACAGTGTGCCGCGGTCATCCTCGGGGATAAACACCGTCTCCACAGCGTTGCCATTGCCGACGTCGAACAGGAACTTGCGCGTACCGTCATCCGACAATTTGTCGCTGATAGTCGGCGCTGGCGATACGGCGGCCGTCGATATCAACTTGGCTCGCAGCGACTTGGCGATGTCCGTCATCGCATTGAAATCACTCACCCCGAACTGATGCATCCAGCGCAGCACCTGACGCGCGCGGAAAGGCTTCTCGCCCTGCTGCGCGAACCAGGAGGTGAGTCCCGCTGCATCGAAATCGAGGAGATTTACCACCATTACCGGTTAGCGTGAATAGACGTTCAGCGCGGGGAAGAAATAGGCAATTTCAACTGCTGCGGTTTCCGCGGCATCGGAGCCGTGCACGGCATTGGCATCAATGCTGTCGGCGAAATCAGCGCGAATGGTTCCCGCCTCGGCTTTTTTGGGATCTGTTGCGCCCATCAAATCACGATTTTTGACAATCGCACCTTCACCTTCCAGCACCTGAACCATGACCGGGCCGGAAATCATGAATTCGACCAGATCCTTGAAGAAAGGACGGGCTTTATGCACCGCGTAAAATCCTTCGGCATCCTGGCGCGACAAGTGGATCATGCGCGCAGCGATAATTTTGAGACCATTTGTCTCGAATCGGGAATAGATCTTGCCGATCACATTTTTTGCAACTGCGTCGGGTTTGATGATCGATAGGGTACGTTCGACAGCCATTACTTTCTCCAGAACAGGTTGAAATGCCAGTTTTTATCTTATCAACAGCTAACTTGATATTTTAGCTCAGTTTCTTTACCGGAACCGGTCGCGCCGGCGCTGCCCTTCGACAAATTCCGATGGCGTCAGTCCCAGGGCAAGCCGGTATCAACCGCAGCCACTGCAATTCCCCTTCCCAAAAACAAAAGCCCGGCAGAACCGGGCTTTTGTCCATGCCGCCAAAAAGACGCTACATCATGCCCAATGTCTTCGGCAACCAGGTCGACACTGCCGGAATGTAGGTGATCACCATGAGGAACACCAGCATGGTCAATAGCCATGGCCAGACTGCCTTGGAGCAATCGGTCAGACCCATCTTGGCAACGCCGCTGGCAACATACAGATTCAGGCCGACAGGCGGTGTGATCATGCCGATCTCCATATTCACGGTGATCATGACCCCAAAATGAATGGGATCGATGCCCAGTTTCATGGCGATGGGGAACAGGATCGGCGCCGTGATCAGGATGATCGATGAAGGCTCCATGAAACTGCCCATGACCAGCAGCAGGATATTTACCGCGATCAGGAAGCCGATCATGCCAACACCGGAATGCGTCAGCCATTCGGCGATGCTCTGCGGGATTTGCTCGTTGGTCAGAATGAAGGAGAACAGCACTGCGTTGGTGATGATGTAAAGCAGCATCGCGCTCATGTTTGCCGAGTTGAGCAAGACGCGCCGCACGTCTTTCATCCCCAGATCCCTATAGACGAAGACCGCAATGAAAAACGCATAAACCGCGCTCATCGCCGCCGCCTCGGTGGGGGTAAACAGGCCGCTGTAGATTCCGCCCATTACTACCACGATCAGCAACAATCCCCAGACAGCGGCGCGAAATGCCTGCCAGCGCTCTTTCCAGGAACGTGGTTGCTCGCGCGGATAATTGCCCTTCCTGGCGACATACCAAGTCGTAAAGCCAAGGAAGAAGGCGAGCATCAACCCGGGAATCACCCCCGCCATGAACAGCGCGCCGATGGAACTGTTGGTCGATACGGCATACATAACCATCACGATCGATGGCGGAATCAGGATACCCAAGCCACCCGAGGAGGCGATCACGCCGACGCCGAATTTCTTCGGATAACCCGCTCTGACCATTGCCGGCAAAAGGATCGAGCCGATCGCCACCACGGTCGCCGGCGACGAGCCGGAAACCGCGGCAAACAACGCGCAGGCGAACACCGAACTGAGGCCCAGGCCGCCCCTTAAATGACCGACCATGGAGGTTGCAAAGAAAATCATGCGCTTTGCCACCCCACCGTGGGTCAGGAAGTTGCCGGCGAGAATGAAGAACGGGATGGCCATGATTTCGAATTTCTCGATGCCCGTAAACAGCTTGAGCGCAACGGCTTCCAGTGGAACATTCGAGAAAGCGAAAAGGAAGGTCAGTACCGTCAAGCCGAGCGAAATGGAGACCGGCATCCCCGACAGCATCAGGAAGGTGAGCAGCAAGAAGATAATCAGGGCGCTCATTTGGGCTCTCCCTTGTCAGCCGCCGTATCACCATCACCGACTTTTTGCTGCGAGTGCCGTTTCTTGTATTTAAGATCGTGCATGTGAAGATCGTCGTCCATGCTGTACGGATTGACATCCACCGACACTGCATCTTCCTCAATGCCATCAACATGGCCGTGATCATGATGCGGCAGTTCGCCGGTTCGAATGAAACTGACGGTTACCTGGAGGAAACGGAAGCACATCAGGTAGGAACCGAAGGGAATGGCGGCATAGACAATCCAGGTCGGCCATTCCAGGTCAGGCGTCGTCGGCCCGGGATACAAGTCGCCGGTAGCCATGCCGAAGGCTTTGACGAATGCGTAGTGGGCACCGTTTTCCCAGATGAAATGCGCCCCCAGGGTGCCGACAATGCCCGTGAATAAGGCTCCGGCCAACAGGCCGAAGACAATGAACTTGGCTCGTGTGCGGCCCGACAGGCTGTTGATCAGCACATCGACTCCGACGTGGATGCCGGTGCGCACACCATACGCAGCGCCGAACTTCGCCATCCAGACAAACATGATGATGGTTAGCTCCTGTGCCGAACCCAAATCTAGGCGCAACAGCCAATCCTGAACCCCTGGAATTGGCAGGCCGGCAGCGTATCGGTGCATCACCGCGATAAAGATGATCAGTGTGGCGGCGCCGATGAGGAAGGTGATCAGCCATTCCTCCAGGTGATCCAGAAATTTCATGATTCCAGCCCCTCAACGAAAGTGTGGGGGCTTTCGCCCCCACACAATGTGAATCGATTAAAGCTTGCTTGGATCGAAGCCAGTTGCCTTGTACACAGCATCAATGTTTTCTTTGCCGATTCGGCTAGCCATCTTCTCGTGCACCGTTACCAGCGCCTTCTTCATGGCTTTCTTCTGTTCGGCAGTCGGTGTCGTGATTTGGCTCTTGCCCGATTTGCGCACTTCCGCCATGGCATTGTCGTTTTCCTCTTGCGCGATCTTGTTGGCGTAATTCGTCGCCTGCGCCATGGCGCTTTCCAAAGCCGTCCTGACGTCGGCGGGCAATCCCTCCCAAAATTTCTTGTTGCTGATCACAGCGTAGCCGAGGTAACCATGGTTGGACATCGTCACGTACTTCTGCACCTCATGCATCTTCTGGGTGTAGAGATTGGACGGCGGATTCTCGGTGCCATCGACCACACCTGTCTGCAAGGCCTGATAGACCTCTGAAAATGCCATCTTCTGCGGGATCGCGCCGAGCGCCCGCATCTGTGCGTCCAGTACTTCGGACGACTGGATGCGCATTTTCAGACCCTTGTAGTCCTCTGGCACATTGATCGGCTTGTTTGCGCTCATTACCTTGAAGCCGTTATCCCAGAAAGCCAGTCCGACCAGACCGCGAGTTTCGAGCTTCTTCAACATTGCCTTGCCAACCGGGCCGGTGGTAATGGCGTGCAGTTCCTTGTAGTCATCAAAGATATACGGGAGATCGAATACTTCGAATTCCTTCAAGCCCAGCGGACCGAACTTGGCCAGCGAGGGTGCCAGCATCTGGACGGCACCGAGTTGCAGCGCCTCCATTTCTTCCTTGTCCTTGTAGAGCGTTGAATTGGCGTAGACCTCAACCTTGACCTTGCCTTTAGTCAATTCGGCGGCCTTTTCGGCGAAGAACACGGAAGCCTTGCCCTTGGGCGTGTCAGCCGCGACCACGTGGCTGAATTTGATTACGATCGGCTCTTGAGCAAATGCAGCAAGCGAGAAAGCTACGGTTGCCAATCCCACTACCAGTTTACGAATTATCATTTGTTTCTCCTCGGCTTATTGAAAACGGTGTGCGGATTCTCGCGGATCGGCTGACTCTGGACCATTGTGGATTTCCGCAAGAAGCGCCGAGTATATTCTTCAGTGCGCTAACATCAAGCATGGATGCTGTTTCTTCGCGCACTGACAATCGGGCGACGGTCGGAAAGTGGCTATGGCTTCTGCCGCGAGCCGCGTTTCTGCTATTCGTCGCGGGCGTCGGAGCATTGCTGTGGCTGTCCCACCAGACGGATTTGGAAGAACAGAAAGCTACGCTCATCAGCGACATGCTATGGCTTGAGCAAAATGTTCGTTTCCAATTGGTGCGTAATGAGGAACTCCTTGGACAAATCGGGCTTGAGCAAGCAGATACCTTTCGGGTCTTTGAATCGCACGCGCGCGCCTTGCTAGCCAACAGCACCGGACTTCGCCAGATCCTCTGGATCGATGATTCAGGAACAATGAAACACTCCAGCCCATCAGTCACGAGTGGCGAGCTTGTCGAGGATGGTCGGCATGCGGTTCCGTCTCAGTTGTACTCACAATTGACGCATGCAACAGGAAGACCGACCTACTCACCGGCCCGTACCATCGCTAAAAGCAACTGGCAGTTTGAAGTGTATGTGCCGGTGTTCCATGAAGGTACGACTGCCGGAGTCGCGGTCGGCGTCTATTC
>JAIPCT010000119.1 GCA_021738065.1 Burkholderiaceae bacterium
CAGTAATGGCAAAAACGGCGGTAGCGACATCGGGAGATTGTAATGGCCGCGCGGCCCTGCGAGACTAGCCCACCTTCATTTCACGTCCAGATCCTTGCCGTCCGCCCCGGGCGGACGACCATGAAAAGTCCTCAGCTTCGAATATTCCCCTTAAGTGCCGGTACGGCGCTGCGCTTGTCCCCGCGCAATCTGGATTGATCCGACTTCGGGCACAATTGCTCCCATGCTCAATGTTTCGGGTTTAGCCTGCTCGCGCGGTGAACGCCGCCTGTTTGCCGACGTCAGCTTTTCACTCGCTGCTGGCGAGTGGTTGCATGTGCAGGGAGAAAACGGCTCCGGCAAAACCAGCTTGATGCGCCTGCTGGTTGGTCTGTCTCCCGCCGATGCCGGGGAGATTCGCTGGCGCGACGAGCCCGCGCCCTCGCCAGAGTTTCGCCGCGACCTGATCTACCTGGGTCACCACGCAGCGGTCAAGGAAGACTTGACGCCCCTGGAAAATCTACGTCTGGCGACCGCCCTGGATGGTTTTGAACTGAACGAAGCGGCCGCCTTGGCGGCGTTGATTCGCCTGGGCCTGCGCGGCCGCGAGGAATTGCCGGTTCGCGTGTTGTCCGCCGGTCAAAAACGACGCGTGTTGATTGCGCGCCTGCTGACTCGCCCGGCGGTGCTGTGGGTGCTTGACGAAGCCTTCAATGCACTTGATGTTACCGCCGTAAAACTACTGGGCGAACTGATTGCGGAACACCTGACAAAGGGAGGCTTGGCGGTATTGACCAGCCATCAGCCGCTTCCCGTTCCCGGCGGCAAGGCGCTGGAATTGTGAGCGCCTCTTTGTCGTTTTCGCCACCAACCCTGTCTTCGCGGCCACTTGCCGCCAAGCCGGCATGAACGCCTTTCTGGCAACCGTCAGACGTGACCTCCTGCTGGCCTTGCGCCGGAAAAGCGAGGTGCTCACTGCGGTGTTCTTCTTCGTCATCGTTACCAGCCTGTTTCCCCTGGGAATCGGGCCGGAAGCAGTACTGCTGAAAAAGATCGCCCCGGGCATTCTCTGGGTTGCGGCCCTGCTGGCGACCCTGCTCGGTCTGCCGCGCCTGTTTGCGACGGACCATGTCGATGGCACCCTGGAGCAAATGGTCTTGTCACCATCGCCCTTGGGGCTACTGGTTGCCGGTAAAATACTCGCACACTGGCTATTGTGCGGCTTGCCGCTGGTATTGCTGGCACCGCTGCTTGGATTGCAGTTCGATCTCGACGCATCGGCCCTAGGCATTTTGACGCTGGCGCTGTTGCTGGGGACGCCCTTGCTGTCCTTGATCGGCGCTATCGGCGCGGCGCTGACGCTGGGTGTGCGTGGTGGAGGCGTGTTGCTTGCGCTGCTGATATTGCCCCTTTACATTCCGGCGCTGATCTTTGGCGCAGGGGCTGTGGAAGCCCATATCGCAGGACTCGATGCGAGTGGACATTTGTCTTTGCTGGCAGCGATGCTGGCTCTGGCGGTTTTTTTCGCGCCGTGGGCAACCACGGCCGCCTTGAGGGTGGCTCTGGAGTGAGACAGTCGATCGTTCAGTGGTTTCGGTTTGCCAGCCCGCAGAGCTTTTATCCGCTCGCCGGGCGCATGATCCCGTGGTTTTGGGCCGCAGCGATCGTTTTCGGCATCGCAGGGCTGTGGATCTCGTTTTTTGTTGCGCCCACCGATGCGCAGCAGGGCGAAGGCTACCGCATCATCTTCGTGCATGTGCCGGCCTCGTGGATGTCGATGTTCATCTATCTTGTCATGGCCTTCTGGGCCGGCCTCGGGCTGGCGCTAAACACGCGAGTGTCGGCCATGATGGCGCAGGCGCTGGCGCCGACCGGGGCCTTGATGGCAACGCTGTCCCTGGTGACCGGCTCCCTCTGGGGCAAGCCGATGTGGGGCGCGTGGTGGGTGTGGGATGCGCGCCTGACATCCGAGCTGATTCTGCTTTTTCTCTTTCTGGGCTTCATGGCGCTGCAGGCAGCCATTGACGATCCGCGCCGCGCCGACAAGGCGGGGGCGATTCTGGCACTGGTTGGCGTGGTGAATATTCCCATCATCTATTTCTCGGTCAAGTGGTGGAATACCCTGCACCAGGGCTCCACCATCAATCTCAACAAGGCGCCGTCCATGGCGCAAACCATGCTTTGGGGCATGTTGCTGATGGCGCTGGCTTTCTGGATGTACTCGATTGCCGTGGCACTGATGCGTGTGCGCGCCATCATTCTCGAACGCGAGCGAAACACGGAATGGGTAAAGCATGCACTGGAATAGCGTCGGCGAGTTCTTTGCCATGGGCGGCTACGCCCTGTATGTCTGGGGCAGCTTCGGTGCCTGCGCCCTGCTCATGATTGTGGAACCTTTTCTGGCCAGGCGACGTCTGACTCAGGCGCGCACCATCCTTGCTCGCGAACGACTCGCCGACGAACTCGATCTTCAACAGAAAAATTCATGAAACCCAGACAAAAACGCATCGCCCTGATTGTCGGCGGGCTGGCCTCGCTGGCGGTCGCCGCAGGGCTCGCGCTCAACGCACTCGACAGCAACATCGCGCTCTATGTCACGCCGACCGAAGTTGTCGCCGGCAAGATACCGCAGGACAAGGCCTTTCGCATCGGCGGCCTGGTCAAGGAAGGTTCGATCAAACGCGACAACATGACGGTTTACTTCGTCATTACCGATACCGCCAAGGAAATCCCGGTTTCCTACACCGGCATCCTTCCCGATCTGTTTCGTGATGGAAAAGGCGCGGTAGTACAAGGCCGACTCGAGGGCAACGGAGTTTTTGCCGCCACCGAAGTTCTGGCCAAGCATGATGAAAACTACATGCCGCCGGAGGCACAACACGCCATCGATCAAGCGCAAAAGACACCCGCGCCCGTGGTGACCCAATGAGCGCTTCGAATCCAGTTCTGGCGCGGGCTCACGTGCGCAGCGTGAACTCGAAGCCGCAAAGTGGCGGCGACCGTGGCCGAAATTACCGACTGCCCGAAACCCGGCACGCCATCGACCATGCACGGAAAAAACCATGACACCCGAACTCGGACACTTCGCCCTAATCCTTGCTTTTGTGATTTCGATTGCGCAAGGCATATTGCCGCTGATCGGCGCACAGCGGGGTCAGGCGCAGTGGATCGCGCTGGCGCGGCCAGCGGCACAGTCACAATTCCTGCTGATCGCCTTTGCCTTTGGCTGTCTCGCACAAAGTTTTCTGATCAGCGATTTCTCGGTGGCCTACGTCGCCAATCACTCCAATACGCAACTGCCTACGCTGTATCGCTTCTCCGCGGTCTGGGGCGGCCATGAAGGCTCATTGCTGCTGTGGGTGCTGATGCTGGCCGGTTGGGGCGCCGCCGTTTCGGTTGCCTCGCAACGCTTGCCCGAAGTCATGGTGGCGCGTGTGCTCGCAGTGCTCGGTTTGGTCGGTGTCGGCCTGCTGGCGTTCATCCTGTTTACCTCCAACCCCTTCGACCGCTTGCTGCCGGCCGCGGCGGAAGGGCGCGATCTCAACCCGCTATTGCAGGATCCCGGTCTGGTATTCCATCCACCCATGCTCTACATGGGTTACGTCGGCTTCTCGGTAGCTTTTGCCTTTGCCATCGCGGCACTGATCTCCGGTCGCCTGGATGCGGCATGGGCGCGCTGGTCGCGGCCCTGGACGACAGCGGCCTGGGTCTTTCTCACGCTAGGCATCGCTCTCGGCAGCTGGTGGGCGTACTACGAGCTCGGCTGGGGCGGCTGGTGGTTCTGGGATCCGGTGGAGAATGCCTCCTTCATGCCCTGGCTGGTCGGGACGGCGCTGATTCATTCGCTCGCCGTAACCGAAAAACGTGGCGCCTTCAAGAACTGGACCGTGTTGCTGGCGATCGCCGCATTCTCGCTTTCACTCCTGGGCACCTTTCTGGTCCGCTCTGGCGTGTTGACCTCGGTGCATGCCTTCGCCACCGATCCCCGTCGCGGCGTATTCATCCTGATACTGCTCGCCGTCGTGGTTGGCGGATCACTGGCGCTGTTTGCCTGGCGCGCGCCGAAGGTAAGTGCCGGCGGTACTTTCGCGGTGATCTCGCGCGAAACCATGCTGCTGATGAACAATGTCCTGCTGGTAGTGGCGGCTGGCAGCGTGCTGCTGGGCACGCTGTATCCGTTGCTGATTGACGCACTGGGCATGGGCAAGCTTTCGGTGGGCCCGCCCTATTTCAATGCCGTGTTCGTACCGGTCATGGTGCCGCTGCTGCTGCTGATGGCCATCGGGCCGATGGCGCACTGGAAACACGCCGACCTCAAGGCCATCATGCGCCGCTTGCGCTTCGCCATGGTGCTGGCGGTGCTCGCCGGCATCGCCTTGCCGCTGCTGATGGGCGCCTGGACCCCGCTGACCGCGATGAGCTGCCTGCTTGCGGTGTGGATCGTCGCCAGCGGCGTGTTCCAGATCATGGATCGCATGAAAACCGGCAAGCCCACGGCCGCATTCTGGGGCATGCATGTCGCCCACTTGGGTATCGCGGTGTTTGTCATCGGCGTCGCCATGGTGGGGGGCTATCAGGAAGAGAAAGATGTTCGCATGGAGCCGAACGATACGGTACATGTCGGTGGTTACGGCTTTCGCCTGATCGGGGTAAAGGAAGTTCCGGGGCCCAACTACCGGGCGTCGGTTGGCACCGTCGAACTATCGAAGGACGGACGCATACTCAAGACCATGCATCCCGAAAAGCGCCGCTACTTCTCCTCGCAGATGCCCATGACCGAAGCCGCGATCGACGCCGGATTTACGCGGGATGTGTATGTGTCGCTCGGCGAACCGCTCGACAACACCGGCGCCTGGAGCGTGCGGGTGTACTACAAGCCCTTCGTCGACTGGATCTGGGGCGGTTGCCTGCTGATGGGACTGGGTGGCTTCATTGCCATGCTTGATCGCCGCTATCGCCTGCGGTTCAAGGCCAGCGCCGCCATCCCCGCGGGAGCCCCGGCGTGAGACGTTTTCTCATCCCCCTCGCGGTATTCATCGTTCTGGTGATTTTTCTGGCGATCGGCCTGACGCTCAATCCGCGCGACCTGCCATCACCCTTGAAAGACAAGCCGGCACCCGCTTTTACGCTGCCGCAACTGGCTGCTGCCGACCAGAGCTTTTCGCCGGCCGACATGAAAGGCAAGGTCTGGTTGCTCAACGTCTGGGCGTCGTGGTGCGTGTCCTGCCGCCAGGAGCATCCGGTCCTGATGGATCTGGCAAAAACCGGCATCGTGCCCATCGTCGGACTCGACTACAAGGATCAGATTGCCGACGCAAAAAACTGGCTGCGGAAATATGGTGATCCCTATACCGTATCCGCCGTCGATGCGGACGGCCGCGTCGGTATCGACTACGGTGTCTATGGCGTTCCCGAAACCTATGTCATCGACAAGGCCGGCATGATTCGCCTGAAACATACCGGGCCGATCACCCCTGATTCCCTCAAAACGCAGATCCTGCCCCTGGTTGCGGAGTTGTCCAAATGAAGCTGCGCGCTTTGATGCTGTGTTTTGCGCTGACAGTCACCGGTGCGGTGCTGGCGAACGAAGCCGCGCCATTGGCGGCCGACGTGGTTGTGGAGAAACGCCTGATCGAGATCAGCGAAGAGTTGCGCTGTCTGGTTTGCCAGAACGAAACCATCGCCGCCTCGCAGGCCGATCTGGCGCAGGATCTGCGCCGCGAGATTCGCACACTGATTGGCGAAGGCAAGTCGGACAAGGAAATTCTCGACTTCATGGTTGTCCGCTACGGTGATTTCGTGCTCTATCGTCCGCCGGTAAAACCCACCACCTGGCTGCTCTGGGGCGGACCTTTTCTGCTGCTGGCCGCTGGTGTTTTTGCGCTGATACGCTTCCTGCGCCGACGCGCCAAGGAAGCGGCGGCACCTGCACTTTCCGAAGAAGAACGTCGCCGCGCCGCGGCCTTGCTGGACTCATCCAACTCATGATCACTTTTTATATTGCTGCGGCGGCGCTGGCCGTCGCCGCTCTGGCCTTGCTGTTGCGTCCCTGGTGGCGTGCCGGTCGCCGTATCGCCAGCGCCGACTTTTCGCCGGCGCTCAATACCGCGATCCATCGCGATCGCCTGAGTGAACTGGAGCAAGATCGCAGCAATGGCACCTTGTCGGCCGCCGATCTGGCGGTGGCTCAAGAAGAATTGCAGCGCCAGCTTCTGGACGATGCCGCCGCCACCGAAGTCGTCGTCGCTGACGGCTTCAGCCGCCGCAGCGCCATCGTGATCGCCATCCTGTTGCCGGTCATCGCCGTTGCCGTCTATGCAATGCTGGGCAGTCCCTCGGCAGTGCTGTCGACCGAGGTGCAGACACAACGCGCCGCAGCCGACATGGAGCAGCTCACCGCCAAGCTGGCCAACAAGCTGGAGCAGAATCCCGACAACCCCGAAGGCTGGGTCATGCTGGCGCGCTCCTACAAATCGCTGGGACGCTGGGATGATGCCGAACGCGCCTACGCCCGAGTCGGTCCCGGCTTCGAAAAGAATGCCGAACTGCTGGCCGAGCTTGCCGAACTGCTGGTGCAGAAAAACGAAGGGTTCACCGAACGTCCGCGCCAGTTGATCCGGCAGGCTTTGCAACTCGAACCCAACAATATGCTCGCCTTGTTTCTCGGCGGCGGCGACGCATTCAACAGCGAACGCTACGCCGACGCGGCGACGCTCTGGGAACGCTTGCTACCGCAACTCGAACCCGGTGGGGAAGATGCGCGCATGGTGGAATCAGGTATCGCCACCGCGCGCGAACGCAGCGGTAGCGCCCGTGCGGGAGGCAGCGCGGCGCGGAAAGACGTATCGGCTCAAGCGGCCGAAAAGAACAAACCAGCGCCGACAACGGGAAGCTCGGTCAGCGGCCGGGTCGAACTCGCTCCCGCGTTGAAGGACAAAGCCAAACCTGATGATGTCGTGTTCATATTTGCCCGCGCCATCGACGGACCACGCATGCCCTTGGCCGCCAAGCGTGTGCACGTTGCCGATTTGCCGCTGGACTTCATGCTCGACGACAGCCAGGCACTGATGCCCGAAGCAAACATTTCGTCGGTGGAGCGCTTGCAGGTTGAAGTCCGGGTTTCCAAAACCGGCAAGGCGACGCCGGGCAAGGGCGATTTGACCGGCAAGAGGGCGGCAGTAAAGCCGGGCGCCAAAGGGTTGCGGATTGTGATCGACACGATCGATCCCTGACTCGTC
>JAIPCT010000120.1 GCA_021738065.1 Burkholderiaceae bacterium
CTGGCCTGGCAGGGACTGCGCCCGACCTTCATCAAGCGCTGAACCGCGGGCCTGCCAAAGGCTGCCCCCGCTTCACCGGTGACGACGCAAGCCATCGAACCGGCTCGATAGCGCGCCGGCCTGCTATCCTTGCCGCTCAATTTTCAGGAGTCGGCAAATGAAGCAGTGGCAATGCATTGTCTGTGGCTGGGTCTATGACGAAGCAGCGGGAGACGCCAACCATGGTCTCGCCCCCGGCACCCGCTGGGCCGATGTGCCCGATGATTTCGTCTGCCCCGAGTGTGGCGTGCCCAAGGCCGATTTCGTGATGATGGAAATCTAGAAGTCAGGCAAAGCGAAAAAACTCACCACGGAGTCGCTCTGCGTGCCTGGGATTCCGCTTTGCGGGCAGGCAACGGAGAGCACGGAGAAATACGAACCGGCATTCGCGATTTGATTTCTCCGGCTATCTGGCTTTTGTGATTGACTCCGGTCTGGCATGTCGCAATGCGGCGCTTTGACGTAGCTCCCGATCCAGGCTTGCGTTTGTCAATGCCGCAGTGTGCCCATTGCGGACCTAGCTGGTCTCGGAAAGCAGACGTTCAGGAACGGCCCGCATCACCTTCCGGCGCAGGCGGGCGAAGCCCGCTGTAGCCGGTCAGGTGCATGCGGATGTTATGCGGCATTGTGATTACCTAGCCAATGGCTGTCCACGTTCGACCCGAATTGGACGCCTAGATGTTAAGTTGCAATAGGTTGTTCCCGCCAAGGCGAGAAGAGGGAGGCTTGTAATCCAGGGCCGAATGAGGCCGACGAGAATTGTAGTAAGCCAGGAAGGCGGGCAACCAAGCCGTGCGCTCGGCGCTGTTGGCGTAGCTTCGGACGTAGGCCCACTCACGCAAACAAGTCTGTATGAAGCGCTCGGCCTTGCCATTGGTTTGAGGCCGATAGGGGCGCGTGAAGGAATGCTTGATGCCCAAGGCCTGGCAGGTCTGATCGAACAGTCGGGAGCGATAGGCACTGCCATTGTCGGTCAGCACGCGCTGGATACGCACACCCAAGGCGGCGTAATGCGCCACCGCCGCCTTCAGGAAAGTGACAGCCGTGGTCTTCTTCTCGTCGGCAAGCATCTGGACAAAGCCCGCGCGGGAATGATCGTCGATCGCCACATGCGCCACTTCCCAGCCGGCACCCTCGACGGAGTCACGACGATCCCCGGTGACTCGATGACTGGGACGCACGATGCGTCCGAGCTTCTTGGTGTCCATGTGCAGCATTTCGCCGGGCACGGCTCGTTCATAGCGAACCACCGGCGTCTTGGGTTCCAGCGCTTTCAGGCTGGACAGGCCCAAGCTGGCCAGTATTCGACTGATCGTGGCAACGCTGCGTCCGACCACGCGCGCGATGGTGCGCATGGGCATCCGTCCGCGCCGCAACTGCTCGATCCGCTGGCGCAACTCGGTATCCACGGTGGTGCGCGTTTTGTGGGGTCGCGAACTGCGGTCGGCCAGCCCGTCGAACCCCTCGGCCGTCCAGCGCTCACGCCATTTGCGTGCCGTCCGCACGCTGATGCCAGCCGCCTCGGCGGCTGGCATCAGCCCGTACACGTCAATCCGATCAATCAGCAATTTGCGTCCTTGCAGCGTGGTTCTGGCATTCTTATGACTGTTCATCCGGTGGGCCTCCTGAGAGTACTGAAGTGTCGAGAACTCCAGTTTCCCAGAACTTGCCGGGTGAACAACCTATTGAAACATCACACCTAGACATCTCGAAAAGGTGTGTCCCCTTCTCAGATTCCAGAGTATCCCTCCGGGTGTCGGCTCACTCAGCCTGCCGACTTATTCTAAGGAGGTAGTAGTAGGGGCTGCGGGCAAGTCCTTCCTGCTTAGCCTTGTCATCTTTCATCTGCATGAGAAGGCCAGCCACCGTGATCAATGCTTTGGCGATAGTCACGCTCAAGGGCATGGAGAGGTAGCTGGTCACGATCTCTGGCGTCTCCTTCGCCAGCCCAAACCCTTTCTCCAACAGACCGCGCGCTGGCTTTTCCACGGCGTCTTTCAACTCCAGCAACTGCGGTCTAACTTCAGTCTCCACAAGCGCCTTCGCAGCAGCCTCCACGTCTTTGAAATCCGCCCCCTCGGAAATGGCGGTATTGAGTTGGCCAGCCAGCCTCAGGACTGCACGACGAAATGGTTTTAAGTAGGGCTCAAACTCGGCCCGCATCTCCATTATCTGTTCGGGTTTAAGTGCCTTGACGTGAGGCACCGCCAAAGCAACGCATTGCATTGCGGCAATCGTGGAAAGGGCTTGAACGTTATTCTTGAATGCGCCGGGTCGCGGTTCCGGAATCGGCAGCCCGGGGTGATCATTGATAATTGGAATGCCGTTGCGAGCGGCGTAAATCAACGCTTGCGCGTGATAATGCAAACGTCCTGGATAGTTCATGGAGACACTGCTGTCGTCTGTTAGACCCTTCGCATGACCTCCGAAGTGCATCGGAACGAAATTCGGTTTAGGTGGCCCGAATATGGCGATATCTAGCTGCTTAACAAGTTCATCGGCGCCTTCCTCCTTGCCTCCCATTACCCCAGCCTCGCCAGTGAAGGCGCAGAAGCCATCGAGCGTTTTAGCGTGGCGCACGAAGCGCAACATCGCAACCAGTTCGTCACCATCTCCAAAGCCACCGGGAGGTAGCGCGGCAATACGTGCTGCCTCCCTTTCCACCCATTCCGGGTCGTAGCCTTCCAATGGGAGATAGACGTGCGGGAAATGGATACGATCGAACACCAAAGCCATGTGCGTTAACGCCAAAGCGGTTCCCGGAATGGGGCTGGCGTAGTAAACAGCTTCGAGAGTCGGCTCTTGCATTTCGCTACCTTAAGGGCAACAGGCGTAACACACTTCAAGCGGCCACGCTCGCCGCAGGCTCAGCCGGCAGTTCCGATAGCAGCCAAAAGAGCCAAAAGGGTCAGAGACATTTAGCTTTTCGAAACGACTTCGACCCCATTGAGTTACATTTTCTGCGGCCATGGGAAAAAATCCCATGCTTGCCGATTTAGTTGGCATCTCAGCCTTCCTCGAAATAGTCCGAGTCAACGCGCTTTACAACGTACGATGCAGAGACTGAAACGCCAACATCGAAGTCAGTCATGAGACTGGCTAATTGCTTTCCATCGATGAGTACGACCTTTGTATCGATTCTGGAGGCGTAGTCCACTGCCTCGGCGGTGTAGGTCGAAGTTGTGATGAAGACCCCCTTCCTCGCTCGTTGGCCCTGAAGCGCGCCAACGAATTTCTGAATCTCAGGCCTACCAACCGATCCTTGCCACCGCTTCGCTTGAATAAAAATAGTGTCTAGGCCGAGGCGATCTTCCTTGATGATTCCGTCGATTCCTCCGTCGCCAGTTTGACCGATGCGTTCACCAGCGTCCTTGCGAGAGCCGCCGTAACCCATTTTGACCAGAAGTTCTACGACGAGTTGCTCAAAGAAGGACGGCGAACAGGACAAAATTCGTGACAGTAGTTCCTCCGCAAGTTGCTCCCGCAATCCTTGATATGCAAGTTCTATTGCCTCTTCGGGCGTGGTCGGGGAAGTTGAAATCTCGGACGTGGTAGCAGGGCTGTTCTCCGGCTTAGAGGCATCGCGAAACTCGATGAACTCGGCAAACTGCTCTAAGTACTTGACGTCAATCCGCTTTGGAGAAGAGGCCAGCGCTTTTGTTCCTCTATCGGTGATTTTGAATACGCCCCGCTTCGGCGCCTCAATGAGTCCAGCTTTCTTCAAATAGGTCCGCGCCCAACCGATACGGTTCTTGAAAATGCCTTGCTGCCCGCTTGGGAGAAGCTCTGCGCGCTCGGCCGATGTCAGATTGAAATGACCTGCAAGAGCATCCTCGGCGTCCCGCAAGGTATGGTCACTTCCATCGCTTAAGAAGCTCAAGAACGGAAGCATGCAAGATTGGTAGTCGGGAATAGGCATGATCGAAAGATACGTGCTCGAAGGATTGGAGATACCGAATGGTAATTCGCATACTACTCCATGCCGAATGACTGCTATCGGCATTAACATCCACCGGCAGCTCCTGGCCGGACTGCGACATAGAGCAAACGATCATTGATGGCGGCTCAGGCCGATGAACAGCCGTGAGAGTCATCCAACCGCCGTCTCGCCAGCGCCGACTTTTCCGGCGGCAATCGATAGGGAGCGGTGAGTTGAATGCCTGTATTTGCGCCCCATAAAACTCGGCGCTGACGCTACGGCGCGCTGGCGCGGCAGGCAAAGAAATCCGGCCAATCGCGGGAATCGCGGGGCGTCTGTGTTACAGTCCGCCCCGCTTCAACTCCTCAACGACCGCGCCCCAGTCTGCCGGTCGTGCCTGAATGGCGACACAGAGTCCCATCAAAGGTTAGACCCCAAGGAAGTTTCCGCCCAGATTGGCCTGCACGTGTGCGGGGGTCGGCTTCAGAGGTAATAAAAATGCAGTTCACCGATCTCGGCCTTTCGGCCGAGCTTCTGCGCGCCATTGGCGAGCAGGGCTACACCGTGCCCACCCCTGTCCAGCAACAGGCCATCCCCCACATTCTCGCCGGCCGCGATCTTGAGGCCCTGGCCCAGACCGGCACCGGCAAGACCGCCGCCTTCGTGCTGCCCATCCTGCAGCGCCTGAGCAATCCGCCCGTTGGCCAAGCCCACGGCGACACCAACAGCCCGCTGCAAAAGGTAACCCACACCGCGCCGCGCGTGCTGGTGCTGGTGCCCACCCGCGAGTTGGCCGCCCAGGTGGTGGAAAGCGTGCGTACCTATGGCGCTCACACTGGCCTGCGCAGCCTGGCCGTGTTCGGCGGCGTCGGCATCAATCCGCAGATCCAGACCATGCGCCGCGGCATCGACATCCTGGTCGCGACACCGGGCCGCCTGCTCGACCATCTGGGCCAGCGCACCGTCGATCTTTCGAAAGTGCAAACCCTGGTGCTCGACGAAGCCGACCGCATGTTCGACATGGGTTTCATCCGCGACATCCGCCGCATCATCGAGCGCCTGCCGAAAGTCCGGCAGAACCTGATGTTCTCCGCCACCTTCGCTCCCGAAGTGCGCGAACTGGCCCACACCGTGCTGAAGAATCCGGCCATGGTCGAAGTCGCGCGCCGCAATGCGCCGGCCGAACTGGTGGCGCATTCGGTGATCAAGGTCGACCAGGACAAGAAGCGCGACCTGCTGCTGCATCTGTTCGCCGCCCACGGCTGGCATCAGGTGCTGGTGTTCTGCCGCACCAAGCACGGCGCCGATGCGCTGACGCGCAAGCTGGAACAATCCGGCGTGCGTTCGGCGGCGCTGCACGGCAACAAGTCGCAAAACGCCCGCACCCGCGCCCTGGCCGACTTCAAGTCCGGCAAGCTCGCGGCGCTGGTCGCCACCGACATCGCGGCACGCGGCCTCGACATCGATCAGTTGCCCAGGGTGGTGAATTTCGAGCTGCCCAACGTGCCCGAGGATTACGTGCACCGCATCGGCCGCACCGGCCGTGCCGGCGCCAGCGGCGAAGCCCTGTCGCTGGTGAGCAGCGAAGAGCGCATCCAGCTGCGCGATATCGAGCGCCTGCTCAAACTGGACATTGCGTCCACCGTGCTGCCGGGTTTCGAGCCGCAGCACAATCATTCGGTTCCGCGTGCTTCCGCCGGACGCCCGCCGGCGCACAAGCCGGCACAAGGCCGCGCGCGCACCGGCAGCGGGGATCGCAGCAGCGCACCGCGCTCGCCGCGTCCGGCTCGCGCCGGTGGCGGTGGCGCCAAGCCGGCCAGCCATCACAGCGGCCAGCGGCACCGCTGATACCGCCTTTTAGCTTTAGCCAAGGAAAAGGCCCCTTCCGGGGCCTTTTCCTTGGGCGGCGCCAATCCGTTCCCGCTCAGTTTCGGGCAATAGCGGCTTCCAGCAGTGCCATGAAATCCTGCTCGTCGCGCAGCCCGGCCACTTCCGCTGAGGTCACGGTATAGCCGTGGGGGCCCGCTATCGCCTCGTAGCGCGGAATACGCGAATGAAACAAGTGAGGGAAGATCCAGCGCGTGAAGTCGTCGGGATCAACCGAGTCGACCCGCTTGCCGGTTTCCGCCTCGAAGCGCGGCAGATACTCGGCGAGAAATTTCGGCCGGAAGTACAGCGGCTTGGGATCGGCCTGGGCGCGGCGGATCAATTCCGCTTCTTCCTCGCTCGTGGTGACCTGAATGTAGAGAATGATCGTGTGCCGCACCAGCAGGTCGATGACCTCCGGTTCTTCAAGTTCGCACAGGCTGCCGCCGACGTCGTTGACGAAGTGTTCGTAGCCGTAAGTGTCCTGCGCCTTCTTGACGAAGGCGGGAACATCGCGCATGGCGGCAATCTCCGCCTCGCGGTACATGGCCTGGCGGCGCGAAAACTCCTCCAGCAGCATGCCGCCACGCGCCGGGTCGCCCAGCTTGCCGACGAAGGACAGCACCGGCCCGAGGTCGTCGACCTTGATGTTGTTCTTGATGTCGATCCAGTCGCGGCGCAGCAGGTCGCGCAGCAATGGCACTTGCATGGCTTCCTGCTTGACCAGGTCGAGAATCGGCTCGTCGAGGTAGCGCTTGCCGATGCGAAAATCTGCCGAATAATGAAACCAGTCGTGACGGCGCAGCATCGACGACAGCCAAGTCTTGCCGACGCCGGACATGCCGAGCAGGGTGATTTTCTTGTGCGGCCAGTTGCGCAGGGAATCGACGCTGAATTTCATGAGCGTCGATTATAGGGATAGGTGTCGTCGTTCAGGGTATGAAAGTCGGCTTTGGCACGACGCCGGATTCAGCCGGACCTGGAGGTCAAGGACGGACCGGCTGCAACATTATCGGCTCTGCTTATACCAAGCAATCAACGCGGCCAACTCGAGGTCGCTGAAAGGATTGAGCAGGCGCGTGGTGCGATCGCCGCGCACACCCAGCAGCAGGCGCGCGGCAAACTCCTCGGCGGACATGGTCTTGATTTGCTCGCTCAGCGTCTTTGCCGGCAGCAGGCTGTCGGCGCCGGCGGCGTCATGACAGGCGGCGCAGGTGGTTTTGTGGATCGACTCGCCCAGGGCCAGCATCTCGGGCGTCGCCGCAGCGGGAAACAGGGCGCGCGCATCGAAGCGATGCTCCCGCCGCAATGCCGCCAGTCCCGCCGCAACCGCAGGCCAGTCACGACGAACCAG
>JAIPCT010000139.1 GCA_021738065.1 Burkholderiaceae bacterium
CCTGGCCCTCGTACCAGAAGTTGTACATGTTGGTCGCGTCGCCGGAGTAGAAGGTGTTGATCACCACGGCATTGATGATCTCACCGGCGTCATTGCGCTTGGGCGTGCCGACGGCGATATAGGCGACCCGCAATGGCTCTGACCCCAGCGATTCGAGCGTCGTCCCGCCTTCGCCACCGTTGTGCCAGCTGGCCGGGTCGGCATAGAGATCATAGGTTCCGCCGAGGCGGAATTCCGGGATCGCATAGTAGTGCTTGACATGGTCGAGCGCCATGACGCCGGAGCTGGGTGTGAGCGCGTCGGCCGGGGGTCTTAGCCGCTGATGGGAGGGCTTGCCGCCCGTGCTAGGAAGCCTGTCCGCAACAGCGGTCTGCGCCGTGCCGGGCAAGCTGAGGGCTATCACCAAAGCAGCGAGCAAGGCGACGGCTAGGGCCGTGACCACTGCAGTCCTTGGCGCCATGGCACCTAGATGGGCATTCTCAGGGTTCTTCATCACAGACCTCACTTGGAAAGACCGACTGGTTGATCCGAGACCGCCGCGCTGGATGGGGCTGCGCTCGGCGCGGCGCCATTGATCAGCGCGTCGATCACCTCCGGCGTCACCGCATCCACCTGTCCGGTCTGGATGAATGCAACCAGATCGCGGGCGAAGGCGTCAGGCACATCGGTATGGATGAAGTGACCGACATCCGGATAGAGCTTGATGGTCGGCGGGTTGCCGGCCGCGGCCATGCGCTCGCGGAAGGGGATGATGATGTCCCCGGCCAGGTCGGTGAGCCCATTGAGCGAGGTGCTGGGGATGAACGGCTCGCGGGCGCCGAAGGCGAGGAAGATCGGCACCTTGATCTGCGGCAGGCGCTTGTAGAGCGACTGCTCGTCCTCGATGCTGTTCTCGGCGCAGATGGTGAAGAGGTCGTAGATGAACAGGAAGGCCCATTGCTCGAATTCGCGCGGGTTGCCACTGATCATCGCGATGCGCTGATCGGTGTGCAGGCGAGCGTATTCGGTGTCGTTCACGAAGTAGCCGAGCGGGCTGGGCACCGCGTTGCCGGCCGCATCGCGCGTCCTGAAATAGAAGAAGTCGCGGATGCCCTCTGGCGTGCGATCCAGCTCGATCTGGACTAGCCCAAGCGGATCATAGGCGGCGTGCCATTGGTCGAGATCGTAGGCGATCTCGATGTCGCAGATCGGCAGGGCCTGATCGCCGAGCTGGAAGTGGGTCGGGTATTCCTCGAGACCGGCCGGCCCCTCCAGGATCAGTCCTTGAACCGCCTCGGGATAGCGCAGGGCATAGCCGAGCACGGTCTGACCACCCAGCGAATGGCCGTAATACCAGGCGTTCTTGACCCCCAGCTCGCCGACGATCAGGGCGTGGAAGGCATCGCGCACATCGTCGAGCGTGCGCGCCTGAAGCTGGTCCAGATTGCCAGGACCGGAGACGCCGGCCAGCGGCATGTCTGGCACGATGACGCGGAATCCACGCTCCACCGCATAGCGCATCAGATGGCCGTAATGTCCGCCGAAAGCGCCCTTGCCGTGGACGATGATCAGGGTTGGCGGGTTCTTCTCCTCGCCGCAGTATTCATCCATGTAGCCGACTTCCCACTCAACGCCGCGCTGATCCTTGACCCGCGCGAACTTGACCGGGAAGGGCATCACCATCTCGTCGAGCCAGAACGACTTCTCTGGGTCCGGGCTCCGATTAACGCGCGGCCGGCGGTAGTTGCTGGCCTCGCAGATGACATCCTGATCGGCCGTGATCCCGGTCGAGCGCAGGAAGGCGCTGAAGGTCTGGTCTTGCGCGAGCGCATTCGGCGCCTTGAATACCGCATAGTGCGCGATCGGGCTGGCGAAGTCGGCATAGAGCCCGCCGGGGATCTGCTCAGCGGCCGCCTCCGCTTCGCCGGCAAGCAGCCATTGGTCTTTCTCGACATGCACCACCAGCGTGCGCGGCTGCATCTGCGGCAACAGGGCGTCGAGATTGTGGCTTTCGCCGACCGTATCCCGATACCAGAGATCGATCGCGTCGAACTGGGCCGCGAGCTGCTCCAAGCGGCGACCGGCGTTGGCGCCCAGACGCGGGTCTGGAGTCCAGGTGAACACCTCTTTCGACACCTGCTCCCAGCCCAGGGATTGGCTATGCGCCAGGTCGAAGCCGGTCAGCGCCAGGTTCGACCAATGGAACGCGACCCCTTTGTTGGGATGCAGCGCCTTCGGCAGGTCGTAGTAATCGGCGTTGGTGTCGATCCACACCGGATCGGATTCCAGCGCCGCCTTGGCCAGCTGGAAGGTCCAGGCCGCGACCGCGCCGCCCTCGCCATCGGTGGCCGAGGCGCCGCCGATCGGCATCACCGCTTGGACGAAGTCCGGGTACATCAGGCCCCAGTAATAGGCCTGGGTGCCGCCCATCGAGACCCCGGTGGACAGCAGCACCTGGCCGACCTTGAGGTGATCGCGCAGCAGGCGGTAGTTCAGCTGCACCATGTCGTAGTAGTTGTACAGCGGGAAACGTCGGCCGAGCCCATCGGAGGGCTTGGACGCGCCCCAGAGTCCCAGCGCATCGACGAAGATCACATAGAAGCGCTCGGTGTCGAACAGCAGCCCAGGACCGACCAGGGCGCCGCCCGAGAAGGCATTGCCTGCGCCGCCGGCGTACCAGTTCGAGTACATCGAGGTCGCGTCGCCGGAGAAGAAGCTGTTGATGACGATGGCGTTGATGATCTCGCCCTCGGCGTTGCGCTCAGGCGTGCCGACGGCGATGTAGGCGGTGCGCGCCGGTGCGGCACCGAGCGACTCGAGTGTGGTGCCGCCGCTGCCGCCGTCCGCCCAGACCTCGGGGTTGTCGAGGTCGTAATGGCCGCCGATGCGGAAGTTCGGCAGCTCGTAGGTCTGCTTCAGCGCGTCGAGATCCGCCACGGCGGAACGCTCGGTGATGGCTGTAGGCGTGACTGCTGCAGCGGTCGCGGCAGCAGGCGTCGCGGCAGGAGGAGGAGCCGCAGGAGGACTCGAGGGCTGAGCATGTGCCGTGCCCACCATCGTTGGGGCGAAGCTCAGCGCCAGGCTCAGCGCGAGCCCCAGAGCGAACGCTGAAATGGCCGTCGAAACGCCCGACGAGCGGGCATTCCATGGTTGACGGCAAGACCGCCGGTTGGGATTCATTGTTATTTGCTCCTCATGTCTGGGGTGGGTGAAAAGGACGACGCGATCTCGATGCCGATCGCGTGATCAGCTGAGTGCTCGGCTGACTGATCGGCTGCGCAATGACAGGTGCTCGAAGGCGCGATCGGCTGTGCGCTCGATGGCCAGATCGGTTGCACGATTGTTTGCCCGACCGGGGCAGTGCGCTCAGTGTGGCTTCGGATCGGCACAGTGCGGGCGGGTAGAATTCCAGGCATGCCAACCCACCCCGCGAGTCCCGATGCCGCAGCTTCAGCACGGACCCCATCGATTGCACTACGAGCTTGTTGGCGATCCCGCTGATCCGGTGATCGTTTTTCTGAATGGGCTCACCCAAAACGCCAGCCTGTGGCAGACCTATGCGGACTACTTCGTGCCGCGCGGGTATCGGGTGCTGGCCTACGACATGCTGGGTCAGGGCCGCTCGTCGAAACCGATCATCGACATCGCGCTGCGCCGCCATGCCGAGGTGCTCGATGGGCTGCTCGAGGCGCTGGCGATCGAGCGCGTGCATCTCGCGGCGATCTCCTTTGGCGGCATCGTCGCGCTCGATTTCGCGATCCGCTACGGCCATCGCCTGCAGAGCTTGACGGTGATGAGCACCTTCGCCGAGCTGACCCCGCAGCTGGAGCAGCTGGGTGCCGTGATGCTGCAAGGCCTGGCCGAGGTCGGCATGCCCTACCTGCAGCAGTTGCTCTACCCGATGAACATGAGCTCCGCTTGGCTGCGCGCGAATCGCGAGCGCATCCCGGCCATGATGCGGGCTGGCTATATCGGCAATGATGCCTACGCGATGCAGAATCTGATGGAATCCTTCGTCGACTTCGAGCCATTGACGCCGATGCTGTCGAGCATTCAGGCACCGACCCTGATCATCAATGGCGAATTCGATTTCTTTACCCCGCGCGAATGTCATGACCTGATTCGCAGAGCGATCCGTAACTCGCGCCTGCTCATCATTCAGCATGCCTATCACGCCTTTACCTTGGAGAAGCCGATGGTGACGATGCGGCAATTGGAGGTGTTTCTCGCGCAGGTCGCCGATGGCCGCTGGGGTGGCGATCAGAGCGTCTGGGTGGCCTCGGAGCATCCGGAGGCTGATGCCAGCCAACAATGGCTGCCCTGCGTTGGCGATTGGATGCGCGCTATTCAATTCAGAGACTTTGATGCAAGTGACATTGGCGATGACAGTGCTAGTGACGCTGATGCGGCAGGCGATGCAAGCAAGGCCGGCACTTTGGGCACGGCACGCAAACCGGGCACCGCAAATCAGGCAGGCAAGGCGGGGGTGCAGGAGTGAATGAGATGATCGATTCAGCACTGTATGATCAAGCGCGCGATCGAGTCGCCAAAGAGGGCTTTACCGCCGATGTGCAGACCAAGATCACGGTCTTCATCAATGCGGCCAAAGGCGGCAATGTCGCCTACCACTCTGGGGTGCAGTGGATGGCCGGTCTGAATGTCGCACAGCAACATGCATTGTCGCAGTACTCCCGTGAGCTTGAGGCGATCTCGCTGTTGACGCGGACCGCGCGCTGGTCGACTGATCCCGCGCTGTTCATGCGCGCTCAGCAGATCGTTGCGCCGCTGGTGACGGCCTGGAGCCAAATCATGCTCGCGCCACTCGGGCCATTGCTGAATCGCGACGCCGCTTACCGTGGAATGGCGCTGGGTCATGCGCAATTGGCACGCATCCGGCTGACGCCGATCATTCCGGAGACGGCCGATGCACTCGAGCCATTCGTGGTGGCGCTGCGGCGTATCGAACAAGAGAACGCGCGCATGCTGCAGCTACAGATTCGCCTATTGAAGAGCATGGACAGCGAGCTCCCAGTGGAGACGCGCGAGGCGCAGCTCGAGACCTATCAAAGACTCGTCGATGAGGTGTTTCGCGAGCTCCTGGTCTGGATCGCCGACACCTGAGCATTGAAGCGCGCGCCCCACCGGGCGCGTGCGAGGCAACCAGCACTGACTCATTCGCTGCGCGCTCGATTCGCGTCCTAAAAGAAGGGGATGTTCAGCTGGATGTCGAAACGGATGTCTTCGATCATCGCGTTGACCGATTGAATTGACTCTGTGGATGCCACCCACTGATCACCACTTTGCCAGACCCGTGCATAGCGGGCGCGAGCGCGGAGATTCTTAAAGGGGCCGTCCTGCGGAAAGATGTAGATCAGATCGCCCGCAGCCTCGTTCCAATCCGCGAGCGGGAGATTTGGGTTGCCGTCGACATTGCGATCACTGCGCTGGCCATAGGTGACGTCGAGCGAGAGATCCTTGAGTCCCCAAGCGCTGAAATCGATCACGGTGCCGAGTATCCAGGTGTGCTCGCCGGCGGCGGAATTCTCACCGACGCGCTGCACCAGATAAGAGGGGCCGATCGAGTAGGGTGAGCGGATCTGCGCGCGGTCACTGGCGATGCCGGCCATGCCATAGGGAATCCACCAGGGAAATGGGCGTGCTTCGAGGTAGATGCCGCCGTAAGCGGTGCTGAAACTGTCGCCAGGTTGTCCATTGAAGCCGGACACCAGGCTGTCGCCGTTGGACTCTTGGTACATGCCCTGGGTGCCGATCCGAACGTAGCGATCCTCATCGAAGCGGAAGACATGGTCGACATCGAGGTAGCCCATGTTCAGCAGGTTATCGACCAGATGGTACGACGCCGAGACCATGGTGTTCGGCTGCGGTTTCCAGTTGATCTGAGCATAGGCCATGCCGTCGCTATCGCCCTGCTTGGCACCGTCAGGCCACACCGCTAGCTGATAGACGCCTTGATAGAGATTGCGGAACTCGATGTCATTGACCTGCTTCATGTCGGTCACATAGCCGGCGTAATAGCGCAGGCTGTTATCGAAGAGCCGGCCCGTGAGCGTGATCGCCTCGTAGGTGATCGGATGCATACCGCGGATATCCCGGCGGCCGACCATACTCTGGTCGAGCTTGTTGAAGAAGCGATAGACGCCGTCCATGAACCATTGATTGCTGATCGATTGACGCCCAACCATCAAGACATGTTCCTGACTGTCGTCCTCATAGCTCAGCTTGGCGTAGGCCTCAGCGATGACGCTATAGCCGTCCTGATCCGGATCACGCAGGATGAAGTTGTAGGGATGATCCTCGGGCGCATCGAGTGGCACAGTGAAATAGTAGGAGCCGCCAAACGACAGCAGATTGGCAAATTCGCCGGTGGTACCATAGAGCCAGCCACCGGTGCCAACGCCGCGTTGATTGAATTCTGGTAAGGCCGGGGCATCGCCATGGGTCGAGCGCTTAAAGGAGGCGGTGCGGAAGAAGTAGCCGAGTGAGGCATCGTCCCAGAACGGCCGATCAGCCGGCGTTAATGGCTCAGCGAGCGCCAGCTCTTCCGACGTCAGCGCTTGCTCTGCGAGCGCGTCTTCGGCAAAAGCGCCAGATGGTGAGCAAGCGGCCGTCATAGCAACTGCGCTGATGAAGGCTGC
>JAIPCT010000121.1 GCA_021738065.1 Burkholderiaceae bacterium
GTCGTTCCGCATTGGCTTTCGCCATGGACAATGCGGCTATTGAAGCGTCGATCGCGGTGACTTGAGCCCAAGGACATTCCAGCGCCAGCGTGACCGCGATGCAGCCGCTGCCGGTGCCGAGATCGAGCAGCCGTACGGGTTTTACCGCCGTAGCGCCATCCGCTGCGGCGAGGAGACCTGCCCGCAAAGCGGAGTCACAGGCCTGCAAAGCTGAGCGCTTTTTTGCTCGACCGCCCTGTAGCGCATCCGCAGCGAAGCGGGCAGGGTTTTGTCCTGCCCCTTCTTGCTGCGCAGGTGTCTCTTCAGTTGTTTCACCAGAGCCGAGTTTGGCCAGCGCGATCTCGACCAGCAATTCCGTCTCCGGGCGCGGAATCAATACCGCTTCCGAAACCGCGAATTCGCGGCCGAAGAATTCGCGTTGCCCAAGCAGGTAGGCGACCGGTTCGCCGCCAGAGCGGCGCGCCACCAGCGCGGCAAAGGCGAGCAATGCCTTTTCGTCCAGCGCTTCGTCATCATGGGCGATCAGGTAAGTCAGCGACTGACCCAGCACATGGCCCAGCAGCAGGCGCGCTTCGCCGGGCGGCAGTTTGGCCTGCGCCGCCGCGAGCGCCGCGGCGATCGAGTTCATTGGCGCAACTCCCGGCCGACCCTCCGGCCTCCTGCCGCGATTGGCTTTGCACAGCCGGGCTGCGGCAGCGCGGCGCGGCACTCCCCACAAACCTGCTTGCGGCTCCGCAGGCAGGAATGATCAAGGCTCGATTGCGGTCGCCGCCGGCGCGGCCTTGACTGGCGCCGGCTTGTGGCGGTCCAGCGTACCGCGCTCATTCGGCCAGAGCGGCGAGCAGTTCGGCCTGGTGTTCGGCCGTCAAGGCCGCCACCAGTTCGTCCAGGTCGCCGTCCATGACGGCGTCGATCTTGTACAGCGTCAGATTGATGCGGTGGTCGGTAATCCGCCCCTGCGGAAAATTGTAGGTGCGAATGCGCTCGGAGCGGTCGCCGGAGCCGATCAGGCTTTTGCGCTGGGAGGCGATCGATTGCTGCTGCTCGCGTTGCTTGGCGTCGTTGATGCGCGCCGCCAGCACCGCCAGGGCCTGCGCCTTGTTGCGATGCTGCGAGCGGTCGTCCTGGCATTCGACCACGATCCCGGTCGGCATATGGGTGATGCGTACCGCCGAATCGGTTTTGTTGATGTGCTGGCCGCCGGCGCCCGAGGCGCGAAAGGTATCGATGCGCAAGTCGGCCGGATTGATGTCCACGTCCACCAGTTCATCGGCTTCCGGCATCACCGCCACGGTGCAGGCGGAGGTATGGATGCGGCCCTGGGTTTCGGTCACCGGTACGCGCTGCACGCGATGCCCGCCCGATTCGAACTTGAGCTTCGAGTAGGCGCCGCTGCCCTCGACACGGGCGATGATTTCACGAAAGCCGCCCAGGTCGGATTCGCTGCGCGAAACGATCTCGACCTTCCAGCGTTGGCGTTCGGCATAGCGGCTGTACATGCGGAACAGGTCGGCGGCGAATAGCGCGGATTCATCGCCACCGGTGCCGGCGCGGATTTCCAGGAACAGGTTCTTGTCGTCGTTGGGGTCCTTCGGCAGCAATGCGCGCTGCATCTCGACCTCGAGCCGCGCCATGTCCGCGCTGGCGGATTCCTGCTCGGCGATCGCGAGTTCTTTCAGCTCCGGATCGGCCAGCATTTCCGCGGCGCCCGAAAAGTCGGCGCTGGCGCTACGGTAAGCAAGGAAGAGTTCGACGATAGGCAGGATTTCGGCACGTTCCCGGGTCAGCTTGCGGTAGCTGTCCATGTCGCGCGCCGCGTGTTCGCCGCCCAGCAGGCCGTCGATCTCGTCCAGGCGTTCGCTCAGGCGTTCAAGTTTGTCGTGTATGCTTTTTTTCATGGATTCGGTGGGCTGGCGTCATTGTGCGGCGCCGGTTCGGGAGCCTGGGAGTTTGTCGCGCGGGCGATGTGTTGAATGCTGTTGCGCACGTCGGCCGCCAACAGCAGCTCGGTTTGCGCCGCGGCGCGGCCGATGCGATCGTCGAACAGCAGCAACCCGTCCTTGCCGATCTGCAACAGCCCGGCATCGATCAGATTGCGAATCACGTTGGCAAACGGCAGCTTTTCCGAAAACTCGGCCAGGTTGAATTCATAGAGCATCGCCAGTCGCTGCGCCAGCAAATGGGTGCTGTCTTCGAGCGCGGCCCGGGTCAGCTGGCCGCTGCCGTGATGCTGCAACAGCGCCAGGGTCAGAAACTGTCGCTCCAGAGTCGGGCGGATGATTTCGCCCAATTGGCGCAGTTCCGGACTGGCCTCGCTGTTGGGCGATGGCGCGCGCAGAATCGATGTCTGATCGTCGCTGGATATCAAACCGCGCGTGCACAGCACGGCTTCGGTACGATCGATCAGCGCATCGAGCTCGACGGTTTCCCAGGGAAGAAACAGTTCGGCGCGCAGCAGCCAGTAGATGCCATGGATCGCTTCTTTTGCGCGTTGCCGCGTAAGTATCCTGTTGTGGCTGAGCAGACAGGCGAGCAAGGCCGGCAGCGCAAAAAGATGCAGCACGTTGTTGCGGAAATAGCCCAGCAGGGCGGCTTGTCGTTCCGAGGCCCGGATCATGTCGCCCAGAGGATGCGGGCAGCATTCGAGCAAGTCGAGCTGGCGTACATAGTCGATGACTTCGGCGGCCGGCAAGTCGCAGGTGACGATGGTCTCGGCGTAGGGCAGCTCGTTCAGCAGGTACTGGGCGATCTCGATCTGATTCTGCAGCAAGCGCAGGTCGGCGGCATGCTTGGGCGTGGACAGCAGGGTCACGGCCAACAGGTTGACCGGGTTGACCACAGCCGAGGCATTGATGCGGCGGGCCAGCGCCGCGGCCGTGGCGTCCACCGCGGTGCGTAGCCAGGGCGCCTGCGCGTCGAAATTTTCTTCGCGCCACGGGGGATGCTGCGTGTCGAGATATCCGGCCAGCGCCAGCGGCTCGCCGAAGTTCACATGCACTTTGCCGAAATTGCGCTGCAACAGCTTGACGGCACGCAACAGACCCAGCAGCGATTCCTTTTTTTTTGGTTTGCCATGAAGCTCATCGAGATAGCTGTTGCCTTCCATCAGCTTCTCGTAGCCGATATACACCGGGATGAAAACCAGCGGCCGGGCATGGCTGCGGGCGAAGCTCTGCACGGTCATCGCCAGAATGCCGGCCTTGGGCGTCAGGGTGCGTCCGCTGCGGCTGCGCCCGCCTTCGATGAAGTATTCGATCGGAAAACCGCGATCGATCATGAGGTGCAGGTACTCGAAAAACACCGTTGCATACAAGGGATCGCCCTTGATCTTGCGCCGCAGGAAGAACGCACCCGAGCGTCGCAGGATCGAACCCACGATCGGCAGATTCAGGTTGGAACCAGCCGCGATGTGCGGCACCATCAGGCCGCGGTTGAAGATGATGTAGGAGAGCAGAAGATAATCAACGTGGCTGCGGTGGCAGGGTACGTACACAATGCCGTGCCCTGGCGCCACGGCGGTCACGCGCTCGAAGTTGTGGATTTCGACTCCGTTGTAGACCTTGTTGAAGACCCAGGTCAGAAACAGGGCAAATGCCCGCACCACGGAATAGCTGTAGTCCGACGCAATCTCGATCGCATACTCGCCGGCCTTGCCCTTTGCCGCGAGCAAGGAAATCGATTTGGCTTCGGCCTCGACGGCGACGGCATCGCGCACCGCGGGCATGCTCAGCAAAGAGCGTAACTGGGTGCGCCGGTGCGACAAATCGGGGCCGATCGCCATTTCGCGCTGGCGCCGGAAGTGCACCCGCAGGACCCGGCCCAGTTTGCGAACGGCGCGCGCCTCGTCGATATCGTCGCTCAGGATCTCGCGCAGGGTAATCGGTGCGTTGAAGCGGACCACGGTGTGGCGACCGTGGATCAGCATCGCAAACAGGTGCCGCAAATGGCTGACGGATTGCCAGGTTTCCGCAAACAGCGCCTTGAGGATCGAGTCCTGCTTGTTCGGCTCGCGCCCCCACAGAATGGTGACCGGAACCAGCTGCACGTCAAAGCGGGGATTCTCGACCGCGGTTCTGACCAATGCTTTCAGCAGAGCCGAGTGATCGCTGCGCGGATTCTGTATCAGGCGCCCGCGCGGATTGCGCGCAAGAAAGAAAAACGAGCGCCGGGCGATGAACGCGGCGTCACGCAGGGGGCGCAGGGCCGGCGGCAGGCCCAGTTGGCGGCACTCGTGATCGAGCACCAGCAGGTTGGAAAGATAGCGCTCGTCGAGCACATAGCAGACCGGCAGTTCGGCGCGCAACTTGAGCATCTCCGGCGCTTCGGGGAAGACCTGGGTTCGCGTGCCAAGGTAGAGCACCCGCCGGAAAACGTCGAGCGTCCAGCCGGAAAAATCGAAAAAGGGCAGCTTGCTCACGGGCGGCCGGGCGCGAGCCCGGGCGGTCGATGCGAATGCATGCCGCTACTCCCCGGACTTGAGGCGATAAATACGGGAGATAAGCGCCGAGACTTCCGCGCGCTCGCTGCCTTCGGCCTGGTTCAGCGCGTGAGTCGGGGCGTGCAGCAGCTTGTTGGTGAGTCCGTGCGACAGCGCATCCAGCACTTTCGCCGGATCGTCGCCGCGCGCCAGCAGTTTCAGCGCGTGCTCGACTTCGTGGCGGCGGGAACGTTCGGCCGAGTCCCGCAGGGCGCGGATGGTGGGCACCGTTTCGCGCGCTTCCAGCCAGTGCAGAAAGCCCGAGACGCGATCGCTAATGATCGCCTCGGCCTCGACCACGGCGGCCTGCCTTGATTCGAGGCCGGATTCGACGATCTGGCCGAGGTCGTCGAGGGTGTAGAGAAAGACGTCGTCGAGCCGGGTGACCTCCGCCTCGATATCACGCGGCACGGCAAGA
This sequence comes from Burkholderiaceae bacterium, assembly GCA_021738065.1. Classification (GTDB taxonomy): domain Bacteria; phylum Pseudomonadota; class Gammaproteobacteria; order Burkholderiales; family Rhodocyclaceae; genus Sulfuritalea. Next base: position 4,896 of record JAIPCT010000121.1, read on the forward strand.
TCGACCATGACCATCGGCCGATGACGGCGCGCCTTGAGGGCGCGTTCGACCATGCCCAGGCCGATAATCGGCAGCGAGCTCGCGGTACAGGAGACCACGATGTCATACTCCGGCAGGCGCTCGCCGAGTTCTTCCAGGCGCATGGCGTCGCCGGAAAAGCGTGCGGCGAGGTCGCTGCCACGTTCCAGCGTGCGATTGGCGATGGTGAGGCGCCTGGGCTTGTGAGCAGCAAAGTGCGCGGCGCACAGTTCGACCATTTCGCCGGCGCCAATGAACAGCACCTGCTGTGCCGCGATGCTGTCGAAAATACGCGCCGACAGATGCACGGCGGCAGCGGCCATGGATACCGTGTTGGCGCCGATCGCCGTGGTCGAGCGAACTTCCTTGGCGACGGCAAAAGTGCGCTGAAACAACTTGCCCAGCAAGGTGCCCAGGGTGCCGGCTTCCTCCGCGTCGCGCGCGGCCTGTTTCATCTGGCCGAGAATCTGCGGCTCGCCCAGTACCATCGAATCCAGGCCGGCGGCAACGCGGAACATGTGACGCACGGCATCCTGCTGCGGATACTGGTACAGGTAAGGGAGAATCTTCTGCGGCGAAAGCGAGTGATACTCGGCCAGCCAGTCGGCCGCGGCCTGGGGTTGCTCGGCGGCGCAATAGAGCTCGGTGCGATTGCAGGTCGAAAGTATTGCCGCCTCGCGTACGGTCTTGGCCCGCAACAGGTCGTGCAAGGCCAGGCCCATGCTTGATGGGTCAAACGCCACCTGCTCGCGGACTGCCAGCGGGGCCGTGTGATGGTTGATGCCCAAAGCGAACAACTGCACGGTGGTATGACCTTGAGACAAAAAATCCGGCGTTTGGCCAGGTTTCGCGAAGACGGCATGCGCTTGAAGCCAGCCCCTTCGCGCAGCTAAAATGGCCGGCAGCAGGCATTAGAAACCGATAAGGCCTAAACAACAAGCCCGAACAGTCCGACCGACCAGCGCTTCAAGCGCCAGTACAAGCCGGAACCCGCATTATATTGGGGCAGCGCAGCATTCGGAAGGCCGGGCCACGCAGATGTGTCCCGGGCCGATGTCAGCCAGAGCGGTACCGTTCCTCGGGTTTGAAGGCTTCGATCCACCGATACAAATATCAGCCAGGAAGAAATGATGACTCACGTGCAAGCCGGTATCAGTGCTCCGCTCCCAATATTTGCGCGCTATCTGTTTTTGCTTGCCATCCCCGGAGCCGATGTGCCTGGCGCGCTGCGGGCCCTGGCCGAACTGGCCGACGGAGAGCGCGCCGTGGTCGGTCTCGGGCATTCGCTGGTGCAAAGCCTCGATCGCGAGGTGGAGGGTTTGAAGGGTTTCCCCAGTTACGCGGCAGCACGCATTGAAGTCGCATCGACACCGACGGACCTGTGGTGCTGGTTGCGCGGCGATGATCGCGGTGAACTGATGCATCGCGCCCGGCAGATCGAGAAAGCCGTGTCCGGCGCCTTTCGCCTGCAGCAGACCATCGATGGCTTCCAGTACCAATCGGGCCGCGATCTGACCGGTTATGAGGACGGCACGGAGAATCCGCAGGGCGAGGCGGCGCTCGTCGCGGCCGTTGTGCAAGGGCAAGGCAGCGGCCTCGACGGCGGAAGTTTTG
>JAIPCT010000027.1 GCA_021738065.1 Burkholderiaceae bacterium
GCCAGCGCCGACTCCGGCGAGACGCTGGCCGACCCGGAGGCCGCCTACATTTCCCGCTACGCGCTGGGCCGCGACTATCACAAGCTGCTGCGCAGCCGGCTGCAAAAGCTCGCCGATCGAATCACTGCCGAGGTCGGAGAATTTGCCTACCGGGTGTACACGGATTCGGCGCCGGTGATGGAAGTGGGCCTCGCAAAAAACAGCGGGCTGGGATGGCGCGGCAAGCACACGCTGCTGCTGGATCGCGAAGTGGGTTCCTATTTTTTCCTCGGTGAAATATTCACCGATCTGGCGCTGCGGCCCGACTCGCCTGTCACCGACCACTGCGGCAATTGCACCGCCTGCATCAGCGCCTGCCCGACGGCCGCCATCGTCGCACCCTACCGTCTCGATGCCCGACGATGCGTGTCCTACCTCAGCATCGAACTGAAAGGTCCCATTCCCGAGCCCCTGCGCCCGCTGCTGGGCAACCGGATTTACGGCTGCGACGATTGCCAGTTGGCTTGCCCGTGGAATCGCTTCGCACCGCTTACCCGCGAGCCCGATTTCGCGCCGCGTCACAATCTGGACCGGTCCCGCCTGGTCGAGCTATTCGCTTGGGACGAGAATCAGTTCAACGAACGGCTGGCAGGTTCGCCGATCCGCCGCATCGGACATGAGCGCTGGCTGCGCAATATCGCGGTCGCACTGGGCAATGCGCCGCGCAGTGAAGAAATCCTCGCTGCCTTGCGTTCGCGTGCCGCCCATGATTCGGCGCTGGTTCGCGAACACGTGGCATGGGCCTTACAGCAACACGGCGAGTGAACATTGACCAACTCGTTCAAAGCGTCGGGCAATCGTCGAGTAAAGCAGCCAATGCGCGCCTCCCGCACGAGGGAGGATGGGAGAGACGAGACTTCCTGTATCAACGATGTTGTTTCATCGTCAGAGGTGCCGCTATCCGTGGTGTAAACCTTAGTCGGTCGCCACTGGCCGCGACGGATCAGAGCACCATTCGCTCCAGGAACCGGGATAGAGCTTCGAACCGGGAAAACCGGCCAGTTCCATCGCCAGCAGATTGTGGCAGGCGGTGACGCCCGAACCGCACTGCTGAACCAGTTGCGTCGGCGCCTTGCCATCGAGCAGCAGTGCAAATTCGTCGCGCAGTTCCTCGACGGGTTTGAAAAAACAGCCGTCATCGTCGAGGTTGTCAAAATAAAAACGATTCACCGCACCGGGAATATGGCCGCCGACAGGATCGAGGGTCTCGTTCTGTCCGCGGAAACGCTCCGGACTGCGGGCATCGACGATCAGCATTTGCGGTGACTGAAGATTCGCCATGAGCTGTCCGACGTCGACCGTCATGTCGCGCGGCCGCGCCTGGAAATCCCGCAGCGGGACTTCCGGCAAGCTTTCTTCAAGCGCCCGTCTGCTGCGCTTCCAGCCGGCAAGCCCGCCGTCAAGTACCGCAACCCGTTCATGTCCAAGCCAGCGCAGCAACCACCAGAGACGCGCCGCAAAAATGCCACCCTCATTGTCGTAGGCGACCACTTGCGTTGTCGCATCGACACCGCATACCGACATGCTCCTGGCAAAGTCGGCAACCTCCGGCAAGGGATGGCGGCCGTTGCGGCCGTCGCACTTGCCGGAGAGATCTTCGTCGAGATGTAGGAACAAGGCGCCGGAAATGTGGCCGCGAGCATAGGCTGTTCGCCCGTACTCGGTATTCTGCAGATCGTGGCGACAATCAAAAATCCGCCACTCCGGATGCGCGGCGAGTTCGTCCACACTTACTATCAGAGTTTTCGGCACACCTGTCGCCATCCCGGTCATTCGTCGTTTTCAGCCAGCCAGTTGCGGGCCTCGGTTTCATCGGCGAAAACCGTGACGTCGGCATTGACGAAAAGCTGCGACAGCCATGCACTCCAGGTCACCCATTGGCTGTCGGTAATGACTGCAATTCGCCTAAAGTCAGCCGCGTGTTGCCGCGAGAAGCGGATCTCCTCCCAGGCCATGTCAACCGTGAAATCCGCCATATCGCGCAGGTCGACCAATAGATCCACGGGGCGAGAAAATTTTATTTCTGACAGGACCATGCCTTCAAATTCCTTGAAGTCGGCAAGGGTGAATTCGCCAAATACGGCGAATTCGACCAAGTGGTCCTGATGTTGGGTGGTGATCATGGTGAGCCTCCTAGGCAGTGAGAATAATCAGCAGTGGTCGAAAAGACAATGGGAAGCTCTCTATTTTTTGCTCGCGCTGCCGGATTCGCGAAAAATACGCAAGAGCACCGCAGCGCTCACGCCGGGTCAATTTTGAACAAACAAAAGATCTGTCGCACAAAAAAGCGAAGGGCCCGCAAGCGGACCCTTTCAGGCGAATAACTGTCACACCTATTTCTTGGGTTTCTTTCCGGAAACAGCCAGCTTGAACCCCGTACCCGCGCTGAATTTCGGAACGGTCGTCGCCGGAATCTTGATGGTGTCGCCCGTCTTCGGGTTCTTGCCGGTACGTGCCGCACGTTTGGCCGGCTTGAATGTGCCGAATCCGACGAGGGTAACGCTATCGCCTTTCGATACCGCCTTGACCACTGCGGCAATGATGCCGTCCAGCGCCTTGCCTGCTGCTGCCTTGCTGATGTCCGCATGCTTGGCGGCAATTTCAATCAGTTCTGCTTTATTCATACTTTGAATTCCTCCTGAAATTTTTTAAGGGCATCCGGCCCAAAAATTATTCTAAACCCGATGCCCCTGTTATGTACAAGGAATTTAGTCACTATCCGCGGCAGATGTGGCAATGATGCCGCCGCCCAGACAAACCCGTGACTCATAGAGCACCATGGATTGTCCCGGCGTCACCGCCCATTGCGGCGCAGCAAAGACCACTTCGCATTCGCTATCGGAAATTCGCTCCACTTCACAAGCTGCATCCGGCTGGCGGTAACGCGTTTTCGCCGCATATACCCAATGCGTATGTGGCGCACTGCCGACGATCCACGACAAGTCCTGTGCCACCAGGCGGGTGGACAGCAGCGCCGGATGCTCATGGCCTTGCACCACCCAAAGTATGTTCTTCTCCATATCCTTGCCGGCGACGAACCAGGGTTCTTCGGGCGCACCTTTGACGCCACCGATGCCGAGTCCCTCGCGCTGACCCAGGGTGTAGTACATCATGCCTTCGTGCCCGCCGATCACACGATCAGTGCCAAGTAAACGGATTTCTCCGGGTTGCCTGGGCAGGTAGCGCGCGAGAAACTCGCGAAAGGGTCGCTCGCCGATGAAGCAAATCCCCATCGAGTCCTTGCGCGCATGATTCGGCAGCCCGGCTGCCTCGGCCATGCGTCGCACATCGCGCTTGTATAGATGACCAACGGGGAAAAGTGTTTTTGCGAGTTGCGCCTGATTCAGTCGATGCAAGAAATAGCTCTGGTCCTTGGTGCCGTCTTCACCCTTGAGCAACTGCCATTGCCCCAGAAACTCGCGTACCTGAGCATAGTGACCGGTGGCGATCTTGTCGGCGCCGAGCTCCAATGCATGATCGAGAAACGCCTTGAACTTGATTTCCGAATTGCACAGCACATCCGGATTCGGCGTACGCCCGGCCTGGTATTCGCGCAGAAAATCGGCGAACACCCGATCCCGATATTCCGCCGAAAAATTCACGGCCTCGAATTCGATGCCGATCACATCGGCGGCGGCGGCGGCATCGACCAGGTCCTGACGTGAAGAACAGTATTCGTCGTCGTCATCGTCTTCCCAGTTCTTCATGAACAGGCCGACCACCTCGTAGCCTTCGCGCTTGAGCAACAGCGCGGCGACCGATGAGTCGACGCCGCCGGACAGACCGACAATGATTTTTCCCTTGGACATCGGCAGATTTCTTTCTATGCGATCAACGTCAAATAACGCGTTCGGAGTGACGGGTGGCTGCCGAGCGAAACGTGCAAAAGCCGTTTCCCCCACGCAGGAGACGAAGGGTGGGGACAGACCCGCTTGCGGTGTGCACCCTGGTTCACCCTCAAGTGCACCGCTATCCGCCGCATGAAGCGCATGAATGTTGGCGTCGCCATTTGGTGAGCGTCGAGCTAGCTGTAATGCCGGACAATATCCAGCGGATAACGCTGTCCGGCCAGATAATCGGCGACGCAGCGCGCCACCAATGGGCTGCGATGCCTGTCGCGACTGGCATCGATTTCCTCCAACGTCATCCAGACCGCGCGATGAATTCCGGCGTCGAGCGCCCGCCCGTCCTCATGCGCGCCCAGTTCTCCCGCATAGGCGAAGCGCAGATAGGTAATGTCGCCCTGCGGACGTTGCCACTGATAGATCCCGACCAGAGCGGTCGGGCGGAACGTCCATGCGGTTTCTTCGAGCGCCTCGCGCGCGCATGCCTCGACCAGCGATTCGCCCTCATCCAGATGGCCGGCAGGCTGATTGAAGCGCATACCGTCCTCGGTGTCTTCCTCGACCAGCAGAAATCGTCCCTCGCGCTCGATCAACGCGGCGACGGTGACATTGGGCTTCCAGACATGATTCATTCGCGCATTTTAGCGCCCCTGCTAGAATCCCACTTTACCCAACGCAATGCTGGAGAAAGTATGTACCCCCAACGCTCACTTCGTTCGCTGCCCCCCGAGGGGGCGCATGCCTCCCTTGGGACGGCCCGGCGGGAGGCATGACCATGTCCATGGCCGACCGTGACGGCTTTATCTGGTACGACGGCAAGCTCGTACCCTGGCGCGACGCCACCACCCATGTGCTGACGCACTCGCTGCACTATGGCCTGGCGGTATTCGAAGGCCTGCGTGCCTACGCGACGGCATCCGGCCCGGCGATTTTCCGCCTCAAGGAGCATACCGACCGCCTGTTTGCCTCGGCGCATATCTACCGCATGCCCATGCCCTACGACAAGGCGACGCTGATGGAAGCGCACAAGGACGTGGTGCGCAGCAACAAGCTTGAATCGGGCTACCTGCGGCCGATCGCGTTCTACGGTTCCGAGAAAATGGGCGTCAGCCCGCGCGGCGCGGCCACTCATGTCTCGATCGCGGCCTGGCCCTGGGGTTCGTATCTGGGCGAGGAAGGCATGGAAAAGGGCATCCGCGTCAAGACCTCGAGCTATTCGCGACACCATGTCAATGTGAATATGGCACGCGCCAAGTTCTCGGGTACATACGCCAATTCAATACTCGCCAACATGGAAGCAACGGAAGACGGCTACGATGAAGCGCTGCTGCTCGACGTCGATGGCTTCGTTGCCGAGGGCGCAGGCGAGAACCTGTTCGTGGTCAAGGACGGCACGATCTACGAACCGGAGATCGCGTCCGCGCTGATGGGCATCACCCGCAGCACGGTTATCACGCTGGCTGCAGAACTCGGTTACAAGGTTGTCGCCAAACGACTCACGCGCGATGACATCTACATTGCCGACGAGGCCTTCTTCACCGGCACGGCCGCTGAAGTCACGCCCATTCGGGAACTCGACAATCGTGTCATCGGTGGCGGCAGTCGCGGTCCGATCACCACAAAAATCCAGGCCTTGTATTTCGACGTCGTGAACGGCAAGGTGCCGGCCCACGCCGACTGGCTTTCCCATGTCTGAAGGTGAAGCGGTCGATGGCGGCACCCCTAACGAAACAGGGCAAAGGCCGCAGGCAGGTCCATCCCTAACCTGTTCACCGGGGAGGCAAATCGTTTGCTCGCTTCGCGCTACGCTCATCCGTCGCGCCAAACGAGTTATTTCACGCTAATCAGGTTTAAGGCAAATCATCATGTCCGCTACCGACGAATCCCAGCGCCAGGTCAACATTACCGCCCACGATCTGCCCCTGGCTTGCCCGCTTCCGGGCGCGCCCCTGTGGGCTCGCCACCCGCGCGTCTTCATCGACTTGCTGAAAAGTCCCACAGGCGAGGCCGCCTGTCCGTATTGCGGCACTCTGTATCGCTTTACGGGTGAGCGTCCCAAGGGTCATCACTGACCCCGGCCGACGAAACGGCTTTCAGGGCGTCAACTGCCTTCAGCGAACATGAAGATTCTGGTTGTCGCTCCCTCATGGATCGGCGACACAATTCTCGCCCAGCCGCTTCTGGCGCTGCTCAAACTCAACAATCCGGGCGTTCGCATTGAAGTGCTGGCACCGGACTGGTCGGCGCCATTGCTGGGACGCATGGCTGAAGTGGATGCCGTCATCAGCAATCCATTCCCTCACGGCGAATTCAATTTCACGGCGCGCCGCGCACTGGGTCGCCGCTTGCGAGCTGATGCGGCCAGCGCAGGCTTTGCGGCTGCGTATGTGCTGCCCAACTCCTGGAAGTCGGCCCTTGTCCCGTTTTTTGCCGACATACCCAACCGCATCGGCTATCAGGGCGAGAGCCGCTTCCTGCTCCTGAACCGGCGCCATCGGCTTGACGAGTCAAAGCACCCGCAACTGGTGCAACGCTATGCCGCGCTGGCCGGGCCTTTGCCCACGACCTTGCCGCAGCCGCATCTCGGCTCGACAATCGAACAGCAGCAGGCTGCACGCCGCGCGCTGGGACTCGACCAAAACACCGCACCCGTGATTTTTTGTCCCGGCGCCGAGTATGGCCCGGCCAAACGCTGGCCCGCGCGGCATTTTGCGGAGCTGGCATGCCTGATTGCGACGCCCCAGAATCCGGTATGGCTGATCGGCTCGGCCAAGGATGTCGCCGTCGGCGAAGAGATTGCCGCGGCGGCAAAAGGCGCGGCGCTCAATCTGTGTGGTCGCAGCACGCTGGAACAGGCGATCGACCTGATCGCCGCTGCGCGCTGCGTGGTGAGCAATGATTCCGGCCTGATGCATGTTGCCGCCGCGCTCGACAAACCGCTGGCGGCACTCTATGGTTCGTCCTCGCCGACCTATACGCCACCGCTGTCACCGCGCGCCAGCATCATTTCGAGAAAGCTTCCCTGCAGCCCCTGTTTCAAGCGCGAATGTCCGCTCGGCCATTTCAACTGCATGAACGGAATCACGCCGCAACAGGTCGCCTCCATCGTCGCCGAGCAGGCCTCGAACTAGCCATGCCCAAGCCGATACTTTTCGCCAGCCCGCAGGATGCCGAAACCGCCTTCTACGAGGCGCTCGAACGCGGTGACATCGAGGCCATGATGGCCGTCTGGGCCGAAGACGAAGAAGTTGTCCTGGTGCACCCGGGCGGCCCGCGCCTGGTCGGCTACGCGTCGGTTCGTGAAGCCTGGCAGCGTGTCTTCAGCAATGGCAAGCAGCTCAGAGTGCGCCTGTCGCGGCAAACTGCGGTGACCACGCCCTTCGCCATGATCAGCACCGTGCTGGAACACATCGCGACGATTGATGATGAAAGCATGAGCGCCCCGGTGGCCGCCACCAATGTCTATGTGCGCGGCGCCTTGGGCTGGCGCATGGTGGCCCATCATGCCTCGCCGGTACCGCCCGACAGCATCGGCGAAGCACCGCGCACCCTGCATTGACCGCAACCGGGCCCGCACACGATTATCTTGCCCCGGCCTGGCTGCCCGGTCGCCACGCCCAGACTATCTGGCCCCTGTTGATCAAGGGCTCGCTGCCAGCCTATCGGCGCGAACGCTGGGAAACACCCGACCACGATTTCATCGATCTCGACTGGGTCGCCGGCGAACCGGGCAGCGCATGCGTGGCGCTGTTTCACGGGCTTGAAGGCAATTCGCGCAGCCACTATTCGCGGCGCCTGATGCACGCACTCCGGCATCTCGGCTGGCACGGCGTGGTGGTGCATTTTCGCGGCTGTTCCGGCGCGCCGAACCGTCTGCCGCGCGCCTACCATTCGGGGGATTCGGTGGAGATCGACTGGATCCTGCGTCGCCTGCAGGCGCGCGGCTTCCCGGCGCTATTCGCCGCCGGCATATCGCTGGGCGGCAACGCACTGTTGAAGTGGCTTGCGGAACAGGGCAGCGAGGCATCGCGCGTAATCGATGCGGCGGCAGCGGTCAGCGCGCCCCTGAATCTGGCGGCGGCCAACGCCGCGCTTTCATCGGGCTTCAATCGGGTCTATGCACGGCATTTCCTGCGCACCCTGATACCGGCAGCGCTGGCCAAGGAACGCAGCTTTCCGGGTTGCATCGACATTCAACGCGCGCGGGCTTCACGCACTTTGCGCGACTTTGACGATGCGGTGACCGCACCGCTGCATGGCTTTCTCGGTGCCGACGACTATTACGCACGCAGCAGTGCCGGTCCGCTGCTGGCCGCGGTGCGCACGCCGACGCTGCTGCTGCATGCGACGAACGACCCGTTCCTGCCGGCCACCGCCTTGCCGTCCCGCGAACAAATGCCGGATGCGGTGACGCTGGAAATCCATCCCCGGGGCGGCCACGTCGGCTTCGTCGCCGGCGCTCCGCCGGGCCATCTCGACTGGCTGCCGCAACGCCTGCTGGCGCACTTCGGCGCCCATCTGCCGCGCCAATTCAGCGTGCGATAATTCTCGCCTCCAAATCTGCTCGAACCCAGACATGCACACACCCGCAGCTGAAATCTTCAAGGCCTATGACATTCGCGGCATCGTGCGCACGACGCTGACCCCGGAGACGGTGTGCCAGATCGGTCAGGCGCTGGGCAGCGAAGCCGTTGCACGCGGCATCAAGGCCATCGTCATCGGTCGCGACGGCCGGCTTTCCGGCCCGAGCCTGGCGCACGCGCTGGCCCAAGGCATCACGCAAGCCGGCGTCAATGTCATCGACATCGGCCGGGTGCCGACGCCGATGACGTATTTCGCCGCCCACGAACTGGATACCGGGAGTTGCGTCTCGGTCACGGGAAGCCACAATCCGCCGGAGTACAACGGACTCAAGATGGTGCTCGGCGGCCAGACGCTGTACGGCGAAATGATCCAGGACCTGCGACGCCGTATCGTCAGCGCCGACTTTTCCCAAGGCCGTGGCCGGGTACGCCACGCCAGCGTGCGTCAGGCCTATCTCGATCGCATCGTCGGCGACGTCAGGCTCAGCCGCCCGATGCATATCGTCATCGATTGCGGCAACGGCGTGGCCGGCAGTGTCGCGCCGGACCTGTTCCGCCGCATGGGCTGCAAAGTGACCGAACTCTTCTGCGAGGTCGATGGCAACTTCCCCAACCACCATCCGGATCCCTCCAAGCCGGAGAACCTGGCCGACCTGCAACGCGTCGTGCATGAGACGGGCGCGGAGCTCGGGCTGGCCTTCGATGGTGATGGCGATCGTCTTGGTGTCGTCACCCGCGATGGCGAAATCATTTTTCCCGACCGACAGCTGATGCTGTTCGCCGCCGACGTATTGACGCGCAACCCCGGTGCCCAGATCATCCATGACGTCAAGTGCTCGCGCTGGGTTGCCGAATCGATACGCCATCAGGGCGGCCGGCCGCTGATGTGGAATACCGGCCACGCCCTGATCAAGACCAAGCTGAAGGAAACCGGCGCGCCGCTGGCCGGCGAGATGAGCGGCCACATGTTCTTCAAGGAGCGCTGGTTCGGCTTCGACGACGCGCTCTACAGCGGTGCCCGCTTGCTCGAAATCGTCTCGCGCTGGGATAACGCCAACTGGCCGCTGAAGCATCTGCCCAATGCCATCTCGACGCCGGAACTCAACATCAAGATGGAGGAAGGCGAACCTCACGCGCTGGTCGCCAAACTTCGCCAGGGCGGCAAGAAACTATTGCCCGGCGCGCGCGAACTGATCACCATCGACGGCGTGCGCGCCGAGTATGCCGACGGCTTTGGCCTGGCGCGCGCCTCGAACACCACGCCGGTCGTGGTGCTGCGCTTCGAGGCCGACACCGAGGCCGGGCTGCTGCGCATCCAGAACGAATTCAAGGCGGCCCTCGGCGCCGCCTGGCCGGGCATCGATACCAACTTCTGACGCCGCACGCCGTAGCGCCATCCGCAGCGGCGAGGAGAGCGTCTTCTGCTCGACCGCCCTGCTGCGCAGGGGCTTCACCAGCGCCGACTTTTACAGTTTCAGTTCGACCCAAGCCTAGACCGAAGCCAGCGCCGCCGGCAAGTTCGCCGGATTGGTGCCACCGGCCTGCGCCATGTCGGGCCGACCGCCGCCCTTGCCGCCGACTTGTTGCGCGACATGGTTGACCAGTTCTCCGGCCTTGAGTTTGCCCGTGAGGTCGGCCGTAACGCCAGCAATCAGGCTCACCTTGCCCTCGCTGCTGCTGGCCAGCACGATGGCAGCGCTCTTGAGTTTGTCCTTGAGCTTGTCCAGCGTCTCGCGCAAGGCCGTGGCGTCGGCGCCTTCGAGCGTGGCCGCGAGGACCTTGATGTCTTTGACGTCGACCGCCTGAGCGAGCAGATCGTCGCCTTGCGAGGAAGCGAGTTTGCCCTTCAGCGCGGCCAACTCGCGCTCAAGTTTGCGCACCTGCTCCAGCACCGCAGCGACGCGCGCAGGCACATCGAGTGGCAGCACTTTCAGGGTGCCGGCAACGCCGCCCAGCGCCGATTCCATGCCTTGCATGTAGTCGAGCGCACGATCACCGCAGATTGCCTCGACGCGACGCACGCCGGCGGCGACACCGCCTTCGGCGACGATGCTGAAGAGCCCGATGTCGCCGGTGCGCAGCACATGCGTGCCGCCGCAAAGTTCGCGCGAGCTGCCGATATCAAGCACGCGCACCTCGTCGCCGTACTTCTCGCCGAACAGCATCATGGCGCCCAACTGCTGCGCTTGGGCGATTGGCAGGACACGGGTTTCGCATTCCGTATTGGCGAGAATCTCGGCATTGACCAGATTCTCGACGCGGCGGATCTCCTCATTGTTCATCGGTTGCGAATGCAGGAAATCGAAACGCGTTTTGTCCGCATCGACCTGGGAGCCCTTCTGCTGCACATGCTCGCCGAGGACTTCGCGCAGCGCCTTGTGCATCAGATGGGTGGCGGAATGGTGGCGCATTGTGCGAGCGCGTGCCAGGGTGTCGACTCTCGCCGTCACGCCATTGCCGACTTTCAGGGTGCCGGTGCTCACCACGCCGTGATGGCCGAATACAGCGGCCTGGATTTTCTGCGTGTCCTCGAGGGCGAAGATGCCGTGGGTCGAACGCAGTTCGCCGATATCGCCGACCTGGCCGCCGGATTCGGCATAGAAAGGCGTTTCGTCGAGCACCACCACGCCGATTTCGCCTTCCTTCAACTCATTGACCGCCGTGCCGTCCTTGTATAGCGCCAGCACATTGCCCTTGGTCTCCAGTCCTTGATAGCCGTGGAAGGTGGTCGCAGGGCCGTCGTACTCGAGATTGGCCGCCATCTTGAATTTTCCGGCGGCGCGCGCCTGTTCCTTCTGCCGCGTCATGGCCGCATTGAAGGCGGCGCTGTCCACGCTCATCTGCCGCTCGCGGCAGATGTCGGCCGGGAGATCGAGCGGGAAACCGTAGGTGTCGTGCAGCTTGAACGCAGTCTCGCCGTTGAAGATGGCGACGCCGGACTTTTCCATCGCCTCCAGCTCGGCTTCGAGAATCGCCATGCCATGTTCGATGGTGGCGAAGAAGCGGTCTTCCTCCTGCTTGAGCACTTCCATCACCCGCGTCTTGCCGCTCGCCAGTTCGGGAAAGGCCGCGCCCATTTCGTTCACCAGATCGGGAACCATGCGGTGAAAAAAGGCGCTGCGCGCGCCGAGTTTCCAGCCGTGACGAATGGCGCGACGGATGATGCGGCGCAGAACATAGCCGCGTCCCTCGTTGCCGGGGATCACGCCATCGGCGATGAGAAAGGAACAGGCACGGATATGGTCGGCCAGCACGCGCAGCGAGGGGCTGTCCATGTCGGCGTCCGATGTCTCGCGCGCGGCGGCGGCGATCAGGGTCTGGAACAGGTCGATTTCATAGTTGGCGTGCACCTGCTGCAGCACCGCCGAAATACGCTCCAGACCCATGCCGGTATCGACCGAGGGTTTGGGCAGCGGATGCATCACGCCGGCCTCATCGCGGTTGAACTGCATGAAGACGTTGTTCCAGATTTCGATGTAGCGGTCGCCGTCCTCGTCCTCGCTGCCCGGCGGGCCACCCCAGATATGCTCGCCGTGGTCGTAGAAGATTTCGGTGCAGGGGCCGCAGGGGCCGGTGTCGCCCATCATCCAGAAATTGTCCGAGGCGTAACGCGCGCCCTTGTTGTCGCCAATGCGGATCACGCGCTCCGGCGGCACGCCGATCTCTTTGGTCCAGATGTCGTAGGCTTCGTCGTCCTCCGCATACACCGTGACCCAGAGCTTGTCGGCGGGCAGCTTGAAGACATCGACGAGCAGTTCCCAGGCGTACTTGATGGCGTCGCGCTTGAAGTAGTCGCCGAAGCTGAAGTTGCCCAGCATCTCGAAGAAGGTGTGATGCCGCGCCGTGTAGCCGACGTTCTCCAGGTCGTTGTGCTTGCCACCGGCACGCACGCATTTCTGCGAGCTCGCGGCACGACTGTAGCTGCGCTTATCGAAGCCGAGAAAGACGTCCTTGAACTGGTTCATACCGGCATTGGTGAACAGCAGGGTCGGATCCTCATGCGGAACCAGCGAACTCGACGCCACCACCTGATGGCCTTTCGACGCAAAAAAATCGAGGAACTGCTGACGGATTTCGGAGCTTTTCATGGCGGGGCGCGGACGTTGACGCAAAACGCCGATTTTACGTCAGCAGGATGCAAAAAGCCCGCGCACTGGCGGGCTTCGCTGGGTCAGGCCGGTCTACTTCTTTTTGCGCGGACGATCCGTTTTGCCGTCGTGATTGAGGTCGCGCTGACGATCATGCTTCTGCCGGTACACCTTATCACTCTGTTGGTTCTGTGCATGCTGCAGGCGCGCGCGTTCCTTTGCCGTGACGGTGCCGTCGGCCTTGGCCTTGTCTTCCATTGTCTGGATGCGTTCCTGGCCCTTTTCCAGGCGCGCCGCTTCCTTGCCGGTCAATTGCCCCGAACTGACGCCCTGGTCGATGCGCTGTTGTTGTTGCACCTGGCGCTGATCGACGCCCGGAGTATTGGTTTGCGCCAGAACCGGCAGGGAAATTGCGGCAAGCGCAACGATCAACAGGCTGGAAATGCGTTTCATGTATTGCTCCTTATGAGTGACAGGGAACAGTCCCATGGGCAAGATAACGCCCGAGACTCGGGCGCGCTGACTTTGAAATGTAAGCTCGCGTAAGCAGCTTTACATTTCCGAGGGTCGCCAGAGATCGGGGCGGTCGGTGAACACCGCAGCGACGCCGATGCCAAACAAACGCTCGGCTTCCTCACGACGATTGACGGTGTAACACGCCAACAAGAATCCGGCGTCGAGAACGGCCGAATGCGCTCCCGCTTTCAAGCTCTGCGCCGCGCAGTGCAAGGCCTGCGCTCCCGACTCGGCCATGCGCTCGCGCCAGTCGCCCGGAATCGTCTCGACCACCAGGGCGCGCGGCAGTTGCGGTGCCTGATCGGCTGCGGCGCACAGCGCAGCCAGCGAAAATGAAGACAAGAGCAGTTGGCCCCCGATTTCTGCCGCATGTCGGGCGACCACCCGGCCGGTCTCCACTTCCTGCTCTGTCGACGGCTTGATTTCCACATTCGCCCACAAATCCAGCTCGGCACAGAGGCGCAATGCCTGGTCGAGGGTCGGCACCGGTTCCCGGGCGAAGGCCGGGTGATGCCGGCTGCCGGCATCCAGTCGGGCGATGTGCTCCGAATCGATATCGGCCACCCCTCCCCGCCCCGAGGTCGTGCGCTCCAGCGTTTCGTCGTGCATCAGCACGGGAACGCCATCGGCGGCGAGCATGGCGTCAAACTCGACGCCGCGGCAGCCCAGGCGGGCGGCGAGACGCAGCCCAGCCAGGGAATTTTCCGGCGTCAGCGCTCCGCCACAGCGATGCGCAATGATGCGCGGATACTTCACCGGGGAGAAACGGGTACGGCGGTGGCCGGAGTGGCGATCGCCTCATTGACCCGTCGCACGGTATTGTCGAGGGCCTCTTTCGCCGCCCGGCCGTTGTCCCAGACAAAAACCACTTCTTCGCCAAGATACTCGTGTAATTTGTCGCGAATAAGGCCGTGGTTGGCCCGCGTGCTGCCCTTTTGCGATACCGACAAACGCTTTTCCGCCGCGTCAAGCAAGGCTGCGGGTATATCCGAGTCACGCAGCGCCGTGACGGCTCCCGCTGTCATGGGCAGGAAGCTGGTGGCGTGCACCCATATTTTCTGTACCTCCGGCCGCATCAGAAAAGCCACAAAACGGGCAGCCAGTTGATACTCGTTCTTGTCGTGCCCGGCCAACACCCAGAGACCTGCTCCGTCCGGCAGCACATCGTTCGGCCGCGGCGCGTAGACATCATCGTAGTAAGGCAAGGGAGACACAGCGACATCGATTCCGGCACGTTTCGCGTCGGCATACAGCGAGGATTCACCGGTCAGCATCGCGCATTCGCCACTGAGAAAACGCCGATTGCCCTCACGGCCCGGCCCCGAGTAATGAAAATAGTTGCTCTTCTGCCAGCTGGCCAGCAAGGCGAGATGTTTGACGTTGACCATGCTGTTGGCCAGGACCTTGTCCAGCTTGCCAAGCTTTCCCACCATCGCCTCGCCCGCCTGGGTCGATACGTTTTCCGAATGAATCCAGGCAAACCGCGCGGTGGTCAGCGGACACTTGCTGCCGTGATCATAAATTTTTCCGGCCAAAGCCTGCAGATCCCACCAGGTCTTCACCGACTGCTCCGGATCCAGCCCGGCACTGCGCAAGGTCGCGCGATTGACGAACAGCACCGGCAGGGAAAGCCCCAGCGGAAGCGCCTGAACGTGCCCGCTCGCGTCGTCCACTGCGTCGGCAACCTGGGGATAGAACTGGGCTGAGCTGAACTTTTGCCCCGACTTCCGCATGAGGTCATCCAGGGAACGAAAGCGCGGCCGCGTACCAAAAAATGCCATGCTGTCGTCTGGATCCAGCAATGCCAGATGCGGCAGCACCTGGCGGTTCTCGATCCCGCGGGCATCCTGCAAAAGCACCCTGGCCTTGCCTTTTTGTTCGTCGTTGAAGCGCAACACCAGTGTCGCCAGGGTATCCAGCGCCTTGCCATCAAGATCGTGGCGCAAACTGATATCCTGAGCGAAGGCACTGAATGCCATGCTGCAGCCAAGCAAAGTTCCTAGAATTTTCATGCATCGTCCCGGATTGATTCAACAAGGCCGAGTTTATACGTGATCTCTTTCCTCCCGGAAACATCGCCCTGGCATATGCTATCGATCCAGACTTTCGAATCCAAAAAAGGAAACGCGTGACTCGAACCGGCATCGGAAACTTGCTGAATACGGCACAAGGAATTGCGCTGGGCGTCGCAATCGCAAACCTGATCCTGCTGCTGCTCCTGCCACCCCACGACTACATTTCGCTGCAGCAAGACAGTATCCCCACCTTCGATGGTTTCTACTTTGTATTTGGCGATCATCCGAATCGGATCGTAAACGCAAGCTTTCTCACGCTAGAACTCATCGCCGTATTGATAAACGCCTGTATCGCCCTGCTGCTGCTGCGCGACCCTCCGCTGCGCAAACTCCGGCCACCCGGTGGAAATCGCAAGCAACGCGTGATACTGATACTGGTGGCTGTCAATCTGGTGCTGATCCTCCTGTTTCCGCCTTTCGAATATTTTTCGGCGATCACCAAAGCCGCCTTGCCGACTTTCGAAGGTTTCTACTTTCTGTTCGGCGACAATTCCCTGCGTCAGTTGGTCACACCGATCCTCTACATCGAATTCGCCCTGGTGATCATCAATGGCGCTTTGCTCTGGGTACTGTTCCAGGACAAAACGGCCACCGAGACTTCCGCCGAACAAATCCGCGCCCTCGCGCAGCGGGTCCGTGCCGAACAGAAAAAATGAGCCGCTGCTGCATGGCGCCGACCCGTCTGCCCACGTTCCACACCTTGTCATCGGCGATATCTTCGGTATAATCGCGCCCTCTTAAGCGCCCGTAGCTCATCTGGATAGAGTACTTGGCTACGAACCAAGGGGTAGGGAGTTCGAATCTCTCCGGGCGCACCAAAAGTACCAAAGGGGTTGGTGACAGCAGTCACTAACCCCTTTTTCAGTTTCCGCGACCCAAGAGAATCTGGATTCCACGCTTCGCGCGGCCAAAACAGCTTTTGGGCGAGTTTGCCCCCGTCTCGGCAGCGCCGATTTTTCCGGACGACGAAAGACGTGAGTTTTTCCGATTCAGCGCAGGCGCCAGGTACGATTTCCGTAACGCCAGCCTGGCGTTACCATTCCCGGTCAACTGGCATTGACACCGAACCGCCATCCAACTATTGTCATCCAAGCAGTGTTGCGCTCCTTGGTCGATGGTGCGGTCATCGGTTGGTCGCCGCACAGCGTTGATTCTGAGCGCGATCTGCCGAGCAAGGCAGGCCGCAAATTGCTGGTGGGCAATCCGGTTTGCAATGAATTCTCGGGGGTACCTCGAAATTTGAGCTCTGTCGATTTCAAGCCACGCACCGGAAGGTAGAGATGAAAATTCCAGATACTCCGGAAAATGAAGTGCAACGACTGGCGGCGCTGGACGCTATGGACGTCCTTTTCACGCCGGGCGAAGAGCGTTTTGATCGCATCACGCGCCTTGCGCTGCAGGTGCTCGGAACGCCGATCGCATTGGTAAGTCTGGTTTCCGAGAAAAGCCAGTGGTTCAAGTCCGCGCAAGGTCTCGATGTTCCTGAAACACCGCGAGAGATTTCCTTCTGCGGTCACGCAATTCTCAGCGACGAAACATTCGTCGTTGAGGACGCGGCGCAAGATGAACGTTTCTTTGACAATCCACTGGTCACCGGAGGTCCAAACGTACGCTCCTACGCCGGGCATCCGCTGCATAGCATCGACGGCGATCGCATTGGTACGCTTTGCATCATCGATCGGAGCCCGAGGAAATTCACTTCTGAACAATTGCAAGCCCTGCAGGATCTTGCGGCAATCGCCGAAACCGAACTGCAACGCGGGCAGTTGAACGATGCCCAGCGTGAACTCATTCAGGAAATGGATGAGTTGAAACGCAAGGCCTCGATCGACGGACTAACACGTCTGTGGAATCGCGCCGCCGTCCTTGAACTGATGAGCGCAGAATTGAAGCGCGCCAAACGCGGGCTATCGATGTGCATCGCAATGATCGACATTGACAATCTAAAGAAAGTGAACGAACAGCATGGAAACGACGCCGGGGACCGCGTGCTGGTCGAAGTGGCCGCTCGCATTCGTCGAGTGCTTCGCGAGTACGACACCGTAGGACGATGGGGAGGAGAGGAATTCGTCGCGGTGCTAAGCAACGCCGCGCTGATAACCTCGATGAAACTGTGCCAGCGAATCAGGGTTTCAATCGAAAAAACGCCCATATCGACGCCTGCCGGGCCGGTTAGTATCACTGTCAGCATCGGGCTGGTGCCCATTGTTTCAAAAAAACCTGACTTGGAACGTCTCATCGGAGAATCCGAAGCGGCGGTCTCCCGCGCCAAGAAGAATGGGCGCAACCGAGTTGAAACCGGGAATCTTGATGGTGCTGCTTGATTGAATCCCAGACTGATTTTTCTAACACAAGCGGCTCCAACTTGCTTGCTCGGAAACCTAACGCCCGGCACACCTGATGCATACGAGGCAGTTTCGTGACATCACGGCCCCTCCACCGAAAATCCCGTCGCGACCCGCCAATGAACACCAT
The DNA here is from genome assembly GCA_021738065.1 of Burkholderiaceae bacterium. GTDB lineage: Bacteria > Pseudomonadota > Gammaproteobacteria > Burkholderiales > Rhodocyclaceae > Sulfuritalea. The sequence goes on from JAIPCT010000027.1 coordinate 17,622, forward strand.
AGAACTACTCGTCCGCAAGGACCAGCTCGCTCGCGTCGAACTGCGCGAGACACCTGCGATCCCGCTCGAAGAAGGCCAGGTACGTCTTGGCGTTGAAAGCTTTGCGCTGACCGCCAACAACATCACCTATGCCGCTTTTGGCGAGGCGATGAATTACTGGCGCTTTTATCCGGCGGAGGAAGGCTGGGGGCGCATACCGGCGTGGGGCTTTGCCAGCGTGCTTGAGTCACGGCATCCCGAGATCGCGCCGGGCGAAAAATTCTATGGCTACTACCCGATGTCTTCCAGCGTCGTCCTCCTGCCCCATCGACTTTCAGCGAAGGGGTTCATGGACGGAGCGGAACATCGCGCGCAATTGCATTCCGTGTACAACGCATACTTGCGTTGCAGTCATGACCCGTTCTATACCCCGCAGACCGAAGGGGCTCAGGCCTTGCTGCGGCCGCTTTTCATCACCTCGTGGCTGATTGATGATTTCCTGGCGGACAACGATTTCTTCGCCGCAAACGCCGATGGTCACAGCACGATGTTGCTGTCCAGCGCCTCAAGCAAGACAGCCTATGGCACGGCCTTTCAGCTGGCCCAGCGTGCCGGCATTGAAGTCGTCGGCCTGACCTCTGACGCCAATCTTGGGTTCTGCCAGGGCCTGGGTTGTTATCACCGGGCGCTGAGCTATAACCAACTGGACCAAATTGCAGCCGCCACGCCTTGTGTGTATATCGACTTTGCGGGCAATGCCGATCTGCGTAGAAACATTCATTCCCGTTTCGGGAATCTGAGATACAGCAGTTCTATCGGCGGCACGCATGTCACGCAACTCGGCGGCGCGAAAGACCTTCCCGGTCCACGTGCCACGCTATTTTTCGCCCCGGCGCAAATCAAGAAACGAAGCACCGAGTGGGGCGCCGAACGACTTGAGCAGAAGCTGCTGCAAGCATGGCATGGCTTCATTGTCAAAGCATGCGATGCGACATCGCCCTGGCTCGTTTTCAGACATCATCGCGGCCCGGAAGCCGCCAAAGTCGCCTATCTCGAAGTGCTCTCCGGAAACACCGATCCACGTCTCGGACACGTGCTTTCCCTGGCGCCCGGCGCTGCCTGAAGACCGATGCGCCTGTTGCGAAAGCCTCGCCGGAGACTAGCCGCGTGGCGGGTTGCCCTTGGCAGTAGCCGATGACGGCGCTTGCCGTTGCTGTTTTGCCTTCTTGATGTCCACCACGATCTTTGCCGCCGCAACGACGTTCACCAGTGCCACGGCCAGCGCCGGCCAGAGGGGCAACTCCTGACCGGACCTCAAACCATAGACGAGCAAGCCCAAAAGCGCGAGGCCGCCGATGAGCAGTGTCACGATGCTACCGCTGATGAAACCCTCTTGCTTGGAAATCAAAGCCAAATTCTCCCTGACAAATCCGTTTCGGACGGCAACCCGCCATACCGGACGCCCCTGCCTTGACCGCTTGTCCGGCAATGCGTGAAATGCTTGCAACTGGAAAATGGTGGAGGTGAGCGGGATCGAACCGCTGGCCTCGACGTTGCGAACGTCGCGCTCTCCCAACTGAGCTACACCCCCATTAGACGCGGCGAATTATAGCAACCGGCTTGCGCCTCGGGAAGTTGTCTGCCGGCGCTGCGATGTCCTGGAATCCGCTACAAATCAGGCCAGGCTGACCTCATCCAGGTCGCACTTGGTCACGCCAAGCGCAGTACGCACCACCAGGGGATAGTCACTGCCAATGAATTGCCCGTACCTGGCAATGTTGTAGCCCACCACGACGCCGGGAACACTGCCGACCAGAACCTCGCGACCGACAACAAAACCCCGGTTGATCACATGCGTTATGGCCGCGGCGATGACTCGACCGTGCAATGCCGAATCGGGCTGAACACTTTTCCGAACCCAATCTCTGCTCTTTTTCTCAGCCATGAATTCTCTCCTTCAGGCGGACCATCCACCTCAAGGAAAATTATCGGCTGCTCTGGAAAAACCTTAGGTGCCGATGAGGGCGCGATTTCACTGCCTGTTCGATCCGGCCGCGGCCCGCCGCAGGCGGTCGACAACCGCGCGCCATGGCTCGGTGGCAGGCGGATTCGCGACGAGAATCAAGTCGCAGCCCGTTGCATCGAGCTCGCGCAAGCGGGCATACAAATCGTGAGCGAAGGCGGCGGCATTGGCGCTGGCGGCGCGCCAGACGAGCTTGTCGTGACTGAAGGCGGGAGGCTGCATCGCCAACACGGCAATACGCCGATTGGCCTGTATTGCTTTGTGCGCGGTCTCGGCGATATCCGCGGCCGAAACCAGTTGCAGCGGAGTCGTCGGGGCATAGTGCGCCTCAAGGCTGCCCGAGACCCGCGGCTGGCCCTGTACGCCGCCGAAGGCCGGCGCGACTCCCAGTACCCCGGCGAGAGCGGACGCGTCCAGCATGCCGGGGCGCAGGATGCGTGGCTCGACGCCGGACAAGTCGAGTATGGTGGATTCGATGCCGACCGCACACGGGCCGCCATCGAGAATCATCGACACGGAATTGCCAAGTTCCTCTCTCACATGCGCCGCCGTGGTCGGGCTGACGCGACCGAACCGATTGGCCGATGGCGCCGCAATGCCGCCATCGAATTCACGCAGGAGTTGCAAGGCCAGCGGGTGGCTCGGCACGCGCAGACCGACGGTGTTCTGGCCGCCGGTGACAGCATCTGCTACCGCAGGGTGGCGATTCAGAATCAGGGTCAAGGGCCCGGGCCAGAATGCGTTGGCCAGCTTGATGGCCGCCTCGGGGACCTCGATCGCCCAGCGTTCGAGGTGGGACACATCCGGCAAATGCACAATCACGGGATGATCCGCAGGCCGCCCCTTGGCGGCGAAAATTTTGGCGATAGCCTGCGAATTGCTCGCATCGGCACCCAGGCCGTACACAGTTTCCGTGGGGAAGGCGACCAGTTCGCCGGCACGCAGCAAATCGGCTGCGCGTGACACCTCGGTCATCGGCGCCTCGCCGCCGGGCCGTTCAGAAAGGCCACCGACGATGCTGCCGAAGAGCGAATCAAACTCACACCGTTTCCCTGGAAGCGGGAAGGATGGACGGATCTTCCTCGATGCCGATCAGTCGCCGTGCCGCCAGCGCCGACTTTTGCACTTGCTGCGCGTCGCTGCCGATCACCGTGAAATGCCCCATCTTGCGTCCGGGGCGAGCGTGATGCTTGCCGTAGAGATGCAGCTTGAGATTGGGCACTGCGAGCAATTGCGTCCAGTCCGGCTCATGGCTGTGATGAGGATCGCGCAGGTACCACAGGTCACCCAGGAGGTTCACCATGACGGCGGCCGAATGCGCCCGTGCCTCGCCCAAAGGCAATCCGGTGAGCGCCCGCACCTGCTGTTCGAACTGATTGGTGACGCATGCATCGAGACTGAAGTGTCCCGAATTGTGCGGACGCGGAGCCATTTCATTGACGACCAGTTGCCCGCACACGATGAAGAACTCGACGGCCAGGGTGCCGACATAGTCCATTCTTTGCGCGATGCCTTCGGCGATTTCTTCCGCATTGCCCGCCAGACAGCCGCTGGTTCGCGCCGGAACGATGGAGACATCCAGAATGCCGTGGCGATGACTGTTTTCGACGGTCGGAAAGCATTTCACCACCCCGGCCGAATCGCGCGACAGCACCACCGAAACTTCATAATCCAGTGGCAGCATCTGCTCCAGTACACAGTGTTCGCTCTTCGTCTGGCGATACGCGAGCAACGCCTCCTCGCGACTCTTGACCCGAACCTGCCCCTTGCCATCGTAGCCAAACCGGGCGACTTTCAAGATGCCGGGGAACAGCCCGGCGTTGGCTGCGGCGAGGTCTGCCTCGCTGCAAATATCGGCGTAGGGCGCGTGAGGAAAACCGTGCTGCTTAAGAAAACCCTTTTCGGCGCTGCGATTCTGACTGATGGCGACGGCGTCGGCGCCGGGACGCACCGGAATGAACTTGGACAGATAGGCCAGGCTGCCGGCAGGAACATTCTCGAACTCGGTGGTCACGGCGGCGCAGGATTCCGCCATCCGGTTCAAAGCGTCGGGATCGTCAAACGCCGCCACCAGATGCTGATCGGCGATGCGCCCCGCGGGGCTCTGCGGATCGGGATCGAGCACCAGTACGCGGTAACCCAGTTCATGAGCAGCGATTACAAAGAAGCGGCCAAGTTGGCCGCCACCCAGCATGCCGAGCGTGGCGGGCGGCAGAATCATCGCTTGATGGCGCGAAACCCTATGTCGCGACGGCACTGCATGCCGTCGAAACTGATCGGATCGAGCACTTCATAGGCGCGCTTCTGCGCCGCCTTGACGTTGTCGCCCAGCGCGGTCACGCAGAGCACACGCCCGCCGGAGGTGACGACTTCACCGTCCTGCTCTGCAGTGCCGGCATGGAAAACGTGGCTGTCTTCACTCGGCGCGGGCAGGTGGTGGATCACATCGCCCTGGCGCGGGGTTGCGGGATAGTTTGCCGCAGCCATGACCACGCCGAGCGCGACCCGCCTGTCCCATTTGGCTTCGACCTGATCGAGACGGCCATCGATGGCGGCGTCGATCAGCTCGACGAAATCGCTCTTCAGCCGCATCATGATCGGCTGGGTTTCCGGGTCGCCCATGCGGCAGTTGAATTCGAGCACGCGCAAACTTCCATCCGGCTTGATCATCAGCCCGGCGTAGAGGAAGCCGGTGTAGACGATGCCATCGGCGGCCATGCCATTGATGGTGGGCATGATGACTTCGCGCATGACACGGGCGTGGATTTCGGGCGTGACCACCGGTGCCGGCGAATAGGCGCCCATGCCGCCGGTGTTGGGACCCTGATCGCCATCGGCAAGCCGTTTGTGATCCTGGCTGGTGGCCAGAGCCAGCGCGTGCCGGCCGTCGGCCATGACGATGAAACTGGCCTCCTCGCCGTCGAGAAACTCCTCGATGACAACGCGCGCACCGGCATCGCCCAGGGTGTTGTCGGCCAGCATCATGTCGACCGCGGCATGGGCCTCGGCCACGTTCTCGGCGACCACCACACCCTTGCCCGCCGCCAGGCCGTCGGCCTTGACGACGATGGGCGCGCCTTCGGCATCGATGTAGGCATGCGCGGCGGCGATATCGGTGAATGTTTCGAACTTGGCCGTCGGTATGTTGTGGCGCCTCATGAAACGCTTGGCGAAATCCTTGGAGCTTTCGAGCTGTGCGGCGGCCTTGGTCGGCCCGAAAATGCGCAGGTTGCGGGCCCGGAACACATCCACGATGCCTTGCGCCAGCGGTGCCTCGGGACCGACCACCGTGGCGTGCACCTTTTCCCGCGCCGCGTAGTCCGCCAGTTCGTGGATGTCGCTGAGCGGCAGGTTTTCCAGTTCCTGTTCGCGCGCCGTGCCGGCGTTGCCCGGTGCGACATACACCTTCTGCATGCCTGGCGCCTGGGCCAGACGCCAGGCCAGCGCATGCTCGCGCCCGCCGGAACCGACGACGAGGATTCTCATGACGTGACCTCCAAACCACCCCAGGGCAGCTCGGTCCGGCTGGTTCCAGAGAAACGAACCGCGATCGCTCCGTGTTCAGAAAGGCGGGATGGAAGGCTGTTGGTCATGTTCAGTGCCTGAAGTGGCGAAAGCCGGTGACTACCATCGCCAGGCCCTGCTCATCGGCCGCGGCAATGACCTCAGCGTCGCGCACCGAACCGCCGGGCTGGATCACCGCCGTGGCTCCCGCCTTGGCCAGCACATCGAGGCCGTCGCGGAAAGGAAAAAATGCATCCGACGCAGCGACCGAACCGACCACTGTCAGTCCGTTGTTCTCGGCCTTGATGGCGGCAATGCGCGCGGAATCGACGCGACTCATCTGGCCGGCACCGACGCCGACCGTCATGCCGTCCTTGCAATAGACGATGGCATTCGACTTGACGTATTTGGCGACCCGCCAGGCAAACAGCAGATCGCTCATCTCCTGGTCGGTGGGCGCGCGCTTGGTCACCACCTTGATGTCGGCCGGCGTGATGCGCGCCTCATCGGCGCTTTGCAACAACAAGCCGCCGCCGACGCGCTTGTAGTCGAAGACGCCCGCGCTCTTGCCGGCACTTGCCGCCAGGGGTACGACGAGCACCCGCAGATTCTGCTTCGCGGCAAAAACAGCGCGGGCTTCCGCAGTGATCTCGGGGGCAATGATGACCTCCGCAAACTGGCCGGCGATGGCTTCCGCAGCCGCTTTGTCGATGGCCACGTTGAAAGCGATGATGCCGCCGAAAGCCGAGGTCGGATCGGTCTTGAATGCCCGGGTATAGGTGTCTTCCGCATTTGCGCCGACGGCAACACCACAGGGGTTGGCGTGCTTGACGATGACACAGGCGGCCGGACCGACCGCGCCATCGAAGGCCTTGACGCATTCCCATGCCGCATCGGCATCGGCGATGTTGTTGTAGGACAGTTCCTTGCCCTGGATCTGCTGGTAGCTGGCTATGCTGCCGGCAAGCACCGCGGTCTCGCGATAAAACGCGGCCTGCTGATGCGGGTTCTCGCCATAGCGCAGGGTTTCCACCTTGTCGAACGCAAGTTGCAGCTTTTCCGGAAAAATGCCGGGCTGATTCTGTTCGTCGAGCGCGGTCAGCCAGTTGGCGATGGCGGAGTCGTAGCGCGCCGTGTGGGTGAACGCCTTTTTTGCCAGGGCAAAACGGGTCTTGTAGGAAAGTGCGCCGCCCGACTTGAGTTCTTCAAGTATCGGTGTGTAGTCTTCCGGATCGGTGACCACGCCAACGCCGCCCTGTTCGTTGCCGTGATTCTTCGCCGCCGCGCGCACCATGGTGGGGCCGCCGATGTCGATGTTCTCGATCGCATCGTCGAGCGTGCATCCGGGCTTGGCCACCGTCTCGCGGAAGGGATAGAGATTCACCACCACCAGGTCGATTGGAGGAATGCCATGCTGCGCCATGACCGCGCAATGCTCGGGAAGATCGCGCCGCCCGAGGATGCCGCCATGCACCTTGGGATGCAAGGTTTTGACGCGGCCGTCGAGCATTTCCGGAAAGCCCGTGTAGTCGGAGACATCGGTGACATCGAGCCCGGCATCGCGCAACAGTTTGGCGGTACCGCCGGTGGAAAGAAGCTTGACGCCCAGTTGGGCCAGGCCGCGGGCAAAATCCACCGTGCCGCGCTTGTCGGAAACGCTGATCAGCGCTTGTGTGACTTTCATGAAAACCTCTCGGGATTTAACGTGAAGTAACTCGTTCGCAGCGACAGGCGATCGTCGAGCTCAGCGAGGAAATCAATAAGCTCCCCCGCGTCGGGGAGGATGGGTGGGGACGGCCCTGTTTGCGGCGTGTGCCTTGTGTCATCGTAGCGGGGCCTCCATTCGTCGCATTTGCCTTAGATCAGTTCGTGATCGACCAACATGCGGCGCAGGGTACCGCGGCTGATGCCCAGCATGTCGGCCGCAACGGTCTGGTTGCCACCGGCCTGCTTCATGACGACTTCCAGCATGGGCAGTTCCACGCATTTCAGGACCATGTCGTAGATGGCGTGCGGTGCCTGGCCGTCGAGATCACGAAAATAGCGATTGAGGCTGCGCCGCACGCATTCCGGGATTTCGCTGCTCATGCGGCCATCATTTCCGGAACCTGCTCTGCGCAGCGATCCTCGTATTGCAAGTGCTCGTTGGCCGCGGCATGACCGAGGAAAAATTCGTCGGTGGCGCTCAACTGTTCGTCGACGCCCTGCATCTGGTTCATGGCATGGCGGAAACCTGCCGCGCCGGCCAGGCCTTTGGTGTACCAGCTGATGTGCTTGCGCGCGATGCGCACGCCCGTATCTTCACCGTAGAAAGCGTAGAGATCCGCCAGGTGGCCGCGCAGAATATCGTGAATCTCCGCGACCCGCGGCGGCGGCAACAATTCGCCGGTCTCGAGGAAGTGTTCGATCTCGCGAAACAGCCAGGGACGTCCCTGGGCGGCACGACCGATCATGACCCCGTCGGCGCCGGTGTAGTCGAGAACGAACCGGGTTTTCTGCGGCGTACCGATGTCGCCGTTGGCGATCACCGGAATCCCGACTTGCGATTTGACCAGCGCGATGGTGTCGTATTCGGCACAACCCATGTACTGATCGGCGCGGGTGCGGCCATGAATGGCGATCGCACGGATGCCCGACTCCTCGGCGATGCGGGCGATTCGCGGGGCATTGCGGTTCTCGCGATTCCAGCCGGTGCGAAACTTGAGGGTGACCGGCGTATCCGGCACGGCAGCTACCACCGCTTCGAGAATTTTCGCCACCAGCGCCTCGTTTTGCATCAACGCCGAGCCGGCCATGACGTTGCAGATTTTTTTTGCCGGGCAGCCCATGTTGATGTCGATGATCTGCGCGCCGTTGTCCGCATTGTGCCGCGCGGCCTGCGCCATCATGGCCGGATCGGCGCCGGCAATCTGCACCGAAACCGGATCGACCTCTCCGGCATGGTCGGCACGACGGCGAGTCTTGGCGCTGCCGTACAGCAAGGAGTTGGATGTCACCATTTCGGACACCGCCAACCCGGCGCCGAGCTTTTTGCACAACTGGCGAAATGGTCGATCCGTCACCCCGGCCATGGGCGCGACAAACAGATTGTTGCGCAACTGGAAGCCGAGAAAATCCATATCGGAATTGGGAAGGTATACGAAGGGACGGCGCGATTTTAACGCAAAGCGCGGTGGCCGTTATCGAGACTGCTTATTGCAGACCAAACGCTCATGGCACCACGCTCCACCCGCAGAAGATGAAACACGCAAGAAAACAAATTGAAGGCCCGCCCCCCATCCCCCCTCACGGGGGGCTACTGATCGGCTCGCTTCGCTCGGCTATTACCCGTCGTTCTGAACACGTAAATCATTCGTTAAGGCATCAGGGCCAGGCACGGGCGCCATAGATCATCCGCTTCGCCACAAAAGCGCGCAGCGACGGCATCAGATCGAGCGCCAGCAGACCGACCCCGCGCGCATGTTTCAAGGGGCCGAAATCGGAGGCAAAACTGTCCAGCAGCAGATTGGTAAAGCCGATCGCACCGCGCCGGTCGACCCGGCGGCCTTGTGCGTAAGCGGCGAGCACCTCGGGCGCACCGGGGTCGGCGACGCCATCCAGGTGTTGCGCCAGTTCCCAGATGTCGCGCAGTGCAAGATTGAATCCCTGGCCCGCCACCGGATGCAGGGTCTGCGCCGCATTGCCCAGCCAGACCTGCCGCTCGCCCACCGGATCCTGACGATAGCGCAGGCCGAGCGGATAGGCGCTGCGCGGGCTCGCCGCGGTAAATCGATGCCGGGTGCCGAAGCGCTGTTGCAACAGCGCGAGAAATGCCGTGTCGTCCATCGAGCGAATCTCGGCCACTCGTTCATCGGCACAGGTCAGCACCACCGAATAGCGCTCGCCGAGCGGCAGCAGTGCGACCGGTCCCTCACTGGTGAATCGCTCCCAGGCGACATTGCGATGCGGCGCGGCCACGCTCACGGAACACAGCACGGCATGTTGCCCGTAGTCGCGCACAATACCGGCGTCAGGATCGACGGCGCCCTCGGCATAGGCGGTGAGCGCATAGCTCGCCGTATCGCCAGCGCCGACTTTCTGCTTGTCCCGATAGGCGATAGCGGCCGCGGTCACCGCTGTGTCCAGCGCCGCGATCAGATCGCCCGCCGGCAGCACCCAGCCCAGCGCGTCGAGTCCGTGTTCGGCGGCGCGCAGACAGCTGCGTCCGAAACCGCCGCGCTGCGAGATATGAATAGTCTTGATCGGCGTCGCCGCAAGAGCCGGCCAAACGCCGAGCCATTCGAGAACCTGACGCGCGCCATCCGACAAGGCCAGCACGCGCCCGTCCTGGCGCACGGCATCGCGTTCGCGGGCCTCAAACAGTTCAGCACTCACGCCATGAAGTTTCAGCGCGAGCGCCAGCGCCATTCCTGCCGGACCACCGCCGACGATGGCAACCCTGGGGTTGCCATCGTCGGCGGCCGGGTCGCGAACTACTTGGCCGCCTCCCCGACTGACATCCGAATTCTCAAACAAGCCTGGAGAGACGTTTGACAAGCTATCCATCTTGATCCCTTCAACTTCGGCATCGTTCCCACCAGGATGAGCATCAGCCTGCACCGAAACTCCGCTGTGCTCCGCGCTCCGGGAAACGGGGCGACTATTCCGGCTCGCCTCGCGTGGGATCAGAGGATCGGGATCAGCCGGCACGTGCGTCGCGCATCAGCGCCTCGATGTCCGCAATCGTCTTCGGCGCGGCGGCGGTAATGATTTCGCAGCCGGTCGCCGTCACGACTGCGTCGTCTTCGATACGCACGCCGATATTCCAGAAAGCTTCGGGCACATCGTCGGCAGCGCGGATGTAGCAGCCGGGCTCCATGGTCAGCACCATGCCGGGCACCAGCGGGGCCCAATTCTCGCCGGCTTTGTACTCGCCGGCATCGTGCACATCCTTGCCCAGCCAGTGACTGGTGCGATGCATGTAGAAGCGCTTGTAGGTCTCGGCTTCCATCACTCCATCCAGCGACCCGTGCAGCAGGCCAAGGTCGATCATGCCCTGCGCCAGCACCTTCAATGCGGTCTCGTGCGGATCGGCAAAAGTGGCGCCGGGGCGCACCGCGGCGATTGCCGCTGCCTGTGCATCCAGCACCAATCGATAGACATCGGCTTGCGCGCCGCTGAAGCGCCCGTTGACCGGAAAGCTTCGCGTAATGTCCGAGGCATAACCGTTGAGTTCGCCGCCGGCATCGATCAGGAGCAGGTCTCCGTCGCGCAGGATTTGATCGTTGCCGACGTAGTGCAGGACGCAGGCATTGGCGCCACCGGCAACGATGGATGTGTAGGCCGGAAATTCGCAGCCGCGGCGACGAAATTCGTGCAGCAGTTCGGCTTCAACCTCGTATTCGTAGCGTCCCGGCGCGACAAAGCGCATGGCCCGAATGTGGGCGTCGGTCGATAGGGTTGCGACGCGACGCATGATCGCAAGCTCGGCGTCATCCTTGATCAGCCGCATGGCGTCCAGTTCGGCGCGGACATCGCGTATCGCGGCAGGCGCACGCTTGCCGCTGCGACTCGCCGCGCGCACGGTGTTCAGCGCCGTCGCGATGCGCTGATCCCAGCCGGCATCATGGCCAATGGAAAACCACAATGCCGGTTGATCTGCGAGCATTTCTCCCAGCTTGGCATCGAGTTCGCCAATGGCAAACGCCTGATCGAAACCGAAAGCTTCGCGGGCGCCGTCGGGGCCATGGCGAAAACCGTCCCAGATTTCCCGATCAAGATTTTTCTCGCGGCAAAACAGGATGGATTGCGGCGACCCGCCCCCATCACCAACTGCAATCACCAGCACGGCTTCGGGCTCGACAAAACCCGTCAGATACTGGAAGTAGCTGTCTGCCCGATAGGGGAAATGCGCATCGCGGTTGCGTGTCTGCTCGGCCGAGGTGGGAATGACGGCAATGCCGCCGCCGCCCTTTGCCATGCGATCGATCAGGGAAAGTCGGCGCTGGCGATACGGCTCGCAGGAGCTCTCAAGTGGCGGGTGCGGTGTATCCATCGAAGGATTATAGCGAGCCGAGCTCGGCATCCAGTTCGGCAAGGCGTTGCGGGGTGCCGACATCCACCCAGCGCCCGCCATGCAGCTCGCCGGAGACGCGTCGCGCCAGCATTGCGGCACGAAGCAACGGCGCCAGTTTCGCGGGTCGGCCGCGCTCCGTCTCGGCGAACAATTGCGGTCGGTAAATGCCGATCCCGGAGAAGGTGAACAAGCGCTCCGCAGTGCCACCATTGGCAGTTTCATGGACCCCGATACCGACTTCAATCCCTGTCAGCGAAAAATCACCTTGCGGATGGTGGGACGGATTCTCCACCAGCACCAGGTGCGCCAGATCACCTGGGCGCAGCGCCGTGGCGGCGCGGGTGAGATCCCAGTCGCAAAAAATGTCGCCATTGATCACCACAAACGGATCGCCGCTTCCCAACAGCGGCAGTGCGTTGGCAATACCGCCTGCGGTTTCCAGCGCGCCCTCGGGTTCCGCCGAATAGCTGATCGACAAGCCCCAGCGCCTGCCGTCGCCGAGGGCCGCCTCGATCAGCGCGCCGAGATGCGCATGATTGATCACCACATCGCGGATACCCGCTTGCGCCAGATGCTGCAGATGCCAGACGATCAGCGGGCGGCCGCCGACAGGCAATAGCGGCTTCGGCGTGTGGTCAGTCAGCGGGCGCATGCGCTCGCCGCGTCCCGCGGCGAGGATCATGGCCTTCATCGGATACCTGTCCAGCGATGGCCGAGACGACTATCCACGACGACTTCCTAGTTGATTGGCATCCATGGTGTAGCCGAGAACCGTGACCTTGTCCTCGACCCGGTCAAGCAACTTTCGCAGCGGCGCAAGCTCGTTGTAGCGCTCGCATGCCTTGCGCAAATAACGCGCGACCCGGGGCAGATCCTTGAGGTAGCCATCCTTGCCGTCGCGATGAAAAAGTCGGGCGAAAATCCCCAGTACCTTGATGTGTCGTTGCACGCCCATCCACTCGTAGTCGCGAAAGAAATCGCCGAAGTCGGCGGCAACCGGCAGGCCCGCCTTGCGCGCCTGCTCCCAGTAGCGCACCAGCCAGTCGAGCGCGAGATCCTCGTCCCAATCGATGTAGGCATCCTTGAGCAGAGAGACCATGTCGTAGCTGATCGGTCCATACACGGCATCCTGAAAATCGATGATGCCGGGATTGACTGCGCCCGGTGAGCCGATATGCATGAGGTTGCGCGAATGGTAGTCGCGATGAACAAAGACTTTCGGCTCGGCAAGATTTGTCGCCAGAATGCGCTGGAACACGGACTCGATCGCGTTCCTGTCGCTGTCGCTCAAGACTATCTGATGATGCCGGACGAGAAACCACTCGGGGAACAAGTCCAGTTCGCGGCGCAACAGTGCGCTATCGTACTCGGGCAGCACGCCGGGACGGCTGGCACGCTGAATCGACACCAGCGCACTGATGGCGTCCGCATAAAGCGCCACGGCGTTGTCGGCATCGAGCGCCTGCAAATAGGTGGTGTTGCCCAGATCCGAAAGCAAAAGGAAGCCACGTTCCAGGTCTTGCGCGAGGACTTCAGGGACATGCACCCCCGCCGCCAGAAACACCTGCTGCACTTTCAGCCAGGGTCGGCAATCCTCATTTGCCGGCGGAGCATCCATGACGATGCGCGTGGTTTGATCGTCGAGCGTGACTCGAAAATAGCGGCGAAAACTGGCATCGGCCGAAGCTGGCGCCATGTTGAAATCGCGCCCCGGCCACAATGCCGAAAGCCATGTCTTGATCTGCTTCTGGCGTTCCATAAGGGAGCCGCGGGAAAGGCGCAAAAGCTTTGTCGGACGGCGCGTTCCGCAGGCATGAAGTGATAGAATTCGCGATTCTAGCATCGGCCGGCAAAGGCATTTCCAGCATGCAGTTCGCGTAGCGCGACATGCGGGTTTTTGTCCACGCCTCTCTGTCACCGCTGCAACAACTTATCGATACGGCATGTCTCAATCGCATCGCGGACAACTCGGCGCCGGCTCACTGTTTGCCTTGCTGGCTCTGAGTGCTGGTACTTCCACGGCAGACACGCTGCCGCCTTTGCGCGTTGATCCCGCCCTGCTGGGCGCCGGAGCATTGCCATCGGCCGCACGGATTCCGGTGCTTGAACCGGTGCCCGTGGCGAAACCACCGGCGGCCGCAACGATCCGGGTTGAGCCGATTCCGGCACCCGTTGTCGAGGTTCCCGCACAGGCCCGCCCAATCGAGACACCTGCCGCCGGGCAGCCAGCCAAGCCGATTGCCCGCGTTGCCCCCGCGACCAGAACCCCTGTACCCCTAGTGGCCGAAAAGACCGCCGACGACAAGTCCAAGTCGCCGCAGCCGCCGCTGCCTCCCAACCCGCCGCCCAGCGCGGCGGATATACCGCGCCGGCAGGAAGAAGCTGCTGCAAGTCGTCCGCTACAGCCGGCATCGACGCTGTCTGCGATCCAGCAGCCGCAGGAGCCGCCGCAAGTCGTCGAACGTCCGGTGCTGCCGCCGCTGTATTCGGCCCACCTCGCTGCCGGGAACCTGCCCGAAACCAGGCTGCGGAGATCGCCCGGCATTCAGCCCTACCTAAAAAAACCCGGCGAACTGCTGCCGACCTTCATCGCCGCCGACCACATTTCAGGCCAGACCAATGTCGAGGTTGTCGCCGAGGGTGACGTGGAGATTCGCAAGCGCAATTCGATCCTGCTCAGCGATCGCGCGACGTACTGGCAGGAAGCGGATGAAATGGAGGCCGAAGGCAATGTCCGCCTTTCCCGCGACGGCGATCGCATTCGCGGCCCCAAAATGCGCATGAAGATGGAAGACAGCACCGGCCATTTCGAGCAGCCCGTGTACAGCATTCGTCGTGTCAAGACCGGTTCCGTCGCCACCTTGTGGACCGGCGACGAAGAGCCGGTATCGTCGAGTCTCACCAGCGGCCATGGCGAGGCGACACGCATGGATTTCGAGGGTGAGGGCAAGTACCGGTTGACCAACGCCACCTACAGCACCTGCACCCCCGTCGCCGGCCGCGATCCGGACTGGTTCGCGCGCACCACTGATTTGCACCTCGACTACGATACCCAGCAAGGCACGGCGCGCAATGCAACGCTGTACTTCCAGGGGATGCCTTTCCTCTATTCACCGTGGCTGAGCTTCTCGCTCAACAACGAACGCAAGAGCGGCCTGCTGAGTCCCACCTTCGGCTCCACCAGCAACGGCGGCATCGAATACACGCAACCCATTTACTGGAATATCGCACCCAACATGGATGCGACAGTGTCGCCGCGCTTCATGGCCAAGCGCGGCACCTTGTGGAACGGCGAGTATCGTTATTTGCAGCCCACCTACTTCGGCAACGTCACGGGGCAGTACCTGCCGGGCGACAAGTTGACGGACACGAACCGTTCGTCCTATTCATTGACGCATTACCATAACCTCGGCTATGGATTCGCGGCGTCGCTGCTCGTCAACGGAGTGTCCGACAGCACTTTCTTCAGTGATCTGGCGAACGGTTCGACCGCGGTTGCCCAGACCAACCTGCTGCGTCAGGGAATGCTCACCTACGGCAGCACCTGGTGGTCGGCCAGTCTCATGGCACAAAGCTACCAGACGCTGCAAGACCCCTCCCTGCCACCGATCACCGAACCCTACCGGCGCCTGCCGCAACTGAATGTGGTTGCCAATCGTTCCGACCTGCCTCTTGGCCTGGCCTTCGCATTCAACGGCGAGCATGTCAACTTCCGCAACCCGACACTGGTCGAAGCTCGGCGCGTGACCCTATACCCGCAGCTCTCGCTGCCTTTGCAGACCGAAGTATTGAGCATCACGCCCAAGATCGGTCTGCATTCCACCCGCTACCAGCTCGACCGCCAGGCCGCCGGCACGCCAGACCAATTGAGCCGCAACGTGCCGATCTTCAGCGTGGATACGGGTGTGACGTTTGAACGCGACATCGATTGGCTGGGTGACACGCTGACCCAGACGCTGGAACCTCGCCTCTTCTACCTCTACGTGCCGGAGCGGGATCAGAGCCTGTACCCGGTGTTCGATACCGGAGCAGCCGGCTTCGATTTCGCCCAGATCTTCAGCGAAAACCGCTATTCTGGCGGCGACCGTATCGGCGACGCCAATCAGCTGACGGCGATGCTCACGTCGCGCCTGCTGGATCCGGAAACCGGTGCGGAATCCGTGCGTGCGGCCTTTGGTCAGCGCTTGTACTTCAGCACACAAAAGGTTGGATTGCCCGGCGAAGTGTTGCGCAGCGATCGCCAGACGGATTTCCTTGGCTCGCTTTCCGGCCTGGTTTTGCCGAAGACCTATGCCGATGTCGGCGTCCAGTACAACCCGCGCCTGAACCGGATGGAACGTCTGAACTTCGGCGCGCGCTATCAGCCCGAAACCGGCAAGGTATTGAATGCCGGCTACCGCTACACGCGAGACCAGCTCGGCCAGATCGATATTTCCGGACAATGGCCGATCTTCGGCGGTTGGCATGCCGTCGGGCGTTTCAACTATTCGACCAAAGAGAGCCGCATGATCGAAACCGTCGCGGGCTTCGAATACGACGGTGATTGTTGGGTCGGCCGCATCGTCATGCAGCGACTGGCGACACAGACGCAGGCCTCGAACACCGCCCTGTTCTTCCAGCTTGAATTGAACGGTTTCGCAAAAATCGGATCCAATCCGCTTGGCATTCTCAAACGCAGCGTTCCGGGCTATGGCGTTATCAACCAGCCGGATGCCGACTCGCCATTCACGACACAATGACAATTCGCTTTCTGCTGCTTTGCTTCCTGTCCAGCCTGGCCATCCAGGCCCATGCCCAGACGCGGCGTGCCGTGCCGATTGAGGTCGACCGCATTGTCGCGGTGGTCAACGATGAAGCGATTACCGCTTTCGAGTTGCGCGCCCGCCTTGCCCGGGTGGAACGCCAGCTGCAGGATCAGAAAGTCCAGCCGCCGTCGCGCGACGTTCTGGAGAAGCAATTGCTCGAGCGCATGATCAGTGATCGCGTGCAGTTGCAGTTTGCCAAGGAAACCGGCTTGCGCATCTCCGATATCGAACTCGATGCGGCCATGCGTCGCATCGCCGAAGGCAATCGGCTCTCCTTGCAGGAGTTTCGTGCCGCACTGGAGAAAGACGGCATCTCATGGAGCAAGTTCCGCGAAGAAATTCGCGAAGAAATGCTCCTCTCGCGTCTGCGCGAGCGTGAGGTTGAAAGCCGGATTGTCGTCTCCGATGGCGAAATCGACAACTATCTGGCCAATCCGGATCAGGGAATCGACGCCGGCAATGCCGAAGTCCAGACCGCGCATATTATTCTGCGGGTTCCGGAACAAGCCACACCCGATCAGCTGATGCGCATCGGTGCCCGTGCCAATACAGCGCTCGACCAGATCCGGCGCGGTGAGGACTTCGCCAAGGTCGCCGCCAGTTACTCCGACGCACCGGACGGACTCACCGGTGGCGCCATGGGCAGCCGCCAGCTTGATCGTTTGCCCGCACTTTATGCCGATGCGGTGCGCAAGCTGAAACCCGGTGAAGTCAGCGACATTCTGCGCAGCCCGGCCGGCTTTCACATTGTCAAACTGATCGCGGTGCAGGGCGAAGGTCGAGCCAAAAACCCGCTGCCGCTGAAGCAAACTCGTGCCCGTCATATTCTGCTCAAGATCAATGAACTCGTATCGGAGGCCGAGGCCCGGCACAAGCTGATTGAACTCAAGGAACGGCTGGACAACGGCGCCGACTTTGCCGAGCTGGCGCGTCTGCATTCCAACGACCTGTCGGCCGCCAAAGGCGGCGACCTGGGGTGGTTGAATCAGGGCGACACCGTGCCCGATTTCGAGAAGGCGATGGATGCGCTCAAGATCAACGAGTTCAGCGGGCCGGTCAAGTCGCCCTTCGGCTTTCATCTGATTCAGGTACTCGAGCGCAGAACCGAGGATGGCAACGGAGAGCGTCAGCGCCTTACCGCGCGGCAGGTATTGCGCGAGCGCAAGTCCGACGAAGCGTATCAGGACTGGGTCCGGCAAATGCGCGACCGCGCCTATGTCGATTACCGCAGCGAAGAACGCTAGCGCAATTCGTTCGGCGATGCCGGTAATCGCCGTCACGTCGGGCGAACCTGCCGGCATCGGCCCCGACATCTGCCTGCGCCTGTCCGAGCGCAGTTGGCCGGCGCGTCTGGTGATTCTTGGCGATCGCCAACTCTTGAGCGAACGTGCACGCGTCCTCGGACTCGATACCCGGCAGCTGGAGATTTGTCATATCCCGCTGGTTGCAGCCAGCAGTCCCGGCAAGCTCGACCCGCGCAATGCGGCTTACGTTCTGCGTCTGCTCGACGTCGCGCTGGCAGGTTGCCGCAGCGCCGAGTATGCGGCGATGGTGACTGCTCCCGTGCACAAAGGCATCATCAACGATGCCGGGATCGCCTTCAGCGGACACACCGAATACCTCGCCCAACATACGGACACACCGCGCGTAGTCATGATGCTGACCGCGCAACTGAAGGATGTCTGCCTGCGCGTCGCGCTTGCCACGACGCATCTTGCGCTGAAGGATGTTCCGTCCGCGATTACGCACGCCGATCTGGAAACCACGCTACGGATCCTCCATGCCGACCTGCAGGCCAGGTTCGGCATTGCTCGCCCGCGCATCCTGGTTGCCGGGCTCAATCCCCATGCCGGTGAAAGTGGCCACATGGGGCGCGAAGAGATCGAGGTCATCACGCCGGTGCTCGACAAGCTTCGCGCCGAAGGCATGGACCTGGTGGGCCCCTTGCCGGCCGATACGCTGTTCACACGGCACGTCCTGGCCGGCTCCGATGCGCAATTGGCGATGTATCACGATCAGGGGCTGGCGGTGCTCAAGTATGCGGCATTTGACCAGGGCATCAACGTCACGCTGGGTCTGCCGATCATTCGCACCTCGGTCGACCACGGCACCGCGCTGGACCTTGCGGGCAGTGGCCGGGCCTCGCCCGACAGCCTGTTCGCGGCAGTCGATGCGGCAATAAGCATGGCGCGGCGTGGCCATGCCGCGCAAACGGCCAAACCGCAGCGAGAGGCCTGAGCATGTGCCAGCTGCTCGGCATGAACTGCAACACGCCCACCGACATCTGCTTCTCGTTCGAGGGCTTTCGCACCCGCGGCGGGCTGACCGACATCCACCGCGACGGATGGGGCATCGCCTTCTTCGAGGGGGCGGGCTGCCGGGTATTTCTCGATGTCGAGCCCTCGGCACAGTCCGCCGTGGCGGAACTGGTGCACAACTATCCGATCCGGTCGCGCAATGTCATCGCCCATATTCGCAAGGCAACGCAGGGGCGGGTCACGCTGGAAAACACCCACCCCTTCCAGCGCGAATTGTGGGGCCGCTACTGGATATTCGCCCACAACGGCAACCTGAAGGAATTCTCACCGCCGGCGGATGGCAGCTTCACGCCTGTCGGCGACACGGATTCCGAACGCGCCTTCTGCCACATTCTGCAGGAACTGCGTCAGCGCTTTCCCGGCGGGATGCCATCGCAGGACGCCTTGTTTGCGACGCTCACAAAACTGGCCGGACAAATTTCCCGCCACGGTGAATTCAACTTTCTGCTTTCCAGCGGCGATTGTCTGTTCGCGCACTGCGGCAGCAAGCTTTGCTACATCGTGCGCAAAACGCCTTTCACGGTCGCCCATCTCAAGGATCAGGATGTCAGCGTGGATTTCAGCGAAGTCACCCATCCCGATGATCGCGTGGCGGTGGTTGCCACGCTGCCGCTGACCGACAACGAAACGTGGACGACGTTGGCTGCCGGCTCCCTGACCCTGTTTCACGACGGCTTGCCGGTACGTAGCGCGGCCAGCAACGCATGACGGAACAGCGCGAGGATCAGCGCAGTCACGTCGCGCGCAAGCGGTTTGGGCAGAATTTTCTGGTCTCGCCCGGCGTCATCCACAAGATCGTGGATGCCATCGCAGCGCGCCCCGGCGACACCGTCGTCGAGATCGGACCGGG
>JAIPCT010000122.1 GCA_021738065.1 Burkholderiaceae bacterium
CCCAGACACTGGCTTTGAGGTATCCCGCCAGCCACTGGGCAAACAGGGTGTCGGCCCGCTCGCCATAGAAGCCCACGCCATAGCCGAGCGCCGGATCGTAGTGCAGGCGCACGATGGTGTCGGTGAAGTTGGCGACGCCGGTACTGATGAACTGAAACCACCGCGGGCAGCTCTTGGCCGGATTCTTCGGCGGGCCGTAGGGGTGAAAGGCGTCGGCCCAATCGAAATCGGTCGCTGCCTTGGTGCTGGCGATCTCGGCCTGCTCGATGCCGAATTTCCGCATGAGGGTTTCGGCCTGGGCCAGGGCGCGCTCGGCTTCGTGGCCATTGCCGCGACCGTCCATGGCGACGGCCATCAGCTTTTGCGCTTTGCGTATCGCCTGCTCTTTATCCATGGTCGGTCGTAAGCACTCAGGTAGGTGACTTGCTGACAACACATTGACTTAACGAGACGTCCGTTCGCGGTGAGCTTGTCGAACCGCAAGTTGCGCGCCGAAAATGGCCTTCGACAAGCTCAGGCCGAATGGGTTTGTCGTTGTTTTTCCGTGGGCAATGCCTGCCTGAGTAGTCGCGGTCGGTCAACGCAATGCCCGACGTTGCCGCAGGTGCCTTATTCAGGCCTGCGAAAACCGGCATCGATCCATGCGCTGGCACTGGCCTTGTTGAGCTTGAATCCGCTGGCGACGCGGACCCGGGCGAGTTCTTCGCCGGCTGCATCGTGGGCGGCAAGCAGGGCGTGCGGATCATCTTCGTCGGGCACGATGTCGAGCGTGACGCCGATGCGCCCGGATGCCGCGTTGATCGTGATGTTCTGGTGGAGTGTGGCGTGAAGTTGCTGCACCTGACGCTGCCGGAATTCGCTGGCTGTCTTGACGAGGGTGTTGAAGGCCGACGCATCGAGCGGTTTCGGATTCTTCTTGTCGCGCCCCATGGTCCACGGGCCTACCAGTGCCGGCTCGGACTCGCCGTCAAGGATCATCTCGACGGCCCATCCCTCGTCGTCTTCGTTGTCGACGACGCGCGCCGTCCAGCCGTTGTTGCACCAGAGTCTCGCTTCGCGGACCAGATCGGGCGCATCCGCCTCGATGGCGTTGTTCGCGTTATTCATTGTCATGGCCTTATTTTAAGTCCGGCCACCACTAGAAACTGCGGCTACCAAAGCGTCTCCCGCTCCGCGCTGGCCGATATCTTGTGGATGGTCAGGTCGGCGCCGTTGAATTCTTCTTCGGCGTCGAGGCGGATGCCGACAAACTGTTTCAGCAGGCCATAGACCAGCAGGCCGCCGCCGAAGGCGACGGCAATGCCGAGCAGAGTGCCGGCCAGCTGGCTCATGAAGGCGACACCGCCGAGGCCGCCGGGCGCCTTGGCGCCGAAGATGCCGGCGGCGATGCCGCCCCAGGCGCCGCACAGTCCGTGCAGGGGCCAGACGCCGAGCACGTCGTCGATCTTCCAGCGGTTCTGCGTCAGTGTAAACATGACGACGAACAGTCCGCCGGCGACGGCACCGGTGATCAGGGCGCCCAGCGGATGCATCAGATCAGAGCCGGCGCAAATCGCCACCAACCCGGCCAGCGGGCCGTTGTGCACGAATCCCGGGTCGTTCTTGCCGGCCACCAGCGCGGCCAGGGTGCCGCCGACCATGGCCATCAGGGAATTCATCGCCACCAGGCCGGAGACCTTGTCCAGGGTTTGCGCGCTCATGACGTTGAAGCCGAACCAGCCGACCATCAGGATCCAGGCACCCAGCGCGAGAAAGGGGATGGAGGACGGCGGATGCGCGGATATGCCGCCGTCCTTGTTGTAGCGCCCGCGCCGCGCGCCGAGCAGGAGCACCGCCGCCAGCGCGACCCAGCCACCGACGGCATGCACCACCACCGAGCCGGCAAAATCGTGGAACTCTTCGCCAAAGCTGGCCTTGAGCCAGGCCTGAATACCGAAGGCCTGATTCCAGGCGATGCCCTCGAAGAAAGGATAGATGAAGCCGACCAGAAACACTGTTGCGGCGAGTTGCGGACCGAAGCGGGCGCGCTCGGCAATGCCGCCGGAAACGATGGCCGGAATGGCGGCGGCGAAGGTGAGCAGGAAAAAGAACTTGGTCAGTTCATAGCCGCTCTTTTGTGCCAGGGTTTCGGCGCCGCTGAAAAAATGCACGCCGTAAGCGACGCCATAGCCGATAAAAAAATAGGCCAGGGTCGACACCGAAAAGTCCGCCAGGATTTTGACCAGAGCGTTGATCTGGTTTTTCCGGCGTACCGTGCCCAGTTCCAGAAAGGCAAATCCGGCATGCATGGCCAGAATCATGATGGCGCCGAGCAAGATGAACAGTACGTCGGCGGATGTCTTGAAATTCTCCATTGTGGGGCTCCCCATAGGCCTAAGGCACGAATGGAATGCATGAAAGCAATGAGCGTTCCCGCGATGGAAGCTCCGTTGAATCATGGGGATGGGGAATTCGGGTGCTTCAGGATGCACCGGAGTGGTGCCGTTGGGTGTTTGTCTGCACCACGATGGGGAGAATTAGGGTGCAGGGCTTCGACAGGCTCAACCCGAACGGCAATACTTTTCATTTAGCCGTTCGTGGTGAGCTTGTCGAACCACCAGCCACACTATTGATCCGACCCCTCTGAACTTGAAACCACCGTTCGGGCCGAGCTTGTCGAAGCCCAGAATGCCCTTCGACAAGCTCAGGGCGAACGTTCAAGTGGATTACAGCCGACTCAATAACGGCTCAGCCCGAACGGGGCCAAGACTTCACCGGACCGGATCAATAGCTCAATAGTCGGCGCTGATAAAGCAACTGATGAGACAGCTGCGCAGCAAGAAGGGGCAGGACACAACCCTGCCCGCTTCGCTGCGGATGCGCTACAAGGCGGTCGAGCAAAAAACGCTCTCCTCGCCGCTGCGAATCCGCGCCGTAGCGCTGGCGCTACGGCGCGGAAAGACCCCGGCGACCGGCGTCAGTGGGTGGCGTTACTCGCTGTCTCGGCCGGCTGCCAGAGGCGCGGCATCAACACCCACATGCGGCCTTGCTGGCGCATCTTGCCGGCCTGGCTGCCGGCATCAACGCCGCTGCCCCAGTAGAAGTCGGCGCGCACCACGCCGCGAATGGCGCCGCCGGTGTCCTGCGCCAGCATCAGCCGGGTGAGATCCTGGTCACTGTACGGCCGTGTGGTCGACAGCCAGATCGGCGCGCCCAGCGGCACGTGGCGCGGGTCGACGGCCAGCGAGCGTTCCGGCGTCAGCGCCAGCCCCATGGCACCCTGCGGACCGCTGCCCGTCGCCGGCAACTCGCGAAAGAACACCAGGCTGGGATTGGTGTTAAGCATTTCCGCCAGCCGTGCCGGATTGGCCTTGGCCCAGGATTTGATGCCTTGCATCGACGCCTGCTCGATCTTGAGTTCGCCCTGATCGATCAGCCAGCGGCCGATCGATCGATAGGGGTGGCCGTTCTGGTCGGCGTAGTTCAGGCGCACGCGACTGCCATCGCTGAGCTGCACCTGGCCCGAACCCTGGATCTGCATGAAGAACAGATCGATCGCGTCGTCTACCCAAAGCAGGGCATTTGGTGAGCGCTTGCTCTCCTGCGGCGTCCATTCGGCACGCGAATAGTAAGGCACCAGCTTGCGCCCTTCGATGCGCCCGCGCAGCCGCAGGTGTTTCAGCTCGGGATAGAGTTCCGCCAGATCCACCACGATCATGTCCTCGGGCGGGCCGAATACCGGATTGGAGTAGCCCCGGCTCTGGTTGCGGCTGCCCTTGAGGATGGGTTCGTAGTAGCCGGTGACGAGGCCGCTGCGGGAGCCGTCGGGATTGACCAGGGCCCAGGGACGAAATTGCGATTCGAACCAGGCGCGCAGCGCCGGCGCGGTTTTGTCTTCAGTGGCGCGTGCCGCAGCGCACACCGATTTCCAGCGCTCCTGTTTTTGCAGGCTGTTGCAACTCGCGAGAAAGGCGGTGAATACGGCGGACGGATCGTCGTCGTTCCAGTTCGGCAGATCGCTCCAGGCGGCTTCCTGCATCGGCTTTTCGGCCGGCTTGGGTGGCTCGACCGTCGGCGGCAGGGGGCAGACAGGACAGGCGGGGCAGGTCGGTGTTGCCGCCGGCGGACAGGCGGGCAGGCGCGTGCCGGATTGCGGGGGTGTTTGCGCGCAGCCGGAAATGAGCAGCAGGGCAAGAATTGCAAAGGGAAGTCTGAACATGGTTCTGCTAAAGTGCGATGCTTTCAAGGGCCTGCAAGCTTAACCGATGTGGCGCGCATTCCCTGGGCTGCCGGGCCGGAATGCCCGCCACGACCCTGAACCGCGCCAGGCCCTGCAACCCCACTCTTTCACGAGATCGCGATGACTGACACTGCCCGCGCCATTGCGCCATTGATCGCCCGCCTCGACGCCCTCTTCGATCGCGTCGAGGCACTGTTGCCCCCGCCGCTGCCGGCCACCGACTGGTCGGCGACGGCGTTTCGCTGGCGCACCCGCGCCGGGCGCGGCTGGCTGGAATCGATCAAGCAGCCGCACCGGATCCGCTTCGAGGATTTGCAGGGTGTCGACGACCAGAAGCTGCGCATCGCGCAGAACACCAAACAGTTCGTCGCCGGGCGCAGCGCCAACAATGTGTTGCTGACAGGCGCGCGCGGCACCGGTAAAAGCTCGCTGGTCAAGGCCGTGCTGACCCGGTTTGCGGCAAAGAAACTGCGCCTGATCGAAGTGGACAAGGACGACCTGGTGCATTTGCCGGAGATCGTCGACCTGATCGCCGGGCGCCGCGAACGCTTCATCATTTTCTGCGACGACCTGTCCTTCGAATCGGGCGAACCCGGTTACAAGGCGATGAAGAGCATCCTCGACGGCTCGATCAGCGGCATGCCGGACAACCTGCTGGTGTACGCGACATCCAATCGGCGCCATTTGATGCCGGAAAAAATGTCGGAGAATCTTGAGACCACCTACAACGCCGACGGCGACATCCATCCCGGCGAGACGACCGAAGAGAAGGTCTCGCTTTCCGAACGTTTCGGCCTCTGGCTGTCCTTCTATCCCTTCGGCCAGGATCACTATCTGGAAATCTGCGCGCACTGGATGACCGAATTCGGCATGTCGCAGGAACAGGTTGCCGCCGCGCGCAGCGAGGCGCTGCAATGGACCCTGATGCGCGGCTCGCGCAGCGGCCGCGTGGCCTGGCAATTCGCCCGCGACTACGCCGGGCGCCATGCCAGGAAGGCGCGGACCGGCACGCCGAAATGAGTCCGGGGAAAACTGTTGACCACGGGGGACACGGGGAGCACGGGGAAATTCAAGGGCGAAGTACCGCCTGTTGCACCGCCGTCGGATTGCAGCTGCGGCCCCGGCAAGTCCTTGTTTGCCCCGTGTGCGCCGTGGTTGAGCAGAGTCAAAACCTCACCACAGAGACACAGAGGCACGGAGAAAGGCGATGTATCAAGGCCACGCGGGTCGACGGTCCCTCACTTTATGGGTGATTCGCCCTTACGTTGTACTGCTTTGTTTTTCCTCTGTGTTCTCTGTGCCTCTGTGGTTCAAATGAGTTTTTCAGGATGAAACTCACCGAAGTCGCAGCGGCTGTCATCGAACGACGCGCGGCGGATGGGGCCACTGAATTCCTGCTGGGCCAGCGCGCGCCCGGCAGCATTTATCAGGGCTATTGGGAATTTCCCGGTGGCAAGGTGGAAGCCGGCGAAACCCCGCATGCCGCGCTGGTGAGAGAGTTGCAAGAAGAGTTGGGCATCGAAGTGCTGCGCGCCGACCCCTGGTTGCGCCGCGAACATGTGTATGAGCACGCCCATGTTCGGCTCAATTTTTTCCGCGTGCGAAAGTGGCGCGGCGAGCTGCAAGACCATGTGCATAGCGCGCTGTCGTGGCAGCGCGCCGCTTGGCCGCTGGCGCCGCCGGCCGGGGCGCCGATGTTGCCCCCCCACGCGCCGGTACTGGCGGCGCTGGCCCTGCCTGATTTCTACGCCATCACGCACGCGGCAGCGATCGGCATCGATGCCCAGTTGCTGGCGCTGGCGCACGCGCTGGAGCGCGGGCTGAAGCTGGTGCAACTGCGCGAGCCGACACTTGACGCCGCGCGTCGCTCGGCATTTGTTCATGCGGCCGTCGACCTCTGCCATCAATTCGGAGCGCGGGCGCTGGTCAATGGCGATATCGACCTGGCCCTGGCGGCAGGTGCCGACGGCGTGCACCTGCCGGCAGCGCAACTCGCGACATGCATTACCCGGCCGGATTTGCCGCTGGTCGCAGCCTCCTGCCATTCGGCAGCCGAGCTGGAGCGAGCGGCCGCGCTGGGCTGCGACTTCACGGTGTTCGGCCCGGTCCGTGCCAGCGCCAGCCATCCGGGCGTCCCAGGCATCGGCTGGGAGGCGTTTGCGGCAGAAATCGCCGTCCCTCCAGCGCCGACTTTTGCGCTGGGCGGACTGACTGCTGCCGATCTGGAAACCGCG
>JAIPCT010000123.1 GCA_021738065.1 Burkholderiaceae bacterium
CGTAGGCGTCGGCGGACAACACCTCGGCCCACTTGTAGCTGTAGTAGCCAGCCGCATAGCCGCCGCCGAAGATGTGCGAGAAGCTGTTGGGAAAGCGGTTCCACTCGGGCGGCACCAGCACCGCCACTTCACGGCGGACTTCGGCCAGCAAATCCATGACCTTCTTGCCTTCACCCGGGACGAATTCGCTGTGGAGCAACAGATCAAACAGGCCGAACTCGACCTGGCGCAAGGTCTGCAAGCCGCTTTGGAAGTTCTTTGCGGCGATCATCTTGTCGTAGAGTGCGCGCGGCAGCGGCGCGCCGGTTTCGGCGTGTGCGGTCATGCCGCCGAGCACGTCCCATTCCCAGCAGAAGTTTTCCATGAACTGGCTCGGCAGTTCCACCGCATCCCATTCAACACCATGGATGCCCGATACCGGCAACTCGTCGACTTGCGTCAGCAGGTGGTGCAAACCGTGGCCGCATTCGTGAAACAGGGTAATCACATCGTCGTGGCTGAAGGTCGCGGGTTTGCTACCGACAGGCGCGGGGAAATTGCAGTTGAGGTAGGCCACCGGAGTCTGCACACCCTGTTGAATGCGGCGACGGGTAATCGCTTCATCCATCCACGCCCCGCCACGCTTGGTTTCGCGCGCATACAAATCCAGGTAGAACTGGCCGACCAGCTTGCCGGCGCGCTCGATGCGGAAAAAGCGCACGGCAGGATGCCAGATCGGCGCGGTATCGGGTGCGAGCTTGACCGCAAACAGGGCCTCGATGACACGAAACAGCCCGGCCAGCACCTTCGGCTCGGGGAAGTACTGTTTCACTTCGTCGTCGGAGAAGCTGTAGCGCGCCTGCTTGAGCTTTTCCGAAGCCCAGGCAAGGTCCCAGCTTTCCAGTTGGCTCATGCCCAGTTCCGCGGCGGCGAATTCGCGCAGCTCGGCAATATCCTTTTGCGCGAAAGGGCGCGCCTTGGCGGCCATGTCGCGCTGGAATGCCGCGACCTGCGCCGGAGTGTCGGCCATCTTGGTGGCCAGGGAGACCTCGGCAAAGCTGGCATAGCCCAGCATTTTTGCTTCCTCATGGCGCAAGGCAAGCAGGCGATCGATCAGGGGGCCGTTGTTCCATTCTTCGCGACCGAACTCTGCAGCTCGCGTGGCATAGGCGCGATACAAGCGCGCGCGCAAATCACGGTTGTCGCAAAACTGCAGCACGGGAATATAGGAAGGGGCATGCAGGGAGAATTTCCATCGGCCGGGCTTGTCCGCGCCGCCATCCGCATCGGCCGCGGCTTGCGCTGCGGCCTTGGCATCCGCGGGCAAGCCGGCAAGATCGGCTTCGTCGTCGATCCATTCGCAGTGGGCATTGGTCGCGTCCAGCACATTCTCGGAAAACTTGGCGCCCAGCGCCGAAAGTTCTTCCTGGATCACCTTGAAACGCGGCTTCTGCTCTTCCGCCAGTTCCGCGCCGGACAAGCGAAAATCGCGCAACTCGTTGTCGACAACGCGGCGCCGGGCCGGAGACAGGCGAGGGAACTCCGCGCCGGCGGCCAGTGCCTGAAACTTGGCGAACAAGGCGAGGTTCTGCCCAAGGTCGGCATAGAAACTCGAGACCTCCGGCAGCATAGCGTTGTAGGCCTCGCGCCATGCCGGCACGTCATTGACCGAATGCAGGTGACCGACAATGCCCCAGGCACGCGACAGACGCTCGCCTGCATCCAGCATCGGCTGGACGAAGCCATCCCAGGTCGCCGCGGTGTCGGGCGCGATCAGGCGATCGATCAGAGCGCGGTTTTCATCAAGCAGTTGGCGCAGGGCGGGCGTGACGTGTTCGGGCTGAACAACATCAAAGCGGGGCAAACCGCTGAAATCGAGCAATGGATTCATGGGAATCAGGTTGGGGCGGAAATGGAGGCTTCAAGCTTCAAATAGTTGGCCGCCGAGACCTCACAGGGAAACAGCTGCTCGGCAGCTTGATTCCGGTCAGCGGGCGCCAGGCACATCACTCTTGAATCCTTGTTTGCGGGCGACTACTCGACAAGATCCTTGTAGGCATGAAAGCTGGCGTGTCCCAGCCAGGGCATGACGAGTATCAACCCCACCAGCGCCGTGGCCAGGCCAAGACCGGTGAGCACCATGATGATGACCGCCCAGAAGGCCAGCGGCAGGGGATTCTCGACCACGGCATTGAGGCTGGTGAGCAGCGCGCAGCGCACACCACACGGGCGATCCACCAGCATCGGTATCGAGACCACGCTGAAGACGAACACCAGGGACGCAAGCAAGCCGCCCGCACCCATGTAAACAATGAACATCAGGTAGTGCTGTGGATTGACCAGAACCTCGACCATCATCTCCAGCGGACCCAAGGCGCTTCCGCTGTAGAACAGGGTGACGATCAGCGCCGATATCAATTGCCATACCGTGCCTGCCACTACCGACAGGAGGCCGCAACCGACCAGGCCCGCGGGATTGCGATTCCAGGCCCGCATCGAATCGAGCAGCGTCACCGGCTCCTGGGCGAGATAGCGGCGTGAAAGCTCATAGACCCCAGCAGTAAGCACGGGGGCGACGAGCATGAAACCGGTGATGGCAGCGGCGAACAAATAGGGCAGGCTCGCTGTCACGCTCAGTATGACGACGCCGGTGAGCGCGATGGCAAAACCATAGAACAGACTCGCCGCGGGTTGTCGCCAGAGGTCTGCCCAGCCACGCGCCAGCCACTTCAGGGGCGCGACGAAATCGATGCGACGCACCGCCGGCAAAGTCGGCGCTGGCGATACGGCGACGGAATCGTTCATGGCCTGAAGCCTGGCCGTCCCAGTGCGGACCGGGCACCATGCGGCGACCGCGCCAACTCAGGGTCACCCCATTTCATGGAAAGTGCGCGG
The DNA here is from genome assembly GCA_021738065.1 of Burkholderiaceae bacterium. Classification (GTDB taxonomy): domain Bacteria; phylum Pseudomonadota; class Gammaproteobacteria; order Burkholderiales; family Rhodocyclaceae; genus Sulfuritalea. The sequence continues at coordinate 2,875 of JAIPCT010000123.1, forward strand.
GGAGAATGGCGGCTGAGCGTCCGCAACATCAGTTGGTTTGCGGTCCGGCCAGACGACTGAGCGCCTCGAGATAGTTGGCGGCGGTCTTGTCGATAATGTCCCGCGGCAGCTTCGGCCCCGGTGCCTGCTTGTTCCAGTCCAGGGTCTCCAGATAATCGCGGACAAACTGCTTGTCGAAACTGGGCGGACTGATCCCGACCTGGTACTTGTCGGCCGGCCAGAAGCGCGAGGAATCGGGTGTCAGCACTTCGTCGATCAGGTACAGGCGGCCTTCGCCATCGAGTCCAAACTCGAACTTGGTGTCGGCGATGATGATGCCCACCACGCGCGCAAAGGCAGCAGCCTCGCGGTACAAGCGCAATGTGACGTCCTTGACGGTCTTGGCCAAAGCCGCGCCGATCAGCGCTTCAACTTTCGCATAGTCGATATTCTCGTCGTGATCGCCCATTTCGGCCTTGGTTGCCGGAGTGAAAATCGGCTCCGGCAATTGCTGGGCCATTTGCAGGCCGGACGGCAGCGCTATGCCGCACACGGCACCAGTCGCCTGGTAATCCTTCCAGCCCGACCCGATCAGATAGCCGCGCGCCACCGCCTCGATCGGCAGCGGCTTGAGGCGCTTGACCACCAGCGATCGGCCGCGCACCTGGGCTTGCTCCTCGGCTCCCGACACCACGGTTTCAGGATCGATGCCGGTCAATTGATTGGGTATGACATGCGCCAGCTTGCCGAACCAGAACGCGGCGACCGCCGTCAGCACCGCGCCCTTGCCCGGTATCGGATCCGGCAGGATGACATCAAACGCCGACAAACGATCGGTGGTGATGATCAGCAACTTGTCTTCACCCACGGCATAGATGTCGCGCACCTTGCCACGGCCAAGCAGCGGCAGGCTCTTGATGCTGGACTCAAACAACAGGGGGGTGGCTTGTGGCATGGATACGCTCTGATCAAAAATTATTCGCGGACGTAGGGCTTGTCGACTTTCTCGTCGGCATCCTCGCTATAGGGAAATCGGACGTGACCATAGCGAATGATCAGCACCGCGATGGTCAGCAGCAGAATTGCCGTAGCGACCGAAATCACGCGCCATTCGCCCATGTCCTTGAGATCGAGAATCAGATAGCGTGCCAGCGCCACCATGCCGATATACAGCGGAAAGCGCACCGGCAGTTGCCCCGACTTGGCATACTGCCCGATCATCGCCAGCACTTCGAGGTAGAGGAACATCAGCAGCAGATCGGCCAGAGCGACCCGGCGCGCCTCGACCATCACCATCACTTCCTGGTACATGGCGATGGTGGTGGCGCAGGCAATCACCAGCAGGCCGGCGTACTCGACAATGTCGAGGCCGCTACTGAAGGCCTTGCGCAGGCGGTCAAAGGTGTGGGACTTGATGTTCATCGGAAGCCAAAAAAAAGGCCGCTGAAAATCTCCAACGGCCGGGAACTTTACCGCAAATTGCCGCTTACTTCACGATCGCGGTCAGCTCGCCCTTTTTGTAACGCTGGGCCATGGCTTCCAAGGAAACCGGCTTGATCTTGCTGGCCTGGCCGGCACAGCCGAAGGCCTGATAGCGGGCTACGCAGATATCTTTCATGGCCTTGCGCGCGGCGGCGAAATACTTGCGCGGATCAAAGTCCTTGGTGTTCTCGGCCAGGTACTTGCGAATCGCGCCGGTCGACGCCATGCGCAGATCGGTGTCGATGTTGATCTTGCGCACGCCATGCTTGATGCCTTCAACGATTTCCTCGACCGGCACGCCATAGGTCTCACCCATGGTGCCGCCGTATTGGTTGATGATTTTCAACCAGTCCTGCGGCACGGACGAAGAACCATGCATCACCAGATGAGTGTTCGGGATGCGGGCATGGATCTCCTTGATGCGATCGATCCTCAGCACTGCGCCGGTGGGCGGGCGGGTGAATTTGTAGGCGCCATGCGAGGTGCCGATGGCGATCGCCAGCGCATCGACGCCCGTCGCCTTGACGAACTCGGCGGCTTCATTCGGATCGGTCAGCAACTGGTCCTCGGACAAGGCGCCTTCGGCACCGTGGCCGTCCTCCTTCTCGCCCATGCCGGTCTCCAGTGAACCCAGGCAGCCCAATTCGCCCTCGACCGAAACGCCGATGGCGTGGGCAATATCCACAACGTGTCGGCTGACCCGGGTGTTGTACTCGAAACTGGCCGGGGTCTTGGCATCTTCTTCCAGCGAGCCGTCCATCATCACGCTGGAAAAACCCGAGCGCATCGACTGGATGCAGATCGACGGGCTGGCGCCGTGGTCCTGGTGCATCACGATCGGGATGTCCGGATGGGTCTCGATCGCAGCCTCGATCAGATGGCGCAGATAAGGCTCTCCGGCATACTTGCGGGCGCCGGCCGAGCCTTGCATGATCACGGGGCTATTGACTTCTTCAGCCGCTTCCATGATGGCCTGGATCTGTTCCAGATTATTGACGTTGAAAGCGGGCAGGCCGTAGCCGTTTTCGGCCGCGTGATCGAGCAATTGACGCATGGATACTAGAGGCATGACTATCTCCTTGGGTTATCGGGGCGCGGATTTGGGCGGGCGGTGTTCGCCTACCTTAACAAGTTTCATGGTGTTGGTGCCGCCCGCCTGGCCGATCGGTTCACCGATCGTCAGCACGATCAAATCCCCGGGCTCCACCGCGCCGGCGGCAATCAGGATTTCTTCGGCTTGCCACAGCAGTTCATCGCGGTCCGTGGCAACGTACTCGGTCAGTAGCGGATAGACATCGCGGTAAATGCTGACCCGATAGCGGGTGCGAATGCGCGGTGTCAGCGCATAAATGGGTACACCGCAGTTGACCCGGCTCATCCACAGCGTCGTCGAACCGGATTCGGTCAAGGTGGCAATGGCCTTAACTTTCAAGTGGTAAGCGGTGAAGATGGCCGCCATCGAAATCGACTGGTCGATGCGGGTGAATACTTGATCCAGAAAATGCGTATCGAGCGAAACGGTTTGCGAATTCTCGGCCGCCACGCAGACCCTCACCATGGCCTCCACCGCCTGCACCGGATAGGCGCCCGCGGCCGTTTCGGCCGAGAGCATCACGGCATCGGTGCCATCGAGCACTGCGTTGGCTACGTCGGAAACCTCGGCACGGGTCGGTACCGGACTGGTGATCATCGACTCCATCATTTGCGTCGCCGTGATAGCGAAGCGGTTGTGCTCGCGCGCCATGCGAATCATGCGCTTTTGCAGGGCCGGAACCGCCGCGTCGCCAACTTCGACCGCGAGGTCGCCGCGCGCCACCATGATGCCGTCGGTGGCATGCAGAATCTCTTCAAGATTCTCCACCGCTTCGACCCGTTCGATCTTGGCGATCACCAAGGCATCGGATCCCGCGTCGCGCAACAACTGCCGCGCCTGGCGCATGTCCGAGCCCGACTTGGGAAAGGATACCGCCACGTAATCGACGCTCAGCGCGGCCGCCGTCTTGATGTCGGCCATGTCCTTGGGTGTCAGTGCCGGCGCCGAAAGTCC
>JAIPCT010000124.1 GCA_021738065.1 Burkholderiaceae bacterium
GGAAACCGCGCAGCGCGCCGGCGCTCACGGCATCGCCGCGATCCGTGCCGCCTGGTGAGCCGAGTACAGAGTCAAGTTGAAACCGGCGGACCTGATTCCAACCGTCATCCCGGGCTTGACCCGGGATCCAGAAACGGTCGCCTGGATTCCGGCGTTCGCCGGAATGACGAGTTCGATTTATTCAGTCGATCCCAGCTTTTACTCCGACTGATCTTCCGGCCCCGGTTCGTCGCTGGCTTCGACGCGATACTGCTCGCTGGCCCAGGCGCCGAAATCGACGCCCTTGCAGCGCGCGGAGCAAAACGGCCGGTAGCGATTTTCGGGCGTCCATTCCACCAGCGTGCCGCAACTGGGGCAGGCGACCATGCGCGGCTTGGAAGGCTTCAGAGTTTCCATTCCGATTGAAGTCTCAGATCATCCATAAAACCTGTTTCACCACGGCGACACGGCGATGGATCAAGTCTTTGCTTCTCGCCGTGCCGCCGTGGTTATTGAGTCGGCTGTAAACCACTTGAACGTTCGCCCTGAGCTTGTCGAAGGGCATTCTGGGCTTCGACACGCTCAGCCCGAACGGTGGTTTCAAGTTCAAAGGGGCCGGCTCAATAATCGCCTTTCGTTCCACTCATTCCGGACCGGCGAGCACTTCCATCTGCGACTCCTGCGCGAACTGCGGCGCATCGCCGACCGGCTTCAGGTCGTCGAGCCAGCAGGCTTCGTCGTCACGCTCGTAGATCAGGAAACGCCCGCGCAGGCTGGCATCCTTGGCGCGGTGATAGCGCAGATAGATATGCTTCTCGTCGACGGCGAGAATCTCGATCTTGCCGGTTTCGTGCGACATTGCAAAGCGCGCGCGGCGCGCCAGGCCGGCGCCGCGCCTCAGCGCTTCGCGGAAGATTTCCCAGCCGCGCACGATGGGGACCTTGTACGGGTCGTTGCCTGCGGTGGGGCGCCCCTGGAACAGGTAGTAGGGCGGGCAACCGATCCACGACAGTTTGCGGAACAGTTCCGAGAGCACGTCCGGGTCGTCGTTGATGCCGGCGATCATCGGGCACTGGTTGGTCATGATGACACCGGCGCGGATCAGCTTGTCGAGACCTTCGATCGCGGGATCGGTCAGTTCGCGCGGGTGGTCGAAGTGGTTCATGAAGTAAATGCGCTTGTGCGGCGTCGAGTACTTGCCGAGCATTTCCAGCAGCGGCGCATCGTCGATCACGCGCCAGGGATTGAAGGCCGTCATCTTGGTGCCGATGCGGATGATCTTGACGTGGTCGATTTCGCGCAGTGCCTGAATAGTTTCGGTCAACCGCCGCGTGCTGAGCAGCATCGGGTCGCCGCCGGTGAGCAGCACGTTGGTGATCTCGGGGTGATTGCGAATGTATTCAAAACCGGCGCTCAGGTCTTTTACCGCCTCGTCGTTGTCGTTCATGAACAGGCGTTTGCGGAAACAATAGCGACAGTAGGCACCGCAGACTTCGTTGCACAGCAGTAGCGCGGTGTCCGGATATTTGTGCTGGACGCCGGGCACCACGGTATTGGCCATTTCGTTGCTGGCATCGAGCTTGCCCCAGTCGTTGAGCTCCGATTTGTTCGGGATCACCAGCTGGCGGATCGGGTCGGCGGGGTCGTTCCAGTCGATCAGGCCCAGGTAGTACTCGCTGACACGAAAGGCGTAGGCCTCGGCCACGGGCTGCAGCGCCGTGCGCTCGGCATCGGTGATCTGGGGGATTTGTTCCAGCTTCTTGATGTACTTCATTGGGGACTCCTTATCTTGTCGCGCAATGACAGGCCCTGCGAAATGAGCCGGCGTTGCCTCGGCGCGATGCAACAGCTACTTGTTCAACATCCGTCGCACAGCGTCCAGATGTTCCGGTTCGTTATGGCACATGCCCTGGAACGAGGCGCACAGATCGAGAAAATCCTTCAGCTCCATACGCTGCGCCATTTTCATCAGGCGCTTGGTCAGGCGTAGCGCCTTGGGCGGCTGGGCGGCGATTCGTGTCGCCAGTTCGAGCGTCTTTGGCATCAATTTCTCGGGCTCAACGACGTCGAGCACTATTCCCAATTTCTTGGCTTCGTCGGCACCGACGATGCGCCCCGTGAGCGTCAGCTCAAATGCTTGCTGATAACCGATCAGCCGCTGCATGAACCAGGCACCGCCGTCTCCCGGAATGATACCGAGATTGAGGAAGGTTTCGCCAAACTTGGCCCGGGTCGATGCCAGGCGAATATCGGCCATGTTGGCAAGATCGAAACCGGCGCCGATCGCCGCGCCATTGACCGCCGCAATCAGCGGGATTTCGACGGCGTTCAGCGCCAGCGGAATGCGCTGGATGCCGGCCCGATAGCGCGCGGCTACCTCGGCCACGTCACCGGCGAAATCGCCGCCGCGCTCGGCCATGTCCTTGACGTTACCGCCGGCCGAGAAAGCCGATCCCGCGCCGGTGATGACCAGCACCGACACCTCGTCGCAGCGATTCACCCATTCGGCAACGCTGACAATGTCGTCGATCAGGCGGGTGCCGGTCAGCGCATTGCGCACGTCGTCACGATTCAGGGTCAGGGTCGCGACGCGCTGTTCCAGTTGCAGCAGGGCATCGCCGAGCACGGGCAGGCTCATAACAGATCATCCTTCGGGCTTGCCACCACACGACTGACGATGACCCGGGCATCCACCACGGCGTAGCCATCCTCATAGGCAATCACCGGATTCAGGTCCAGCTCCATCAGCTGCGGATAGGCTTCGACGATGCTCGAAATCTTCAGCAACAGATCGACCAGGGCCTCCTTGTCGACTGCCGCTTCGCCGCGCACGCCCTTGAGAATCTTGCGCGCCTTGATCTGCTCGACCATCGAGCGCGCGTCGTGACGCGACAGCGGTATGGCGCGAAATGCCACGTCCTCGAGGATCTCGACAAAGATGCCGCCGAGGCCGAACATCAGCACCGGGCCGAAGATCGGGTCACGCATGACGCCGATGATCACCTCGGTACCCTTGCGCGCCATCGGTGTGACCAGAACGCCGTGGATTTCCGCAGTCGGGTTGTAGGCCTTGCAAGAATCCATGATCTTCGCGTAGACCTTGCGCAATGCCTCTTCACCGCGCACGTTGAGCTTGACGCCGCCGGCATCGGACTTGTGCAGAATGTCTTTCGAGACGACCTTCATCACCAGCGGCTGATCGCCAAAACTTGCGGCGACCTGCTTCAGCTCGTCGGCCTCGCGGACCACGCGTTCCTCGGGCATGGAAACGCCATGGGCGCGCAGCAGTTGCTTGGCCTCGAACTCGAACAGGTCGCGTCCCTGCACCTGAGCCTGGGCAAAGAGCGCCTGCACATCGCTGTTCGGCGTCGCCGCCGGCTCGTTCGCATACTGTGCGCTGGCAGCAAGGTAGATTCCACGTTCGCCGAGTGCCGCCAGAACGCGGACCGCATTTTCGATGGAGGTATAGACGGGCAGGCCGGCCTCGTGCAAACGGCGCAGCGCCGGGGGCCGGATCGGCGCGTAAAGGCTGTAAATCACCAGCGGCTTTTCGGTTTTCGCCGCCAGTTCGATCATCGACTCGGCGCCACGCATCTCGTCGCCGAGTAATGTTTCGGCAAAGCGGATGTTGTAGCCGCCGAACATGCCGACCAGAAACACGCTGTCGACGTTTTCATCCTCGGCAACGATCTCCATGCAGTTCGCGAGTAAAGACGGACGTGCGTCGCTGCTGCCCGCCAAGTCCACCGGATTGAGCAGCGATGCCTGCGGCAGGAGGATCGCACCGAGGCGCAAGCGGGTCGCTTCGCTGAGTTCGGCGAGTTCCAGTCCAGCCTCCGCCAGGCGGTCGGAGGCGATGGTGGCCTGGCCGCCGCCATCGGCGATCACCGCGACGCGCTTGCCGCGCGCCATTTGCAGCAAACCCAGGCCTTCGGCCACGGGCAGGATCTCATCGGAATTCTGCACCACGCTGACCCCGACCTGACGCAATACGTCTACGGTCATCGCGTAGCTTCCGGCCAGCGCACCGGTGTGCGAACTGGCGGCCTTCTGGCCTTGTTCGGTAGAGCCGGACTTGTACACCACCACTGGCTTGGTCGCGGTGATGTCGCGTGCGACATTGAGGAAGCGACGCCCGTCGCGAAAGCCTTCGACATACAGCGTGGCCACCCGCGTATTGGGATCCTCACCGAGATAGCGCAGATAGTCGTTGAAGCCGATGTCGGTCTGGTTGCCAGGACCGACGTAGGTGCTGAAGCCGACATGGCCGTTGTGCTCGGCTTCGAGAACCAGCGAGAGCAGCATGTTGCCCGACTGAGAAATGAAGCCGATGTCTCCCGCCTTGACATTGGCCAGCGCCAGCAGGTTGACCTTCTTGTGCAGGTTGAACATGCCCGAGGTGTTGGGGCCGATGATGCGCACGCCACCCTGGCGGGCCGCATCCATGACCTGATGCTCCAGCTTGGCGCCCTCGGGTCCCGTCTCGCGAAATCCGCTGGCCAGAATTACTGCGCCCTTGACGCCCTTCTTGCCGCATTCGAGCAGCAGCGCGGGTACCGTGGCCGCCGGTGTGCAAATGAGCGCCAGATCGACCGGGCCGGGCAGATCGGCCAAAGACGGGTAGGCCTTGATGCCGAGAATCATGTCGGCTTTCGGGTTGATCGGGTAGATCTTGCCGGGGTAGCCGTCCTTGACTAGTCCGACCATGGCTTTGTAGCCGCGCTTGGTCGGATCGGCCGAGGCGCCGACGATGGCGATCGAATCCGGTGCCAGGAAGTCGTGCAGCGGACTGCGCTGCGTAGTTTGGGTAGGGGATGTCGTCATGTTCAGCACCCCTTGAAGTTTGGTGAGCGCTTCTCGGCGAAGGCGTCGATGCCTTCCTGCCAGTCCTGCGTCGTGCCGGCAAACATCATGCCCTCCAGTTCGGCGGTCAGGGCCGCGTCCAGCGTTCCTTCTGCGGCCATGTTCAGCTGCTCCTTGGCAAGTTGCATCGAGATCGGCGCCTTGCTGGCGATCTGGCGCGCGAACTCGCGCGCGGCATCGAGAAAGCCCTCGTCCGGAAATACCCGATTGGCCAGCCCGATACGCACCGCCTCGTCGCCGCCGATACGTTCGCCAAGGAATACCAGTTCGCGCGCCTTGGCCAGTCCCACCAGACGCGGAAGAATGTAGGTGACACCACCGCCGAGAAAAGTTCCGATGCTGATCTCGGGCAGGCCGATTTTCGCGCTTGCGGCCATCAGAACGAAATCCGAGGCAATCGCCATCTCGGCGCCGGCCCCCAGAGCGTAGCCATTGACTGCCGCAATCACCGGTTTCGAGAGGCGTATCAGGCGCTTGCAGACGATCTGTTCGCCCAGCGTGTACTGCCGCCGGTCGAAAGCCGTGCGCCCGGCCTTGTGCTCCTTGAGGTCGGCGCCGACGCAAAAGGCCCGCCCTTCTCCGGTCAGGATCACCACACGCACGTCTTTGTCGGCCTCGGCCAGGCTCAAGGCCTCGTTCAGTTCATCATAAAGTTGCTGGGTCACTGCGTTGAGCCTGTGCGGTCGATTCAGGCGAATCTCCGCAATTCCATCGCTGGCTTGGTAAAGAACGGTTTCGCTATTCATGTTCGGGGCGCCTTTCCTGTAATTGGGTTCCGTGGGTCGATCGATTGTGCAATGGCAGTGGCTGCACGCGCCATTGCCGGGTCAGCTGCATTGAATAATGCAAGCGGGACTCGCACCGGCCGCATGGTTTTCCGTTCACGGCGGGCAATCGACCGCGGACGACGCGCACTTCAGGTACGCGCCGTCGCTGCCTTGCAGTTTTCAGCCGGCCGTATTCCGTGCGCGGCGACGCTGCAGGAATACCACCAGCCCGAGCACGGCCAGGGCCGGAATGAAAAACCACTCCTTGTCCGGGCGCTGCGTCGCCACTTCGAGCGCGGTGATCTTGAAGCCCTGCTCGACGCCGAGCTTTTCGGCGCGGCTGCCGAACTTGACCGAGAGGATATCGACGGTTTCTCCGGACGGCAGCAAGCGCAGGCCGATGGCATCGAGGCGCTGACGCGCCGGAGCCTTGTCGCCAAGGGGAAGCAATATGCCCTTGGAAACCTTGCGTGCATTGATATCCTCGCCTTCGATCCACATGCGCAAGCGTTTGTCCGTCTCCGCCGTGTCGACGATTTCCATGATCCTGGTCGGTGCCACACGCTCGTAGGGCGGGTACACCATATCCATCCAGTAGCCCGGACGGAACAGGGTAAAAGTCACCAGCAGCAACAGCGCCGCCTCCCAGATCTTGTTGCGAGTGATGAACCAGCCCTGGGTCGCCGCGGCAAACATCAGATTGGCCAGGATAGCGGTAGATACTGT
>JAIPCT010000028.1 GCA_021738065.1 Burkholderiaceae bacterium
CGTCGCCGTACCATCAGCACCGAGTTTCATCGGCGCGACGAAATCCGAAAGGCATTGATGCGGCTTGCCTGCCGGGCGCTCCTGTTGTTGACGCAGGCCGTGCCAGCTCATCAATGGCGCAGCGCGTGTCTCATCGCTGTAAAAGACGATGTCGTCGCCCACGGCATTGGCCGGGAACAGGCCGAACACCGCGTTGGCGCGCAGCCATTTTTCCGCGATCAACTGCTGCAGCATGGCCTTGCCGTCGCTGAAGACATTGCGCGCCGCCTCGCCGACCACGGCGTCGTCGAGAATCTTCGGGTAACTACCGGCCAGATCCCAGGTCTGGAAAAACGGCCCCCAATCGATGTACTCGGCCAGCACCGACAGATCGAGGTCCGCCAGCACGGTGACGCCCAGCTGACGTGGTTTCACCGGCGCAAAGTCCAGCTTTGCGCGATTCGCGCGCGCCGCTTCCAGGGGCAACAACGGCACGCCTTTCTTGGCGGCATGCTGGCTGCGCACTTTTTCGTAGTCGGCGGCGACTTCGTCGACAAAGGCATCGCGCATGTCGATCGAGAGCAGTTTGGTGACGACGCCGACGGCGCGCGAGGCGTCCGGCACATACACCACCGGCCCGGTGTAATTCGGCGCGATCTTGATCGCGGTATGGGCGCGCGAAGTCGTTGCGCCGCCGATCAGCAGCGGCACCGCATTTCCGTCACCAAAGCCCTGACGCTGCATCTCACTGGCGATGTGGCTCATCTCCTCGAGCGAGGGCGTGATCAGGCCGGAAAGGCCGATGGCCTGCGCGCCGTGTTCTTTCGCCGCGTTGAGGATCTTGTCGGCCGAGACCATGACGCCGAGGTCGATGATGTCATAGCCGTTGCAGCCGAGCACCACGCCGACGATGTTCTTGCCGATGTCATGGACGTCGCCCTTTACCGTGGCGACCACGATGCGACCCTTGGAGGTGCTGCCGGTGCGCCGCTTTTCTTCCTCGATCCAGGGGATCAGATGGGCCACGGCCTGCTTCATCACGCGCGCTGATTTCACCACTTGCGGCAGGAACATCTTGCCGGCGCCAAAGAGATCGCCGACCACGTTCATGCCGCTCATCAAGGGGCCTTCGATCACCGCCAGCGGCGGCTTGCCGCTCGCTGCCAGAGCGGCGCGGCATTCTTCGGTGTCGGCGACGACATACTCGGTAATGCCCTTGACCATGGCGTGCCCAAGGCGCTTGTCCACCGGCCATTGGCGCCAGGCCAGATCGACCACCTGCTCTTTCGCCTGGCCTTTGACGCGCGTCGCCAGTTCGATCAGCGTGTCGCCAGCGCCGGTTTTGCGGTTCAGCACCACGTCCTCGACCGCCTCGCGCAACTCCGGCGCGAGATCGTCATACACCCCGAGCTGGCCGGCATTGACAATGCCCATGGTGAAGCCGGCCTTGACCGCGTGGTAGAGAAACACGGTGTGGATCGCCTCGCGCATCGCATCGTTGCCGCGAAACGAAAACGACACGTTCGAAACGCCGCCCGAGGTCCGCGCATGCGGCAGGTTTTCCTTGATCCAGCGCACCGCATTGATGAAATCCACGGCGTAGTTGTCGTGCTCGGGAATGCCGGTGGCGATGGCGAAAATGTTCGGATCGAAAATGATGTCCTCGGCGGGGAAGCCGTCGGCCACCAGCACGTCATAGGCGCGCTTGCAGATCTCGATCTTGCGTTGATAGGTGTCGGCCTGACCCTGCTCGTCGAAGGCCATGACGATCACCGCCGCGCCATAGCGCCGCGCCAGTCGCGCCTGTTCGAGGAACTTCGCCTCGCCTTCCTTCATTGATATCGAATTGACGATGCCCTTGCCCTGAATGCATTTGAGGCCGGCCTCGATCACTTCCCATTTCGAGCTGTCGAGCATCAAGGGCACCTTGCAGATGTCCGGCTCCGAGCCGACCAGATGCAGAAAGCGCACCATCGCCGCCTGCGAATCGAGCATGGCCTCGTCCATGTTGATGTCGACCACCTGCGCGCCGTTCTCAACTTGCTGGCGGGCGACGGCCAGCGCATCGTCGAAGCGGCCTTCGAGAATCATGCGGGCGAAGGCTTTGGAGCCGGTGACGTTGGTGCGCTCGCCGACATTCACGAACAGGCTGTCGTCGGTGACGTTGAAGGCTTCCAGTCCCGACAGGCGCAAGGAAAAATCGGCGCTGGTGACACGGCGAGGTTTGGCGTCTTTCAGTGCTGCGGCGATGGCGCGGATGTGATCCGGCGAGGTGCCGCAGCAACCGCCGGCGATGTTGATGATGCCGGCGCGTTTGCCACCACCCGCCCACTCGGCGATCTCGTCCGCCAGCATCTGCGGCGTTTCGTCGTAACCGCCGAAGGCATTGGGCAGCCCGGCATTGGGATGGGCCGAGATGAAGCAGTCGCAGATGCGCGACAACTCCTCGACGTGCTGGCGCAGTTCCTTGGCACCCAGCGCGCAATTGAGGCCGAAGGAAATCGGTCGCGCGTGGCGCAGCGAATTCCAGAAAGCCTCGGCCGTCTGTCCTGACAAGGTGCGACCGGAAGCGTCGGTAATGGTGCCGGAAATCATGATCGGCCAGCGCCGGCCGGCTTCATCGAAAAATTTCTCGATGGCAAACAGCGCGGCCTTGGCGTTGAGCGTATCGAAAATGGTTTCCACCAGCAGGATGTCGGCACCGCCCTCAGTCAGGCCGCGCGCGGCTTCAACGTAGTCGGCCACCAGCGCATCGAAAGTGATGTTGCGCGCGCCGGGATCATTGACGTCGGGCGAAAGCGACGCCGTGCGCGAGGTCGGCCCCAGCACGCCGGCGACGAAGCGCGGCTTGTCAGGCGTGGAGAACTTGTCTGCAGTCTCGCGCGCCAGGCGCGCCGAGGCCACGTTGAGTTCGAATGCCAGCTCGGCCAGTCCGTACTCGGCTTGCGAGACGCGGGTCGAGTTGAAGGTGTTGGTCTCGATGATGTCGGCGCCGGCTTCGAGGTAGTCGGCATGGATGGCGCCGATCACGTCCGGCCGCGTGATCGAGAGCAGATCGTTGTTGCCCTTGAGATCCTTGTCGTGATAGGCAAGTCGCTCACCGCGGTAGTCGGCCTCGACGAGATTGCGCCGTTGCACCATGGTGCCCATGGCGCCATCGAGAATCAGGATGCGCTGCGCGAGCAGTTGCCGCAATTCGGCGCTGCGGTCGGCTTGCAGCCGGGAAGGTGGGGCCATGCGTCTCTCCAGTCCGTCGCCGGGGCGGAGAGCGTTGCTGCGTTTCGGCTCACCTCTTGCCCCGGTGGTGTTTCAAGGGTAGGCGAGCGCCGTTGTGAAACTAGCTCCGAGCCTAGGGTGTCGACCGCAGTCGGTCACCTTGCAGCGCTCCTCGGAAGCGAAGCGGCATTATACAGCCGTCGCGTCAGCGCCGACTTTCAGCGCGTTGCGCGCTCAGCACTGCGCCGTGCAGGGCTCCAGCGCCAGCCCGCGCTTGATCCAGCCCGGCCCCGCGCCGCTGCCGGCCATGCCTTCCTTGACGTTGTACACCCGGGTGAAGCCGACGCTTTGCAAATAGCGCTGCACCTGTGTGGCGCGATTGCCGGTGCGGCAGATCAGCGCGACGGGCGCATTCCTGTCGCCCTCAAGTTCCGCCAGCAACTGATTGACGAAGCCCGGTGCGCCCTGCGGATGCTGCATGTTGATGAGCTTGGCGCCCGCTGCAACGCCCGTCTGCTTCCATTCCGGCGGCGTGCGAATGTCGACCAGGGTGAGCTTGCCGGCGGCCACGGCGGCGGAGGCATCGGGTGCGCTCAGGTCCGGTTCGGCGCTGGCGAGGCTGCTGCCGACCAGCAGCAGGCAGACGAGCAGAAACTGTTGAAAACGAAAAGGCAAAGACACGGGCAACTCCTGAAAGGGTTCAGCGGCTACCCCGCGTTCCGAGCGGGGCGTTGAGCAAATCAAACAATAGACCACGATACTCCAGCGGAGTTTCCTCGCGCCGCGAACTGCGCGTGACATGGCCTTCGGGCGTGAAGTGCACATGGAAAAATGCGATGTTGCCCGGAATCGTCGGTTCGATACGCCATTCCCAGACGACTTCGGGCATGCGCGGGAAGTTGTCCTTGCCGGCAGGTTTGCCGAGCAGGCGCCGCACCTGCTCGCTACTCCAGCCTTTCTCGATACGCGCAAAGTTTTCTTCGCTCAAAGCTTGTTCGATTTTCTGCAGCACCCCGTCTTTGCCCAGGGTCAGCATCCAGCACCGCGTGCCTGCCGGTCCGGTCGGATACTCCCAGGTGACGCTGCCATCGCTGTTGGGCCATTCGGCTGCCGGCAGGCCGAGTCGTTCCCGCGTTTCCTGCGCGGTCGAAATGCCCGGCTTGAGCGCCGCCAGACCGAAGCCGGCGCAGCCGATCAGGGCAAGCGCAAGGGCGGCGACAAGCAGCATGCGAAGAAGCGGAACCATGGATTGACTATACTTCAGGCGTCAAGATCGCCGCTACGGCTGCGTCGTTAGCGTAATAGCTCGTTCGGGGCGACTGGTGGCAGTCGAGCGAAGCGAGCCGATCAATAGCCCCCGTGAGGGGGGATGGGGGGGCGGGACTTCAATTTGTTTTTCGCGCGTTTCATCTTCCGCGGGTGGAGCTTACGGCCATGAGCGTTAGAATGAAATGCCACAAAAGGAGAATGATATGTGCCTCCACGCTCGCAACATTCGCCCGCTGACGCTTGCTGCGCCAAAAGCCTCCGCGGCGGCTAATCTACAGGACAGACTGCCATGAAACATCTGACTCCCAAGGAAGCTGCCCAGTTCCTGCACGACAATCCCAAGGCGTTGTTTGTCGACTGCCGCAGCGAAATGGAATTCTTTTTTGTCGGCCATCCCGCCGGCGTCAGCCACGTATCGTGGAACGACGGACCCGACTGGGACGTCAATCCTCACTTTGTCGGCGAGGTGCGGAAGCTTGCCGGCCATTCGGGCGATCGCCCCGTGGTGTTGATCTGCCGCAGCGGCAACCGCTCGGTCGACGCCGGGCATGCGCTCGAAGCCGCCGGCTTCACGCGGGTATTCAATGTATTGCACGGCTTCGAGGGCGAACTCGACGACACCCACCATCGCGGCGCGATGAACGGCTGGCGTTTTGAAGGCTTGCCGTGGGAGCAGTGCTGAACGGGCGACTTTCACGCGGCCGATAGCAGCACCCCTGCCGATGATCATCGGTAAACACGGCAAGAAGGCCCTCCCCACACAGCCACTTGCGCGGGAGGCGACTGATTTGCTCGCTTTGCTCGACGATCACCCGTCGCTCCGAACGGGTTCTTTCAGGCCGAAGCCCTGAAAGTCGGCGCCGGCGGGACGGCGTCAGGCAAGCCGCCGCGCCACCCTCAGCCGATAGCCTCCCGCCGGTGTTCCGGCTTCAATGCCGTGACTTTATTCGACGCGAATCCAGGTCTGGGTGCGGCCGATGAACAGGAATGAGCCGCGCATTTCGAGCTTCTTGCCGCCGTCGATGACCGTCACTTTGGCGGCATAGGTCGTGCCGTTGTTCGGGTCGAGAATGCTGCCGCCGGCCCATACATTGTCGGCCTCCTTTTTCAGTCCGCTCAGGATGGTCATGCCGATCACCGGCTTGCCCTTGCGCGGATCATCAGCGGCGCATTTGTCGCATTTGGAATCCTGCTTGGCCGGATCGACGATTTTCTCGACCGTTCCAGAAATGACGCCGTCCTTTTCGGTGATGCGCACGGTTGACTTGGGCTTCTTGGTTTCATCGTCGATGGTGTTCCAGGCGCCGACCGGCGACATCGGATCGGCGAGCGCACTGATGGATACGCCGGCGACAAACATCGCGAGGCAAAGTCGGGATGGCAGTGATGGCATGAAGTCTCTCCTGGTTGAGTTGATCTGCGAGCCGATTCTAGCGGTAGTCGTCCGCGGATGGCCGATCCTGATCGATAGTTGTTGGCTTGAAAAACCTTGGCCGGACGGGTCATGGCCGGCGTGGTATCGCGCAAGAGTCGGAGGAGTGCCGTACAATCGGGCCATTCAGGTTTTTACTCAAATTCAGACAGAGGTATCCGATGGCGAAACCCAATTATTCGTTCGAAAAGCGTCAGAGAGACTTGGCGAAGAAGGCCAAGAAAGAAGAAAAGCGCCTGCGCAAGGCCGGCCCCGCGGCAAACCCGGAAACTCCGGACGCCACCGAAACCCCGGAACCGGCCGCTGCGCCGGCGGTCGAAGTCAAGACCGACGCCTGAACAAGGCGAGGCCGGCGGCGCTCAGCGCCCGAGCCGGTAGACCGCGAGACTGCCGAGAAAATTCGGCTCCTCGAGCACCAGGCGCCCGGCTTCATCGAGCACCTGACGCTCGCGAATCACCAGGCCCAGCGAATTGCACAATGATTCGAAATCGAGCAGGGTGAAAAAGCGCAGGTTGGGCGTATCAAACCATTCGTAGGGCAGGTCCTCGGATACCGGCATGCGCCCGCCCATCACCGCCAGGCGGTTTTCCCAGTAAGCAAAATTGGGAAAGCTGACCACGGCTTCGCGACCGACGCGCAGCATTTCGCGCAGGATGCGTTCAGTGTGGCGCACGGTTTGCAAGGTACGCGAGAGCACCACATGGTCGAAGGTGCCGTCATCGAAGCCGGCCAGGCCTTGTTCGAGATTGCCCTGGATCACGTTGATGCCGTTGCCGATGGCGGCCAGCACTTCGCTGTCTTCCAGTTCGACGCCGTAGCCTTGGGCGCCGCGCTCTTCGATCAAGCGCTTGAGCAGCGAACCATCGCTGCAGCCCAGGTCGAGCACGCGCTCGCCGGGCTGGACCCAGCTGGCGATGAGGTCGAAATCGGCGCGTTCCGCAGTCTGGTTCATGGGGCTGCCTTTCCCGCAACACCCTCGCCGCGCGAGGGAACGATTGAAGTTCGCCGCCGACGCGGCTCGGTATTCCCGCTTGCGCCGCCCTGGGTTGGCCTGGCGCTCATGGCGTCGCCCGTTTCAGGTAGGTGTCGATGATGGCGTGGTAATGCGGTTCGTCCATCAGGAAGGAGTCGTGGCCGTGGACGCTGTCGATTTCGGCGTAGGCCACCGCCTGCCCGTTATGCACCATGGCATGAACCAGTTCGCGCGAGCGCGCGGGCGAGAAGCGCCAGTCGGTTGAGAAGGCGACGATCAGGAATTTTGCGCGGGCACGCGCCAGGGCACGCGCCAGGTCATCCTCGAAATCCAGCGCCGGATCGAAATAGTCGAGGGCGCGGGTCATGCGCAGATAGGTGTTGGCGTCGAAGACGCCGGCAAACTTGTCGCCCTGATAGCGAAGGTAGGACTCGATCTCGAACTCGACGTCGAAACCATAGCTGCCAGCGCCGGGACGCAGGCGGCGGCCGAATTTTTCCGCCATCTGATTGTCGGAAAGATAGGTGATATGGCCCAGCATGCGCGCCAGGCGCAGGCCGCGCAGCGGCAGCACGCCATGCTCGTAAAAATGGCCGCCGTGAAAATCCGGGTCGGTCAGGATGGCCTGGCGCGCGACTTCGTTGAAGGCGATATTTTCGGCCGACAGCTTGGGCGCGGCGGCGATGACCAGGGCGTGACGGATGCGCTCGGGAAAGCTCAGCGACCATTGCAGCGCCTGCATGCCGCCGAGCGAACCGCCCATTACCGCCGCCCAGGCGTCGATGCCGAGCTGGTCGGCGAGCCGGGCTTGCGATTCGACCCAGTCTTCGACGGTGACCACCGGGAAATCGGCGCCCCAGGGTTTGTCCGTGGCGGGGTTGGTGCTGGCCGGGCCGGTCGAGCCGTGGCAGCCGCCGAGGTTGTTCACGCCGACGACAAAAAAGCGATCGGTATCGAGCGGCCGGCCGGGACCGATGATGTTGTCCCACCAGCCGATATTGGCCGGGTTGTCTGCGGTGTGGCCGGCCAGATGGTGATTGCCGGACAGCGCATGGCAGACCAGGATGGCGTTCGATTTGGCGGCATTGAGCGTGCCGTAGGTTTCATACACCAGCTCGAAGGCCGGCAGCACGCTGCCTCCCTTCAGCTTGAGGGGCTGCGTGAAGTGCGCGCGCTGTGCGGAGACGATGCCGATACCTGACATTTCCAAATCCAGAAACAAGCGCATGCGAATGCGCGAAGCAATCGAGCCGGGCGAGAAAACAATAACGCCCGAGAACGCGTTAAGCGGCGATCCGGGCGTTGTGACTTCCGTCTCGCTTAGCCGTATTTATTGTGCGCCCGCAAGCTGAGTCAAATTGGCGCGATACGCAAACTATGCCGCGTGCCGCGAGGCTTGTCAATCGGCACAAGGCTGAAGGACCGAGCTTAGGCCATGGTCGGGCATCGGTCGTGCGAATGGCGAAGAAAAACCCGAATGACTACCACGGAGAACACGGAGGACACAGAGAAAATTCATGCAAGCACTTTTTCTTTCTCCGTGCCCTCCGTGTTCTCCGTGGTAAATCTTTTCAGCTCGGAACGAAGGATTGCTAAAGCTTTTCCAGCAGTTCGCTGATTTTCTCCGGCTCGTCGAGTTTCAGGATCTTCGTGACGCGTGCCGCGAGCTGGGCGGTATCAGACATCATGACTTGCTGTTTGACTTCGAGCAATTGCGCCGGATGCATGGAAAATTCCCGCAGACCCATGCCCAGCAGGAGTTTTGTCATTTTCGGATCGCCCGCCATTTCGCCGCAGACCGCGATCGGCATGTCCACCCGCTGCGCGGTCTGGATGGTGTGCGAAATCAGCCGGAGCACCGCCGGATGCAAAGGATCGTAGAGATGCGCGACCGAACCGTCGGTGCGATCGATCGCCAGCGTGTACTGGATCAGATCGTTGGTGCCGATCGACAGAAAATCCAGGCGGCGCAGGAATGGCCCCAGTGCCAGGGCGGCAGCGGGTATTTCGATCATGCCGCCGACTTCGATGGCGTCGTCGAATTTTTGCCGCTTCTCGCGCAGTTGCGTTTTTGCCAGATCGATCAAGGCCAGTGTCTGCTCGATCTCCTGGGCGTGCGCCAGCATCGGAATCAACAGGCGGATCTTGCCGTAATGGGCGGCGCGCAATATCGCCCGCAACTGCTCAAGGAACAACTGCGGCTCGGCCAGGCAGAAGCGGATTGCCCGCAGTCCCAATGCCGGGTTCGGCGCGCTGCGATTACCGGCACGGTCGCGCAGTGCGCGTGCTTCCTTGTCGGCGCCGATGTCCAGCGTGCGCAGCGTCAGCGGCTTGCCGCCGAGCGCCTTGACGACGCTACGGTAGGCCTCGAACTGCTCGTCCTCGTCGGGCAGTTCGTCGCGGTTCATGAAAAGGAATTCGGTGCGGAACAGGCCGACGCCATCGGCGCCGACTTCCTTCACGCGATCGGTATCCTGCGGCAATTCGATGTTGGCGTGAAGCCCGACAACTTCGCCATCCAGCGTGCGTGCGCGAGCGGTGAGTAGTCGTTTCAGCTTGGAGCGCTCGAGTTCCAGTTCAGTTTTTCTGAGCCGGTACTCTTCCAGCACGCCGGTGTCGGGATCGACGATCAGCACGCCGCGCGTGCCGTCGATGATCAGCAGGTCGTCATCCTGGATCAGCGGGCGGGCGTGCAGCATGCCGACCACCGCCGGAATGCCGAGACTGCGCGCGACGATGGCGGTATGCGAGGTCGAGCCGCCCAGATCGGTGACGAAGCCGCTGATGCGCAGGCTCTTGAACTGGATCGTGTCGGCCGGCGAAAGGTCGTTGGCAACCACGATCAGATCGTCGTCGGTCGCGGTCGCCTTGCGCCGTGCCAGTTTGCGCGGTTTGCCCTGGAGCACTTTCAGCACGCGCTCCACCACTTGCACGATGTCCTGCTTGCGCTCGCGCAGGTAGGCATCTTCGAATTCGTTGAACTGGTCGACCACCTGCTGCATCTGCTGCACCACCGCCCATTCGGCATTGCAGCGGCGCTCGCGAATCAGCTCGCGGACTTCGTCGGTGAGGGCCGGATCGGCGAGGATCATGGCGTGCAGGTCGACGAAGGCGGAAAGTTCGGCCGGCGCGCCGGGCACGCTGGCTTCCTCGCGCAGGCTGTCGAGATCGGCGCCGGCCGTGGCCACGGCCTTGTCGAAGCGATTCAGCTCGCCCGCCACGTCGCGTTCGCGCAACTGGTATTGCGCGACTTCGAACATGGCGTGTGAAACCAGATGCGCCCGGCCGATGGCAATGCCGCCGGACACTGCCTGACCGTGCAGGGCGAAGCTCATGGGCGTGCCGCCGCTGTCAGTGGGCCTTGTCGGGTCGGCCGTGAAGTCGGCGGATGGTGTCGGGGATTCATTCGTCTTCGCCGAAGCGGCCGGCGATCAGGTTCAGGATGGCCTGCAAGGCTTCCTCGGCGCGCTCGCCATCGGTATCGATGGTCACGATGGCGCCCTGACCAGCCGCCAGCATCATCACCCCCATGATGCTTTTGGCATTGATGCGACGCGTGCCACGCTCCATCCAGACTTCGCAGGGATAGGAACCCGCCAGCTGGGTCAGCTTCGCCGAGGCACGGGCATGCAGCCCCAGCTTGTTGACGATCTCGGTTTCGCCGCGCGGCATGCTATGCAGCTTTGGCCGACTGGCGGCGCGCCAAGGGTGCTGAGCCAGAAAAGCAGACGCGGGCCATGATCAGTGCTTGAGCATGTTCAGAACGCCGTCGCGACCGCCGGCGATGGTGCGCGTCAGCAGGGTTTCCATGTCCTTCTCGCGATAGTTGATGGCGCGCAACAGCATGGGCAGATTGACGCCGGCGATGCCTTCGATGCGCCCCGGCACCAGCAGCTTCATCGCCAGATTTGACGGCGTGGCGCCAAAAATGTCGGTCAGTATCAAAACGCCGTGACCGCCGTCGACCAATTTCAGCAGGTCCCGCGCCAGCGGCATGGCATCCAGCGGATCATCCTGCGCCGCCACGCCCAGCTGGGCGATCCGCTCGGGGCGTTTGTTGAGCACATGGCAAGCGCACTGGATCAATGACTCGCCGTAGGTGCTGTGGGTAAGGAGAAAAATGCCGATCATGGCGGCATTCTATCAGCCCGCCAGCCGGGTCGCCCCTAGGGCGGCAGTCGTTTCCGGCAGGCGGCCGGGCCGGTCAGAAAGGATTGCCCACAATCATCCTTAAACCTTAAAACCTCGGTTCAACCACGGGGGACGCGGGGTCACGGGGAGAAGCAAAGGCTTGAGGCGGAAAACATTCAAACCGAACGGGTGAATATGGAAACCGCTGCAACTCACTGAATTTCCCCGTTGCCTGTCGCAAAGCGGATTCCCAGGCACGCAGAGCGCCCCGTGTTTCCCGTGGTCAACCGCTTTTCCAGGATCATGCAAAGCGCGGCGCAAGCCGTCGCCAAGGCGCGCGCAGAAGAATTGCCTAGGCAGTCAGCATCCAGACCAAAACCAGCGCCGCGGCTACGACAAATACCAGTGAAAGCCGCCGCGCCCAGCGTCTGCTTCCTTCCTCGCGCGCCTGCTCCGCGTCCACGATGCGGCGAATCTTGCGCAGGGCTGCGATGCCGACGGTGCGGCGCACGGAGCGCCGCAGCTCGGGATCGCCGTTCATGGATTCAGCTCCGGCGTGAGGCCGGGGATCTCGAATTTGATGCGTGCATGCATCGCCGGCGTCACGCTCACCGTGCCATCAGCGCCGACTTTCAGGACCGCCTCGACGCCCAGTTTTCGCGCCATCTCCCGCCATTGGCCGGCGGCAATGAAAATGGGTTTGGACAGTCCGTCCGAGCGCATTCCCGTCGCGGGTCCCGGCGCGATCAGCACCGTCACCGCTTGCGTGCCTTGCGCCGGCGCGCCGGTGCGCGGGTCGAGCAAATGGCTGTAGCGGTGTCCGTCCAGTTCGAAGTAGCGATGGTAGTCGCCCGAAGTACCGATGGCTTCGCCGTCGTGCAATTCCAGCGTGGCCAATGGCGCACCACCGACACCCTGCGGCCGCGGATGCTGGATGCCGACGCGCCAGGCCGCGCCGCCGGGCTTGCCGTCGCGCGTGCCCAGTGCCATGACATTGCCGCCGATATTGATCAGGGCGTTGGCAACGCCGTCCCGCTTCAGCGACGCGGCGGCGCGGTCAAGCGCGACACCTTTGAGGTAGCCGCCGAAGTCGACGGCTACACTCGTGCTGCGGCTTGTTGCGCACCATCCCGCCTCTGTGCCGGAGGCGGGCGCTTGTTGTCCGCTGCTTTGCGCTTCGAGGCACGATCCCTCGCTCATCGACAGGTCGGCAATCGACGGATGCCGTGCGACCAGCGCCGCGAGCGCCTCGGGGTCGGGCAGGCGCGCCTGGATCTCATCGGTGTGAAAGCCCCACAGGGCGATCAGTCGGCCGATGCCCGGATCGAAAAGCCGCTCGCCGGCTTGCGTGATGGACTGCGCCTCGCGGATGAAGCCGGCAAATTCCGCGCTGACTTCATGCGCGCGTCCCGCGGCGATCGCCTCGTTCAAGGCTGACAACTCGGAAGGCTGCCAGGCATGATAAGTCCGGTGCAGTCGGTCGAACTCTTGCAGGACGCGTGCGCCGGCGGCGCGGGCCTGTGCTTCCGGCAGGCCGGCGATCAGCAGTTCGACGCGGGTGCCGAAAACGTAGGATTCCTGCCGCCACGGCGTCGAGGGCCCGCATGCCGCGAGCAGCCACGCCAGGGCGAGCAGGGTCAGGCGCCGGAACACTCCCGTTCCAGCGCGTCAACCAGCATGGCGGCGACATCGAAACGCATTTGTTGCGCGATCTCGACAAAGCAGGTGGGGCTGGTGACGTTGATCTCGGTCAGGCAGTCGCCAATCACATCGAGGCCGACAATCAGCAAGCCGCGCGCCCAGAGAATCGGCGCCAGCGTCTCGGCGATTTCCCGGTCGCGGCCAAGCAGCGGGCGGGCCACACCCCTGCCGCCGGCGGCCAGATTGCCGCGTGTCTCGCCGGCCATGGGGATGCGCGCCAGGCAATAGGGCACGGGCTCGCCGGCGATCAGCAGGATGCGCTTGTCGCCCTGGCTGATGGCCGGCAGGTAGCGCTGCGCCATGATGCTGCGCGCGCCGAAAGCGGTCAGGGTTTCGACGATGACGTTGCGATTGGGATCATCGCGCCGTACCCGGAATATGCTGCTGCCGCCCATGCCGTCGAGCGGCTTGAGGATCACGTCGCCCAGTTCGTCGACGAAGGCACGGATATCGATCGGATCGCGGCTGATCAAAGTGTCAGGGGTGAATTGCGGAAACTCGGTGATGGCGATCTTTTCCGAATGGTCGCGAATCGAGCGCGGTTTGTTCCAGACGCGCGCGCCTTGGGCCTCGGCGCGTTCCAGCAACCAGGTGGCGGCGATGTACTCGAAATCGAAGGGCGGGTCCTGGCGCATCAATACCGCATCGAATGCCGTCAGCGGCACCGCCGCTTCTTCTTCGGCAAGCGTGTACCAAGGCTCGTCCTGCGCGGTCAGGATGATTTTTCGCGCCCGTGCGCTGACGCAGGCATCGCGCCAGGCCAGCGCCGAGCGTTGAATGGCCCACACCTCGTGGCCGCGCTTCGCCGCCGTGCGCATCATCGCCACGCTGGAATCCTTGTAGGCCTTGAGGCCTTCGAGCGGATCGAGAATGAAAGCGAACTTCATGGTTTACTCCTGAGGTGCGCCACGTTCGAGCTCGAGCGAAGCGGCCAGCATGGCCAATCTGGCGATCACGCCGTAGGCATAGAAGCGGTTGGGCGGCGCGTCCGGTCCGAGCTCGGCGTCGGGCAGGCTGCAACCGGTGTCGAAGGCCAGCGGCTTGAAGGTCATGCCCGGCGCGTTGAGATTTTCGTTTACGCCGCGTCCCGTGTTGACGCGGTAGAAGCCGCCGACGACATAGCGGTCGATCATGTACACCACCGGCTCGGCGGAGCCTTCGTCGACGCGCTCGAAAGTGGGCACGCCTTCCTGGATGATGACCTCGGTTACCGGCATGCCTTCCTTGATTACCGACATCTTGTTGCGCTGCTTGCGATTGAGGCCCTTGACTTCGCTGGCGTCCTTCACCGTCATGATGCCCATGCCATAAGTGCCGGCGTCGGCCTTGACGATGACGAAGGGCTCGGATTCGATGCCGTACTCCTTGTACTTGGCGCGCATGCGGTAGAGCAGGGTATCGATGTTGGCGGCGAGGCATTCCTCGCCGGAACGTTCATTGAAATTGACCTTGCCGCAGACCTCGAACTCGGGATTGATCAGCCAGGGGTCGATGCCGATCTCGCCGGCGAAGCTGAGGGCGACGTCCTGGTAGGCGGCAAAGTGCACCGACTTGCGGCGCACATGCCAGCCTGCCCACGGCGGTGGAATGAGGAACTGTTCATTGACGTTCTTCAGCAGCTCCGGCACCCCGCCCGACAAGTCGTTGTTGAGCAGCACCGCGCAGGGGTCGAAGCCCTCGAGCCCGAGCCGCCGGTTCTCGGTGCCGATGCGCTTCAGCGGCTCCAGGGTCAGCGTCCGCCCATCGGGAAGGTCGAGCGTGGTCGGTTCGGTGATTTCCGGCAGCAGACTGCCGATCCGTACGTTGAGGCCGGCGTGGTGCAGGATGGACGCCAAGCTTGCCACGTTCATCAGGTAAAACTGGTTGCGGGTGTGGTTCTCCGGCACCAGCAGCAGGTTGCGTGCCTCGGGACAGATCTTCTCGATCGCCGACATCGCGGCCTGCACGCACAGCGGCAGGAATTCCGCGTTCAGATTGTTGAAGCCGCCGGGAAACAGATTGGTGTCGACCGGTGCCAGCTTATAGCCGGCGTTGCGCAAGTCGACCGAGCTGTAGAAAGGCGGCGTGTGCTCCTGCCATTGGCTGCGTAACCAGCGTTCGACCGTGGTGTCGTTTTCCAGAATGCGCCGCTCGAGCTCGAGCAAGGGGCCGGTCAGCGCGGTGGTGAGGTGTGGAACCATGGATCGGATTGTGCACTCGGTGAAGGTTGGCTGGGGGCAAAGTGTAGCAGCCCGCATTCGATCAAACGGGTAATCAACGCCCGGTAAACTCCCGGCTTGCGGGCCGGGTTTACTTCACGAGAGCGACGCCCTTGATCTGGGCATGGAGCGCGAGGCCGGGTTTCAAGCCGAGCGCGTCGACCGACTTGCGCGTGACGCGGGCGAGCAGGGTCGTACCGCCGAGATCGAGGCTCACCAGGCTCTGGCTCGGCCCCGCTGACGCGATGCCGGTGACCTGCGCGGGGAGGATGTTGATGATGCTGGTACCCGTTTGCGCCGTCAGGGTGAGACTCACATCGCGTGCCAGAACCCGTACCCGCACCCGTTCGCCCACCGCCCGCGCCTGGCGCGGCAGGGTCAGCCGCCCGCCGGAAAAATCCACGGTTGTCAGCTGATAGGTTTCGTCGTGGCCGGCGATGCGGCCCTCGATCAAGGCGCCCACGGCATCGTCGCCCGACAACGGCAGATCCGTCCGCGCCATGAGGTCGATCGTCGATCCCTGCGCCACGACGCGCCCGCCATCGAGCACCAGCATGTGATCGGCCAGGCGCGCGACTTCGTCGACGGCATGGCTGACATACAACATCGGGATATCGAGTGTGTCGCGCAGGCGCTCCAGATAGGGCAGCACCTCCTGCTTGCGGGCCTGATCCAGCGCGGCCAGCGGCTCGTCCAGCAGCAGCAGGCGCGGGCTGACGCCGAGCGCCCGGGCGATGGCGACCCGTTGCTGCTCGCCGCCCGAAAGCCGGTCTGGTTTTCGTTCCATCAGGGAACCGATTCCCAGCAACTCGATGACGCCGTCGAGCGCCACCCGGCGCGCTGCGGATGGAATGCGGCGCATGCCGTAGTCGAGATTGCGCCGCACATCGAGATGTGGAAACAGGCGCGCATCCTGGAATACGTAGCCCAGCGGGCGGGCATGCGTCGGCACGAAGCTGCCTGCGTCCTGCCAGACCGAACCGGCCACCGACAGATAGCCGTCCGTCGCCCGCTCCAGCCCGGCGATCAGTCGCAGCAAAGTGGTCTTGCCCGAGCCCGAGGGACCGAAGATGGCGCTCACACCCTGCGCCGGCAGCCGCAAATCGACCTCCAGGCCGAATCCCCCATAGTTGTGCTTGAAGCGTGCCGCCAGCTCGTTCATGCGCTGAGCGTCGTCACGCGACGGTTGAGGGCGTAGAGCAGGAACAGGGTGACGAAGGAAAAGCCCATCAGCAGGATGGCGAGTTCGTGGGCCTGCCCGTATTCCAGGGCTTCGACGTGGTCGTAGATCTGCACCGAGACGACGCGGGTTCGTCCCGGAATGTTGCCGCCGACCATCAGCACCACGCCGAATTCGCCGACCGTATGAGCGAAGCCGAGTACCGCCGCGGTGACGAAGCCAGGCCGCGCCAGCGGCAAGGCCACCGAGAAAAAGCGGTCCCAGGGGCGCGCGCGCAAGGTGGCGGCGGCTTCGAACAGCCCGGGGCTGATGGCGGCGAAGGCGTTCTGGATCGGCTGCACGACGAAGGGCAATGAATAAAACACCGAGGCGACGACCAGTCCGGTGAAGGTAAATGGCAGAGTGCCCAGCCCGAGGGCCAGCGTGAGTTGGCCGACGGGTCCTTGCGGGCCCATGGCGACCAGCAGGTAGAAGCCCAGCACCGATGGCGGCAACACGATGGGCAGGGCGACGATCGCCTCTATCGGCGCTTTCCATGCCGAGCGCGTGTTCGCCAGCCACCAGGCGATCGGCGTGCCGATCAGCAGCAGCAAGATTGTCACCAACGACGCGAGCTTCACCGTCAGCAGGATGGCCTCAAGATTGGCGGCGGCAAACACGGGCTAGGGCCGGTAACCGTAGGACTGGATGATGGCCATCGCCAGTGGCTCGCGCAGAAAGCGCAGCAGGGCATTCGCCGCGGCATTGTTGCGGCCGGCGGCAAGGGCGACCGCATCTTGGCGTATCGGCCGATGCATCTCGGCGGGCACCACCCAGGCCGAACCGTCGGCGATGCGCCTGTCCTTCATGACTTGCGAGAGGGCAACGAAGCCCAGTTGCGCATTGCCGGAGATCACGAACTGATGGGTCTGCGCTATGTTCTCGCCCTGGACAAGTTTGTCCTGCAGGCTGGATTTGAGTCCCAGCCTGGCCAGCGTTTCCATCGCCGCGGCGCCATAGGGCGCGAGCTTGGGATTCGCCACGGCCAGATGGGCGAAGTTGCCGCGCGACAGGACTTCACCTCGCTCATCGACGAAACCGGCCTGCGCCGACCACAGCACCAGGGTTCCCACGGCATAAGTGAAGCGGCTTTTGGGTATGACCAGACCGTCCGCTTCCAGCTTCGCCGGGATCACCTCGTCGGCCGACAGCAGCAACTGGAAGGGCGCGCCGTTCCTGATCTGGGCGTAGAACTTTCCCGAAGCGCCAAAGGACAGCAGCGCCTTGTGCCCGGTCGCTTTCTCGAACTCGGCGGCGATGGCCTTCATCGGCGCGGCGAAATTCGAGGCCACGGCAACCTGAACTTCCCCGGCGCGCACCGTGGGCGTGAGCGCCAGCAGGCCGAGGGCGAAAGCCATGACGCGAAACATCGCTCGAGCTTCGGGGGAGAGCGCTATGTTCAATAGTATATATCGAGGGTACAAAATAATTCACCCTTTACGCGGGCGCCGCCATCAGCCGGGCAAAGGCTTTCATCTCGGCTGCTACGGCCATTGTCGCCTTGGTTTCCATGGCGCGGTAGCGCGCCAGGACATCCACCCCCAGCTCGGTCACCCGGGCGCCGCCGCCGCCGCCGCCACCGGTCAGCGTTTCCACCAGGGGCGACCGAAACGAGCGGTTCATGACTTCGACCAGGTTCCATGCCCGCCGATAGGACATGCCCAATTCGCGGCCGGCAGCGGATATCGAGCCGGAGCGGGCAATGGATTCCAGCAGGTCGGCCTTTCCCGGGCCGAGGGCGATTTCCGCTCCCAACAGGATGCGCAATCTGGGTTTCGCTGGTTTGGACATGGGCAATGCGCTGCGTTCGTAGTTTCGATATATACGGATAAGCATAACGAGGCTCGGCCAAAATGTCCAGCATCGGCCCGGCCGGTGGCAAAACCTAGCGTTCAGCCATCGAGAGGTCGATGGAACGTCAAATGATCACCACAGAGAACACGGAGGTCACGGAGGGAGGCGGAACTGTCTTCGCCTGTGATTTCTCCGTGCTCTCCGTGGTGATGCTTTTCAAGCTGACTGGCAACTAGATCAAGCCCTTGACCGCAAACTCGGCGAAGGCTTCGGGCAGCAGGCTTTGTTCGAGGCTGCGCTGCGAGAACAGGAAGCGTCCGTCGCAGACGAAACCCAGTTCGCTCCAGTCCACCTCATTGAGCATCGTTGCCAGGCGCTGCATGGCGGCGGGATCGAGATTCGAGCGATGCGGAAACAGCGCCAGCACGGCGCCGTCATAATGGGTGCAGGGGTGGATAAAGAAGGGGCGCGGATTGCGCGTCTTGTTGTTGACGTAGATGCGCGGCGCATCGGAGACATGGTGGCGGCGGCCCCATTTCCACCAGTTGCTTTCGTCGAAGCGGGTCACGCGCCGCGCCAGCAGGCGCTCCTTGAACTGTTCCAGGTAGGGCAGCGGCCCTTCTCGATCAAGGTAGACCATGCGCCGCGTGGCGCCGGTTTGCGCGGTTTTGGAGCAGACGAATTCGGTGTTGGCGAATTCCTCGTTGGCGAATATCTGGTCGGCGCCGGATACCGCGCCGACCTTGACCGCGAACACGCTGGCCAGCGGCAGGCTGTAGATGCCGCGAGTGAACATCAACTGGCCGCCGGAGAGCGTCATGCGCCGCCCATCCCTCAGGCGATGCTTGAGCTGGCCTTTTTCGAAGCGCCATATTGCGCAGTTGGGCGTCGCGCCGGCGAAAATCTTGCTGTCGCCCAGGTCGTCGAAATCGGTGATCGTGCCCTGGTCGAACAGCCAGGTATTGAGCCGGCCGGCACCGGTGGCCTTGAGAAAATCACGCGGCGTGATCAGGATCAGCTCGCCGCCCGGTGCCAGATGGCGCACGCACTTCTCGATGAAATGCAGATACAGGTTGGCATGCCCGTCGAGCAGGCGGGAAGACAGGCGCAGCGCGGTTTCCGGCAGGATGTCGCGGGCCTTGACGTAGGGCGGGTTGCCGATGATGGTGTCGAACTTTTCGGCTTCGGGATAGGCGAAGAAGTCGATGTTGAGCGCGCCTTCGGGGCAGTGCGCGGGATCGAGTTCGATGGCGACGCAAGCGGGAATCCTGGCGGAAAACGCGCCGTCGCCGCTGGCCGGGTCGAGCACGCGGCCCGGGTTGCGACGCAAGGCCAGCATGCGGTCAACGATCTGGACAGGGGTGAACACCTGCCCGTAGCGGGCCACGTCAAAACTCGGCGCTGGCGAGACGGCGACCGCGCTCATGGCAACCGACAAAATAAAATCCCGGCACGCGGCCGGGATTCGTTTGCGTGGGGCGTCACGTCAGAACGTGCCTATTACCCACATCGGCACGCGCAGTCCGGCATCCTTCGAGTCCTGCCTGACCCACTGGCCATTGCCGGTGTGGTCGAGCATGTAATACGGCACGCCGTGCGGCGGGGTGACC
This sequence comes from Burkholderiaceae bacterium, assembly GCA_021738065.1. Lineage (GTDB taxonomy): Bacteria > Pseudomonadota > Gammaproteobacteria > Burkholderiales > Rhodocyclaceae > Sulfuritalea. The sequence continues at coordinate 19,524 of JAIPCT010000028.1, forward strand.
TTGAGCATGTAGAGCTTGCCGCTCATGCGGAATTCCTCGACCTTGTCTTCGCCGCGCCGGATGATGGTGACTTGCGGCTCCAGCGATTCGTTCAACGCTCCGGGCGGTGCCGGCGGCGGCTCGGGAATCGGCTCCAGCTTCGGCAGTTGGGTTTGCGCGGCAACATTCAGTGCCAGGGCAGAAAACAGAACAACAATCAGGCGGCGCATGGGGTGTCCTTCGAGAGTTCCGCTCAGTTTATCAAAGGTTGAGCAGCAACTCGTGTTCTTCCGGCAGCGGCCCGAAGCCACGTGATTCGTAATGATCGAAGATCGCAGCCACTATCTGCTCCGGCTCGTCGATGACCTGGATCAGTTCGAGATCCTCGACATTGATCATCTTCTCGGCGACCAGGCGCTCGCGGAACCAGTCGAGCAGACCCGCCCAGTAGTCGGTGCCGACCAGAATCAGCGGGATGCGCGGCGTCTTGCCGGTCTGGATCAGGGTCAGGGCCTCAAGCAATTCGTCCAGCGTGCCAAAGCCGCCGGGCATCACCACATAGGCGGCCGCCACTTTGACAAACATGTACTTGCGCGCAAAGAAGTGGCGAAAGCTCTGCGAAATATCCTGATAGCGGTTGGCCTGCTGTTCGTGCGGCAGCTGGATGTTGAGGCCGATGGACAGGCTCTTGCCCTCGAAGGCCCCCTTGTTGGCGGCTTCCATGACGCCGGGGCCGCCGCCGGAGACCACCGAGAAGCCGGCATCAGACAACAGTCGGGCGATTTCTTCGGTGAGCTGGTAATAGCTTGAATCCGGCGCAAGGCGCGCGCTGCCGAAGATCGACACCGCCGGGCGCACAGCGGCCAGGCGCTCGGTCGCCTCGACGAACTCTGCCATAATGCCGAACACCCGCCAGGCCTCACGTGCGCTGGTCGCGGTCTGCCGGGGCGGGGCCGAATCCCGGCCTTTGCCGCCCGCGGTCAGCGGCTTCGGTAGTTTTTCCTTCTCATTCACTTTTCGCGCTCCTTCATGCCCACGCTGCTGCTCGTCGATGGTTCGTCTTACCTGTATCGGGCGTTTCATGCGCTGCCCGATTTGCGCACTGCCGGCGGCCAGCCCACCGGCGCCATTCGCGGCGTGCTGTCAATGCTGCGCGTGCTCGATAGCGAATATAAGTCAGATTACCGCGCGGTGGTGTTCGATGCCAAGGGCAAGACCTTCCGCGACGACTGGTATCCGGACTACAAGGCGCACCGCCCCTCGATGCCCGAGGATCTGGTGGCCCAGATCGAACCCCTGCACCAATGCATCCGCGCCGCCGGCTGGCCGCTGTTGATGATGGACGGCGTCGAGGCCGATGACGTCATCGGCACCCTGTCCCGTCAGGCGGCGGAAGCGGGGATCGACTGCATCATCTCGACCGGCGACAAGGACCTCACCCAGTTGGTGAATCCGCATGTCACGCTGGTCAACACCATGAGTAACGAAGTGCTCGACGAGGCCGGCGTGCTGGCCAAGTTCGGCGTGCCGCCTGAACGCATCGTCGATTATCTGGCGCTGGTCGGCGACACCGTGGACAACGTGCCCGGTGTGTCCAAGGTCGGGCCCAAAACGGCGGTCAAATGGCTGAATGCCTACGGTTCGCTGGACCAAATCGTCGCCCATGCAGCCGAGATTGGCGGTGCCGTCGGCGAGAACCTCAGAAACCATCTCGAGTTCCTGCCACTCGGCGTCAAGCTGGTCACCGTGGCTTGCGACCTGCCCTTGCCACAGGGCGTGAGCGATCTTGCGCCGCTGGCGGCGGATACCGAAAAGCTGGCCGAGCTTTACGCGCAGCTTGAGTTCAAGGGCTGGTTGCGCGAATTGAGCGGCGAAAAGCCGGCGGTGGGTTCGCCCGGCAAGAGTGCCGTTTCGCCAACGTCGTCGTTTCCGTCTGCACCGGCCGCTGTTGCCGACACCGAGCCCGACCGCAGCGGCTATGAATGCATCCTTGATGCCGCGCATCTCGACACCTGGCTGGCGCGTCTCGATGCCGCCGAACTGGTGTCGCTGGATACCGAGACCACGGGACTCGATCCGATGCAGGCGCAACTGGTCGGCATCTCCTTCGCTGTTGTTGATGGCGAGGGTGACAAGATGCACGCTGCCTACCTGCCGCTAGCCCATCACTACGCCGGCGCGCCCGAACAGCTGCCCCTGGCAGACACCCTGGAAAAACTCAGGCCCTGGCTGGAATCGCCGGACAAGCCCAAGCTCGGACAAAACCTCAAGTACGACCGCCACGTCCTCGCCAACCACGACATTCGCCTGGCCGGCATTGTCGAGGACACCTTGCTGCAATCCTATGTGCTGGAGTCCGACAAATCGCACGATCTGGGCGCGCTCGCCGCACGCCATTGCGGGCTGAAAACCATCAGCTACGACGCCGTCACCGGCAGGGGCGCCAACCGCATCTCCTTCGCCCAGGTGGCCGTCGAGCAGGCCGCCGAGTATGCGGCGGAAGATGCCGACGTCACCCTGCGCGTGCATCGGGCCCTGCGTCCGCAACTCGCGGCCGAAGCGCAACTGGAAAGCCTTTACCGCGATCTCGAACTGCCGGTGGCCGAAGTGCTGTTCAGGATCGAGCGCAACGGCGTGCTGATCGATGCCGCCACGCTGGCGCGGCAAAGCGAGGAACTCGGACGCAAGATCATGGCCCTTGAGGCCGAGGCGCAGCAACTCGCCGGCCAGCCCTTCAATCTGAATTCGCCCAAGCAATTGGCGGAAATCCTGTTCAACCAGCAGGGCCTGCCCGTGGTGAAAAAGACCCCCGGCGGCGGCCCCTCGACCGACGAGGAAGTGCTGGAAAAGCTGGCCGAGGACTATCCGCTGCCGAAGAAGATTCTCGAATTCCGCAGCTTCGCCAAACTCAAGAACACCTACACCGACAAGCTGCCGAAAATGATCAACCCGGCCACCGGTCGCGTGCACACCAATTTCGGCCAGGCCACCGCGGTCACCGGCCGCCTGGCCTCGACCGACCCTAATCTGCAGAACATCCCGATCCGTACCGCCGAGGGTCGTCGCATCCGCTCCGCCTTCGTCGCGCCTGCCGGCCGCCGTATCGTCAGCGCCGACTATTCGCAGGTCGAGCTGCGCATCATGGCGCACCTCTCGGACGATCCGCGCCTGCTGGAAGCCTTCGAGCAAGGCGAGGACGTGCATCGCGCCACAGCGGCCGAAGTCTTCGGCCTGACGCCGATCGAGGTCGGCGCCGATCAGCGCCGCGCCGCCAAGGCGATCAATTTCGGCCTGATCTACGGCATGAGTGCTTTCGGCCTGGCCAAGCAGATCGGCGTCGACCGCAGCGCCGCCGCCGCTTACATGGATCGCTACTTCGCCCGCTATCCGGGCGTCGCCCGCTACATGGAAGAAACCCGCGCCGTGGCCCGCGACAAGGGCTATGTCGAAACCGTGTTCGGCCGCCGCCTGTGGCTGCCCGAGATCAAGTCGTCCAACGCCGGCCGCCGCCAGGGCGCCGAGCGCGCCGCGATCAACGCGCCGATGCAGGGCACCGCCGCCGACCTGATCAAGCGCGCCATGCTCGCAGTGCAGGGATGGCTCGACGCGCACAAAATGCAGACCCTGCTGGTGCTGCAGGTGCATGACGAACTGGTGCTGGAAGTGCCGGATGCCGAACTCGATGCCGTCAAATCCGAGCTGCCGAAACTGATGGCCGGTGTCGCCAAGCTCAAGGTGCCGTTGCTGGTTGAGCTGGGTGTCGGTGCCGACTGGGATGCAGCACACTGAGCGCTTATGAATAAATCTACTGCGCGTACCGGATCGGGGTTTGGGCGGTGCTCGCTATCCTCACGTATAAATTCATACGTTCCGGTAGCTGCGCTCCGGCCGCACCCCGCTGCGGCCCGCTCGCTACGATTTCTTCATAAGCGCCGGTCGTACTATTAAGCCCCTGTATACTGCCGGGTTTCCCGCTTCCCGAACCCCCAGTGCAAGATAGCCGCGACCTCTACCTGCGCCTGCTCGGCCATGTGCGCCCGCACTGGAAGGGCTTTGCCATGACCCTGGCCGCCACGGTGCTGGCGGCGGCCACCGAGCCGCTGTTCCCGGCGCTGATGAAACCGCTGCTGGACAATGGTTTCGGCAAGGGCGGCAATGACTGGATGGCCTGGCTGCCGCTGGCCATCATCGGTATTTTCGTGCTGCGCGGCTTCGCCGGCTTTCTCGCCGGCTACGGCATGTCCTGGGTCTCCAACCGCGTCATCACCGACCTGCGCCAGCTGATGTTCGAGCGCCTGATGCGCCTGCCGACCAGCTATTTCGACGCCCATGCCTCGTCGGTACCGGCCACCCGCATCGCCTACGACGTCAATGGCGTCGCCGCCGCCGCGACGTCTACGTTGACGGTGCTGATCCGCGATTCGCTGTCGGTAGTCGGACTGGTGGGCTGGCTGCTGTATCTCAACTGGAAGCTGACCCTGATCAGCCTGGCGGTGATTCCGCTCACCGCTCTCGTGGTGCGCGCCTTCTCCAAGCGGCTGCGCAAGCTCTCGTTGGCGGCCCAGGAAGGCATGGCGCAAATGAACGGCGTGCTGCACGAATCGGTGCGCGGCCAGAAAGTGGTCAAGGTCTTCGGCGGCGAGGCGCAAGCCACCTCGCGCTTCTCCAAGGTCAATAACGCTCTGCGCGGCTACGGCATGCGCCAGGCGATCGCCGCCGCCGCGGTGGCGCCGATCACCCAGATATTCGCCTCGGTGGGTCTTGCCATCGTGGTCTACGTCGCCCTGCAGCAATCGGCCAGCAACGAAACCACCGTCGGCAGCTTCGTCTCCTTCATCACCGCCATGCTCCTGCTGCTGGCGCCGCTCAAGCACCTGGCCGACATCAACGCGCCGCTGCAGCGCGGTCTGGCCGCCGCCGAGAGCGTATTCCGCATGCTCGACGAAACTGCGGAAGTCGACAGCGGCACGGTCGCGCTCGGCCGCGCCCGCGGCGAGATCGAATTCGCCGCCGTCAGTCTGCGCTACACCGGTGCCGAGCGCGACGCGCTGGCCGCCATCGATCTGCAGATCCGCCCCGGCGAAACCGTGGCGCTGGTCGGCCCTTCGGGCGGCGGCAAGTCCTCCCTGGTGAACCTGGTGCCGCGCTTCTACCACGCAAGCAGCGGCCAGATCCGCATCGACGGCCACGATATCGAATCCCTGACACTGGCCAGCCTGCGCGCCAACATCGCCCATGTCGGCCAGGACGTGTTTCTCTTCGACGACACGGTCGCCGCCAACATCGCCTACGGCGAAAAGCGCAACGCCGCGCGCGGCGAAATCGAAGCCGCCGCTCGCGCCGCCCACGCCCTGGAGTTCATCGAGGCCATGCCGCAGGGCTTCGACACCGTGATCGGCGAGAACGGCGCGCGCCTCTCCGGCGGCCAGCGCCAGCGCATCGCCATCGCCCGCGCCATCCTCAAGGATGCGCCCATCCTGATCCTCGATGAAGCTACCTCGGCGCTCGACAGCGAATCCGAGCGTGCCGTTCAGGCGGCACTGGAAACCCTGATGCAAGGCCGCACCACGCTGGTCATCGCGCACCGCCTGTCCACCGTCGAGCGCGCCGACCGCATCGTCGTGCTTGCGCAGGGACGGATTGCCGAGATCGGCAGTCATGCCGAACTGCTGGCCAGGGATGGCATGTACTCCAATCTCTACAAACTTCAATTCAAATCAACTGACTGAACACGCCATGCCTTCTCTTGCTCTCGGCTTCTCCAACACCGGCCACGACGCGACCGCCGCGGTATTCGCTGACGGTCGACTGGTCGCCGCCATTGCGGAAGAACGTCTCGCCCGCATCAAATGCCTGGGCGGCATGATCCCGCAGCGTGCCATTGACGAAGTACTGCACATGGCGGGTGCGACGCGACGCGACGTCACCGAGATCGGCATGATGTGCGGCTATTTCCCCGAAAACTACCTGCGGCATCCCTCCGGCGTGCTGGAGGCCAAGCGGGCCATGCGCCGCCTGGGCCGCAAGCTGCGCGGCAAGGCGGAAGACATCATCTGGACCGGTGAAGTCATGCGGGAAGCGCTGGCTCACGGCATGAGCTACGCACAGTGCTTCCGTTCCGAGGTTTTTCTCGAACAGGAAGGTTTTGCTCCGGAAACCAGAATCAGCTTTCATCCCCATCATGCCGTGCATGCGGTGTTGGGTGGCTTTTACTCCGGATTCGGCGAATGCCTGGTGATCACCGCCGACGGCCATGGCGATCTGGACGAGGTGCATTCCACCAGCGTTTATCGCAATGGCATTCTGGAGCCGCTTTCGGTCACCGACGGCAAGGGCCGTTCCCCGGGCTTGTTCTACCAGACCATAACCGAGCTGCTCGGATTTCGCCCGGTGCGCCACGAAGGCAAGGTGCTCGGCCTGGCCGCTTTCGGCGATCCGGCGCCGCTGCTGGAGAGCTTTCGCAAGGCCTTGCGCGTCGCCCCTTGCGGTACGCGCTTCGATTCCGACTTCGCGCATCCGCAAAGTGCCGATCAGGACCGCAGAGCGTATCTTGCCGGAGTCATTCAGGGGCATAGCCGCGAAAACATTGCAGCCGCGGCGCAGCAGGCGCTGGAAGACGCCTTTGTCGCCATCGTGAAGCGGCAGGTCGCCGACACCGGCATCGGCCGCGTGGCGCTCAATGGCGGTGTCGCCGCCAACGTCAAGCTCAACCAGCGTGTTGCCGCGCTGCCTGAAGTCGAGCGCATATTTGTCTTTCCGGGCATGAGCGATACCGGCAACGCGGTGGGCGCCGCCCTGCTCGCGACCGAAGCGGTCACGCCCGGTTTTCTCGCCAGGGAACAGCATGCGCTGGCCGACGCCTATCTCGGCCCTGAGTTCGGCGATGCCGAGATCGAGCAGGAGCTTCGATCCAGTCAGTTGCAGTTCACCAAACTCGATGACGCGGCGCTGGTTGAGCGTGCAGCGCAGGCCATCCATGAGGGACTCGTAGTGGGCTGGTTCCAGGGGCGCATGGAGTTCGGGCCGCGCGCATTGGGCAACCGCAGCATGGTGGGCCGGCCCACGGACGCGGACATCAACCGATCGCTCAACGAGCGCCTCGAACGCACCGAATTCATGCCCTTCGCGCCGAGCGTGCTGGCGGAGTGCGCGGAAGACATATTCATCGGCGTCGACAAGGCCGCCCATCCCGCCGAATTCATGACAGTCACTTTCGATGTGCGGGAGGAATGGAAGCCGCGCATTCCGGCGGTGGTTCACGTGGATGGCACGGCACGCCCGCAACTGGTGCGCGCCGACCGGAATCCGCTCTACCATGCCCTGATCCAGCGCTACCACAAGCTTTCCGGCATTCCGCTGGTACTCAACACCAGCTTCAATGTGCATGAAGAGCCCATCGTCTGCGCCCCCGCGGAGGGTATCCGGGCCTTGCGCGAAGACAGAATCGATGCGCTGGCGATCGGACCCTACTGGGTCGAGAATCCCTTGCGCCAGCGGACGGCGTGAAGATCCTTCACACCGAAGCCTCCTGCGGCTGGGGCGGTCAGGAGATCCGCATCCTCGAGGAAGCCAGCGGTTTGATCGCGCGCGGCCACGAGGTCAGCGTCGCCTGTCCGGCACACGCCCGGATGACGGAAGAGGCGACGCGTTTCGGCGTGCCGGTGGCGGTGCTGCCGATCGAGTTCAAGACCCTCGCCGGATTCCGGGCCGTGCGCGAACATCTCGTGCGACATGCCGTCGATGTGGTCAACACCCACAGCTCGGCCGATTCCTGGCTGGTTGGCTTGGCCAGCGCCACGCTTCCCCGGCCGCCGGCCATCGTGCGCACCCGTCACATTTCGGCGCCGGTGTCGGCCAACGTTTTCAACCGCTGGCTTTACCGCCGCGCCGGCGCCGTGGTGACCACGGGAGAGAGCCTGCGTCGGCATCTGCTGGAGACGCTGGCCCTCGACCCGGCGCGCGTCACCTCGGTGCCGACCGGCATCGACACCGAACGCTTCAGACCTGTCAAATGCGCGGCCGACAAAGCCGCCGCAAAAACCGCGCTTGGGTTGGATCCCGAGTGCCGCCACATCGGCATCGTCGCCACGCTGCGCAGCTGGAAAGGGCATCTGTTTCTGCTCGACGCGTTTGCGCGGCTGCCGCATTCCGGCCTGCGCCTGCTGATTGTCGGCGAAGGGCCGATGCGCGGGCCGATAGAAGAAAAAATCGCGGCATTGGGGCTGGCCGAGCGGGTCACGCTCGCCGGCCAGCGCAGCGACCCCGAGCGCTGGTTGCAGGCCACGGACGTCTTCTGCCTGCCGTCTTACGCCAACGAAGGCGTGCCGCAGGCCATACTGCAGGCCATGCTCTGCGCCCTGCCCATCGTCACCACCCCGGTCGGCGCGATACTCGAAGCCGTCAGCGATGGCGAATCGGCACTGGTGGTCGCGCCCAAAAATGCCGATACCCTGGGCGCGGCGATCGCCCGTTTGCTCGATGATGGCGCATTTGCGGCACGGCTCGGCGCCGCGGCACGCCGTATCGCCAGCGCCGACTTTTCCAGGGAAGCCATGCTCGATCGCATGGATGCCATTTTCCGTCAGGCCACGTCTTCATGAGCAAACCACTCGACTGGACCACCGTCTCCGACGACCCCAACAATCCGGCGGCCAAGGCCGCCGTGCGCGCCTGGCTGAAAACCGCACAACAGGTACATACGGATATCGACCTGTTGGGTCATATCGAAAGGCTGGTGCGAGGCAAACGCGTGCTCGACATCGGCGTGGTGTCGCACAGTGCGCGCTACTTCGATCTGCCCGACTGGCGCCACGGCCGCATCCACAAGGCGGCTTCGTATTGCGTCGGCATCGACATCCTGGCGCCGCTGGTCGATGAACTCAACAGTCGCGGCTTCAACGTGCGCTGCGTCGACGCCACCTCGGAAGCCGACATGGGCGAACGCTTCGACCTGGTGTTCATCGGCGATGTCGTCGAGCACGTGGACAATGCCGTGCTGTTGCTGAAATTCGCCGCGCGCCATCTGGCGCCGGGCGGGCGGCTCTTCGTCACCACGCCCAATCCCTTCTCGCGCAAGTTCTTTCGCCAGTTCAGGCGCGACGGCGTGATGGTGGTGAATCTCGACCACATCGCCTGGATCACGCCGACGCTGGCCATGGAGCTGGCCCGCCGCGCCGGCATCGCGCTGTCTGCCTACCACCTGGTCAAGCGCTTCACACAGCTGGCACTGGCGGTCAAGCGCATCATCGGCTGGCGCCTGGAGCCCGTCGAGTTTTCCTTTCCGGACTATCTCTATGAGTTCGTCCGCAAGGAATGAACCGGCGCTTGCCGCGCCGCGCGACGTCCTGTACATCAATGTCTCGCGCATTGGCGACACCCTGCTGGTGACGCCGGCAGTGCGCGCCGTCGCGGCGCACTGGCCGCAGGCGCATATTCATCTGCTGGCGCATCCGAAGCGCGAGGAAGTGTTGCGTAATCTGCCTTTTGTCCATCGCACAGGCGCCATCGAAAAACAACGCGCACGCTTCATGGGACGCCTGCCGGGCAAACCCTATGACCTCGCCTTCGTCTGCAATTTCGACGCGCCGCTGATCGAGTACGCACTGCGCGTCGCCCGCCGCGTGGTGGCCTTCCGCCAGGCCGACGCGGACTTGAACGCGCGACTCTATCGCGCCGTCGAGCATCCGGCGTTGCAGACGACGCATGCGGTGGACATCCAGTTGCTGCTGCCGGCGGCCGTCGGCGCCGCGCCGGCTGGCCGGGCGCTGAGTTACCGCGTCAGCGCCGACGAGGACGAATGGGCGACGCGTTTTCTCGCCGAGCACCACGCACACGGTCGCCGCCCCCTGGTCGGCCTGCAGGTGGCGAGCTTTCCGACCAAGGCCTATCGCGACTGGCCACCCGGACACTTCAGCGAACTGTGCCGGCGCATCCGCGGCTTCTGGCCGGACGCGCATTTTCTGATTTTCGGCGGCGAACTGGAAAAGCAGCGCACGGCAACCCTGGCTGCCGAACTCGGTGCCGCGGCGACACTCTGCGCGGGACGCCTCAGCCTGCGTCAGACCGCGGCACTGATGAAGCGCGTGGATCTTTACGTTGGCGTCGACACCGGCCCCACCCACCTGATGGGCGCGCTGCAGCGGCCGATGGTGGCGCTCTACCACGGCTATTCGCCCAGCCGCGTGCTGGCACCGCTCGATCACCCCTGTCTGTATGCCATCGATCATCCGCAGGCTGACCGCTGCACGCCCGAGGCCGACATGGCCGAGATCAGCGTGGATCGTGTCTGGCAAGCGGTACAGCAGGCCTTGCGGGAACATCCGCCGCGATGAAGTTCGCCCTGTTTACCACTAATCTCGCCGGCGGCGGCGCGGAGAAGGCGCTGGCCAAGATCGCCGGCGGGCTCGCGGCGCGCGGCCACGAGGTGGATTTCATCGTTTGCGAAGATGCCGGCCAACACGCGGCGCCCGCCGATTGCCGCTTTCATGCCTTGTCCGCACGCGCCGGCCATGGCTGGCTGGGCCGGCGCTTGCTGGCCTCGCGTTTGTCCCGTTTGCTGAAATCGAATCCGCCGGATCTACTGGTGTCGACGCTGCCTTTCGCCGACGAAGTAGCGGCACTGGTGCGTGTCCGCCGTCATGTCTGTCGCATTGCCAATACCCTCTCGGCCGAGATCGCGCGCCTGCCGCTGACCAAAGCCAAACGTCGTGCCGCGCGCTATCACGAACTCTACGGCGCGCGCCGGCTGGTGGCGGTGTCGCAGGGCGTGGCCGCTGACCTGCAGACACAATTCGGCATCGCCGCCGATGCGCTGCGGGTGATCGCCAATCCTTTCGATTTCGCCGCGATCCGCGCCCTCTCGGCTGAAGCCTGCGCGGCGCGGCCGACCGAACCCTACATCCTGCACATCGGCCGCTTTGCCGCACAAAAGCGCCACGACCTGCTGCTGGCCGCATTCGCCCGGGCCGAGTTGCCCCACCATCTGGTGCTGCTGACGCCGCCGGAGCCGAAGCTGGCGGCGCTGATCGCGCAACACGGGCTCGAGCGCCGTGTCACCATCGCCGACTTTCAGGCCAACCCCTATCCCTGGATGGCGGGCGCCGAACTGCTGGTGTTGTGCTCCGACCATGAAGGCCTGCCCAATGTGCTGATCGAGGCGCTGGCCTGCGGCACACGCGTGGTGAGCACTGACTGCCCCTCGGGTCCGCGCGAAATTCTGCGCGGCGAACTGGCGCAATGGCTGCTGCCCTGCAACGACGTCGAGGCCTTGGCGCGAACCCTGCGCGCCGCGCTCGACGCACCGAAGCCGTCGACGGATGTCGTCGCCGGGGCGCTGGCGCCCTACGGCGCCGATGGCGCGCTCGACGCCTGGGAAGCGCTGGCGCGGGAGGCGTTCTGATGTGCGGCATCCTGCTCACCGTCGGCGAGGCTTTCCGCAGCGAATTCGACGCCGCGCTGGCCAGCCTCAAGTCGCGCGGCCCCGACGCCAGCGAGGTGTTGGCCCACGGCGGTGCGCTGCTCGGCCATGCGCGGCTGGCGGTGATCGACATCAGCGGCGGGCGTCAGCCGATGACGGCGGCAAACGGCCGGCTGGCGATGGTTTACAACGGCGAGATCTACAATTTCGCCGCCCTGCGCCGCGAACTCGAAGCTGCCGGCCACGCTTTCGCCACCCGCTCGGACAGCGAAGTGCTGCTGACCGGCTACCTGCACTGGGGCGAAGCCGTGCTGGAAAAGCTCGATGGCATGTTCGCCTTCGCCATTCACGACCGGCAGGAAGGCAGCGTCTTTCTTGCTCGCGACCGCCTTGGCATCAAGCCGCTGTTCTGGGGCGAGCATCAGGGGAATCTTGTCGCCGCGTCGACGCTGGCGCCGTTCTTCGCCTTCCCGTCCTTCCCCAAAAAACTCGACGCCGAAGGCCTGCGCGACTATCTGGCGTTTCAGACGCCGCTGGCGCCGCGCACTCTGGTGCGCGACATCCATGCCCTGCCGCCGGGCGCCTGCTTGAAGTGGAAAGTCGGCGCTGGCGGTACGGTGCGAAAATGGTGGACGATTCCCGATGCGACGGAAAGCGTGCCCGACCATGAAACGCTTGTCGCCGAGACTGACCGTCTGCTGGCGCAAGCCGTCAAGGCTCAGCTCGTCGCCGACGTGCCGCTGGGCGCCTTTCTTTCCGGCGGCATCGACAGCAGCCTGGTGGTGCATTACATGGCGCAGGCCGGCGCGTTTTCCACAACACGCGCGCTGAAGACCTTCAGCGTGCGCTTCGCCGAGGCCGGCTTCGACGAAAGCCCGCACGCCCAAGCCGTGGCCGAACGCTATGGCACCGAGCATCACGTGCTCGACGCGCCGGAACTGACTGCGGCGACGCTCGCGGCGGCACTCGCCGATCTCGACCAGCCGCTGGCCGACCCCGCCTACATTCCCACCTGGGCGCTGTCGCGCCTGACGCGGCAGCATGTCACCGTGGCCCTGTCGGGCGACGGTGGCGACGAACTTTTTGGCGGCTATCCGCGCTTTCTCGATACCGCCGATCGACATCCGGACAGCCTTGGCAAGCGAATGCTGCGCGCCATGCGCGCACGCGGACTTGCTCCCGCCAGCCTCACCAGCCGCATGCTCGCCGGAGCGGACCTGCTGCTGTATCGCCGCGTGGAACTCGGCGACTATCCGGGAAGCCGCAAGGACCTGCGTCGCTATCTGATACCGGAAGTCGCCCGTGCCGCGCGTCCGCAAGCCACGCTGGAACTCTGGCGCGATCTGGCCGCGCGCCACGGTGCATACGATCGCGGCGCCTTGCTGCGCGCCGACCTGTGGACCTATCTTTCGGAGAACTGTCTGCAAAAGACCGACCGCGCCAGCATGGCTCACGGCCTGGAAGTGCGCGTGCCGCTGCTGGCCAATGCGCTGCAGGAGCGCATGCTGCGCCTGCCGGCGGCAGTGCATTTCGACGGCGGTGGTGGCAAGGCCATCCTGCGCGCGTTGGCCCGCAAGCACCTGCCCGAACAAGTCTGGAACCGCGAGAAGCACGGCTTCTCGGTGCCGCTGCGCGGCAACCTGGCGGGTCCGTGGCGCGACTGGGTCGAGGCGCAGGTCGCGGCTGCGCCTGCGCGCGCGCCGTGGCTGGCGGCCGGCGCGCTCGCCGCCTTGTGGCAGGAGGCGCGGCAGGGGCGGGGCAACGTGCGCCTGATGTACACTTTCGCCGTGCTGCTGGCCTGGCTCGAAACGCATCCGCTGGAACCGACGTGAACCCGATCAAGCATTTCCTGTTTGTCATGCAACAGCGGCGCGCCGGCAATCGCGTCTCCTTCGCCGCCTACCTCAAGGGCCACGAAAGGATCGCGCTTGGCAGCGGCTGCAAGATCCACGCCGCTGCCTCGGTGGATGCAACGCGCAGCCCCGGTGTGCGCTTCGGCGACAAGGTCACGCTCAATCGCTACGCCTACGTGCAGGGCGGCAATGGCGGCGTGCGGCTGGGCGACCGGGTCGAGATCAACAACTTCAGCATCGTCAATGGCACCGGCGGCGTCGATATCGGCGCCGACACGCTGGTCGGTCCCGGCGTGCGCATCATCTCCTACCAGCATCAATACGCACGCGGCGCGACGATTCGCTCGCAGCCGGTGCTTGCGCTGCCGATACGCATCGGCTGCGATGTCTGGCTGGGCGCCAATTCGATCATTCTGGCCGGCGTCACGATAGGCGACGGCGCGATAGTCGCCGCAGGTGCCGTGGTGCGCGAGAATGTTCCGGCTTACGCGGTGGTTGCCGGCGTGCCGGCGGCGATCAAAAAATACAGGGAATAATTCATGCGCAGCAATGGCCGCACCGCACGCAGACTCAGAAAACTCGCCTGGCGTTTCAGCCAGCCCGACTGGGCCGACAATCACGGCATCATGCTGCCGGTGAAACACACACAGGTCTCGCCGGGTATTGCCCGCGAGATCTACCTCGGCGACTACGAGGCGAAGGAAATCGAGATCATCTCCAGGCGCCTCGCGGTCGATGACATCGTCTTCGAGGTTGGCGCCGGCCTCGGCTTTCTCTCGGCGTATTGCGCCAAACGCACCGGAGGCGAGCGCGTGTTTGCCTACGAGGCCAATCCCGAGCTGATTCCGCTGATCCGCGAAACCCACGCCAGGAACGGCGTCGCGCCAACGCTGATCAACGCCCTGCTGGCGAAGGGCGAGGGTGAGCGCGAGTTCCATCTTGAAGACGATTTCTGGGCCTCCTCCGCGCATCGCACCGGCGGGCGCGCCATCACCGTCAAGCAGCTCGATCTCAACAGCGAACTGGCGCGCATCAAGCCCGGCTTCCTGATCGTGGACATCGAAGGCGGCGAAGCGGAGTTTTTTGCCGGCGCCGAACTTGCAACCGTGAACAAGATTTGCGTCGAGACTCACCCCGACGTGCTCGGTGACCGCGTACTGTCGGAGATGTTCGCCGGCTTGGTGGCCAAGGGCTTTGCCCTCGACTTCTCATTGATCCGCAAGAACGTGTTCTTCTTTCATCGCGCCGCATGAGCACAAGCCGCCGGGACGCCTCAAGAGTGGCGCAGCCAACGCACCGAGCCGCAAGGCGATCCGGTGCCAACCCTTGCCGCGACCGGGCCGGGGAGAGGATCGTCCGTTGACTGTTCGCGACGTCCTGTTGTTCGCCCATGGCAGCCTGCATCCGGCCTTGCGCCGCGAGCTGGCGGCACGCGGCCTCGAGCTGCGTGAAAGTCGGCGCTGGCAGGACGCCGATCGCAGCGAACCGCAGCGCATTCTCGGTGCCTATACCTGGTTCTATGAAGGACTGCGCCATCCGCTGACGACATGGCGCATGCATCGCTTCCTGCGCCGCCTTGGAATTCCGCTTTTCGTCTGGAACCAGGATGCGCCGCACTACCTGAACCGGGCCGGCTGGCGGCTGGACTGGCTGGACCGCGCCCGCCTGTATGACATCTATGCCACGCACAGCCTGGTCGACTGTCGCCGTTTTGCCGACAGCGTGCTGTATCTCGCCAATGCGGCCGATACCGACCGTTACCACTTGCGCGGCGCGACGCTCGAAGCACTGCGCGATCCGGCGGGCTATGAGTGCGACGTGAGTTTCTTCGGCGCCATGGACGGTGCGCGCTACAAGGAAATGCAGGCTCGCCAGGACTTCTTCGACGCGCTGGGTGTGCGCCTGGGCGCGCTCGGTATCCGCTTCCTGTTTCGCGAATCGGCTGGCATGAGCGTGGAAGATCAAATCACGCTGATCCAGAAGAGCCGCATCAACCTTAACTTCGGCGCCGCCTGCGACTACGGCGCCCCCGTGGCCTCCGGCCTGCCCGAGCGCTGTTACGGTATCCCGGCTTGCGGCGGTTTTCTGCTCAGCGACCGGCGCACCCATGCTCGCGACGATTTCACGCCAGGCGAAAATTGGGCCGAATTTGACGGACTGGACGATTGCGTGGCGAAGATCGAATACTGGCTGGCGAATTTCGCTGCGGCGCGCCAACTGGCCGAGCGTTGCTACGCCCATGTCATGGCGCGCCACACCTACGCGCATCGCGCGGCGACGCTGCACCATGCCTTGGCGGACTGGCACGCCGACAAGCGCGGCGTCATGCCATGAGCACGCCGCAGCTCTCGCCGCTTCTCTCGCTTGTAGTTCCGGTGTACAACGTCGCGCCCTACCTGCCGCGCTGTCTGGAAAGTCTCGCCGCGCTGAATCCGCCGGCCGACGAGATCGTCGTCGTCGATGACGGTTCGACCGATGACTGCGCGGCCATCCTCGCCGAGTTCGCCCCGCGCCTGCCGCAAATGCGCGTGATCCGCCAGGAGAACGGCGGGCTGTCCGCGGCGCGCAACACGGGACTCGATGCGGCGCGCGGCAAGTACCTGGCCTTTGTCGATTCGGACGATTTCGTCGCTGCCGACGCGTATGCCGAAGCGCTGCGCCTGGCGGAGGCGGAGCAACTCGACATGGTGCTGCTCAATGCAGACTACCATTTCGAGGGACGTCAGGCCGACTACGCGATCTATGCCGATGTGTCGGGCACGACGGACATCGTTCCCGGTCGCGAATGGCTGCGCCAGCGCTTTCGCGCCGGGCGCATGCTGCACATGGTGTGGATGCATCTCTACCGCCGTGACTTCATCGAGCAACATGGATTCCGCTTCGTGCCGCGCCTGATCCATGAGGACGTGATCTGGACCACGCGGGCGCTGCTGGCGGCGCCGCGCGTGCGCTACACCGGGCATGTCGCCGTGCAATACCGGATTCCGCTACGGACCTTCAACGCAGAGCAAAGCCAGTTGCGGCTGCAATCCATCGTCGATAGCAGCGTGATCAATGCCGCTACCCTGGCCGAGATGAGCGCGGAGCTGCACCAAGACCCGGAACTGCGCCACCTGCTCGACCAGCATCTGGTCGACGGCGCACTGTCGGTGTTCCACAAGCTGGCGAAAATGCCGGATCGAAAGCTGGCGACAGCGACACTGGTCCGCTTGCGCCGCGAAGGCTTCCTGCATCTGCTCTGGCGTCACGCGCATCACTTTGCCCAACAACGCAGGATTGCCCGCCACTGGCTGCGCTCCTGGCTGGCGGGAGCCGGCAGATGATGGCGGCGGAAGCGATGGCGTGGTTC
This sequence comes from Burkholderiaceae bacterium, assembly GCA_021738065.1. Taxonomy (GTDB): domain Bacteria; phylum Pseudomonadota; class Gammaproteobacteria; order Burkholderiales; family Rhodocyclaceae; genus Sulfuritalea. The sequence continues at coordinate 36,121 of JAIPCT010000028.1, forward strand.
TGGCGGGTCTGGCTCGCCACGATTGTTTTCGTCTTTCCCATTCCGCATA
>JAIPCT010000125.1 GCA_021738065.1 Burkholderiaceae bacterium
GCGATGGCGTGGTTCTGGCGGGTCTGGCTCGCCACGATTGTTTTCGTCTTTCCCATTCCGCATACCATTGCCCTGCGCAACCTGCTGTTGCTGGTCGGCGTCTTGCTGCTGCTGGCCACGCTGCGGCAGGCGCCGCGCCCGCGCTTTCCTCAGGCGCTGAAAGCGGCGGCCTGGGCCCTGGTGGCGACCACGGCCTGGCTGGTACTGCATTCCCTCACCGTGGCGCCAGCGCCGACTTTGGCGCTGGACAACCTGCGCGGCGACTGGATAGTGCCCTTGCTGACCGGCGTGCTGGCGGCGTACGCCGCGGCGCGGGCCGGCCCGCGTCAGGCGCTGCTGGCCGTGATCGCGGCGCTGCTGGCGCACATGTTATGGGTGCTGGGCTGGGCACTCTGGCATCGACTCGAAGCGGGTCCGACATGGGCCTGGATCGCCGGACGCGTGCCTTTTGCCGAACGCGACTACCAAAGCACCCTGAACGGATTTCTGTTCGCCATCCTGCTCGCCGAGCGATTTGCGGTGCTGTCCATTGGCCGGTCCGCCGCGCTGCTTCCGTCCTGGCTGGCCTGGACCGCGCTGGTCGTGTCGCTGGCAGCCGACAACGTCTTGCAGACTCGCAACGGCACGCTTGTCAGCGCCACGTTATTGTTGATGGCGACGCTCTGGATTTCCCGCCGCAAGCCGCGCTTCATTGTTTTGCTCTTGGCAGTGGCGATGCTGGGCGCGGCCTCATTTGCGGTCGATTCGCGCTGGCGCGGACTGCAAGAGTCGCTCGTGATCGGCTGGCAATCTCCCAGTCTGTTCTGGATGAATCAGGATCCCGGCATTCGTCCATCAACACCCTCGGGAGCGGATCTTGAAGAATCGGCCTACGTGCGCGCCGCCTGGGCGCGCCAGGCCATGCTGGCGCTGCGCGAGCAGCCGCTGGGATCGGGATTCGGCCGCGACGGCTTCGGTCGCGTGGTGGCCGAGAAATATGGCTACCAGGGCATGGTCAGCAGCCACAGTGGCTGGCTGGATTTCGCCCTCGGTGCGGGTTTGCCCGGTCTCGCCCTGCTGCTCCTTGCTGCCGGGCTGGCGATGCGCGGCGGCTGGCGGCAGTTCCGCCAGGATGATGACGCGGTCGGCTTGATGCTGGGTTTTTTTGTTGGGGGCTACCTGCTGCGCTGCCTGCTCGACGGCCATCTTTCGGGTTGGCGTCTGGGCTTGTTCGCATTCATCAGCGGTGCGCTGGTGGCGGCGATGAAAACTTCGCGACCGTCGGCTGGAACGACGCATTCCACGCCTTCTCTGCCGGAGAAGGAGCGCGCCAGCGCTCCGTTGCGGGAAGCATGAGGACCCATTCACCGTTCCCTGTCCATTGGACGGGGGCCACCGGACGCCTCAACCAAGGGGCGGAGGCGTATGGCAACGGATGGCCAGGCGTGGCCAGCGATGGTGGTCTGGTGGCAGACCGATGAAGCTCGTCCAGGTCAACCTTCAGCCCCACTTCGGCGGCGGCGAGGTGTACACCGCCTTCCTCTGCCGTGCGCTGTCGGCGCTCGGCGTGTCGACGCGCCTGCTGGTGCATCCGCGGGCCGCTTTCTGGGACAGGTTGGGCTTGCCCGCCGATACCGAGCGCATCGTCGCAAGCGATCCCGCGAACCTGCTGCGGCATTTGCCGCAAGGTCCGCTCTGGCTGCTGGCGCACGGTCCGCTGCCTGACATTCTGCGCCGCGAGGTGCCCGGCCGCTGGCGCAGCGCCATCGCCCACATGCCGGTGCAGGGGCGGAATCCCGAAGCCTTTGCCGCGCATGACCGGATCTATGCGGTTTCCGGCTGGGTGCGCGACGGACTGCTGGCCGCCGGACTGCCGGCCTGGGAGCAGCCGCTCTACGGCGTCGCCGAGGTCGGCTCGCGCGGCGGCGAGCGCGAAGTGCGCCGTCGCAGCCGCTACGACTGGGACCGGCGCAAGGGGCGCGACCGCCTGTTCGGGGCGCTCGAACCGCTGGCCGAGGCGCTGCGCCAGCACCCGCCATTTGTTCGTCGCGACGGCCTGAGTCTCGGCATCGTTTCGCGGCTGACGCCGATCAAGCAGTTCCCGTCGCTGTTCGCCCATCTGGCGGCGGAGCTCGCGCGTCGCCCGCGCGTGAACCTGGAAATCTTCGGCAGCGGTGGCTACGCTTCGGTGCGCGACCTCGATCATGCGCTCGCCGCGCTGCCGCGCGGACAAGTGCGTTTCTGGGGGCAGCAGAACAATGTCGCCGGTATTTACCGGCAGCTCGACTACCTGCTCTCCGGCCTGCCGGAAAAGGAAGCGCTGGGCCTCAACATCATCGAGGCGCAGGCCTGCGGTACGCCGGTGATCGCGGTCGACGCGCCACCCTTCACCGAAACCGTGGTGCATGGGGCAACGGGTTTCCTCTACCCGGATCCGCGCACGGATGGCGGTGCCGGTTTTGGCTCGCTGCTCGATGAACTGCTGGCGGGCCGGCCAAGGCCGAAACCTGAACTGGCACACGCGCATCTCGCGCGTTTTTCCTTCGAAGCCTTTGTCGAGCGGTTGCGGCCGGTGCTGGCCGACGTCGAACAAGCCTTGCGCGCCGCCTGATCCCCGCAGCAAGCTCGGGGAAACTTTGGCGCGAGCCGGCGTCAGCTCAGGCGTGAGTAGAGCGCGGCGAGTTGCGCCGCCATCGAGGCCAGGTCGAGATGGGCCACGCTGGCGCGCGCCGCATCGCGCATCGTCGCCGCCCGATTGCACAGCGCGTCGAGATTGGCCGCCAGGGCAGCCGCGTCGCCCGCGGCAATCACGGCACCATTGGCGGGAGTGACCAGTTCCGCCGCGCCGCAGGTGTTGGTGGTGAGCAGCGGCAGACCACAAGCCAGGGCTTCGAGCGCGGCATTGGGAAAGGGGTCGTAGAGCGTCGGCAGCGCGAAGACATCGGCCGCGCCATAGAAGGGCCGCACATCGGCCTGGGCGCCGAGGAACATGACGCGATCATCGACGCCCAGCGTCTGTGCCAGCTTGCGCATCAGGGTTTCGTGCTTGTCGCGACCGATCACCCAGAGGCGGGCGTCCTGGCGGCGCATCGCCGGCAAGGCGCGCAGCAGGGTCGGCAAGCCCTTGCGCTCGTAGCCGGAACCGACGAAAAGTATCACCGGCGCCGTGCCGCCAAGGCCGGCTTTTACCCGCAGCTCGCGTCCCTTCTCCTCGCGCAGGCGCGGATGAAAAGCCTCGAGGTCGACGCCGCTGTAAATCACTTGCAGCTTCTCCTCGGCCACGCCGAAGCGGCGCGCGATGTCGTCCCTGACCATGCGCGAATTGCAGATCACGGCGCGCAGCCCGGGATGGCGGAACATCGCCGCCTCGGCCGCCAGCGTGTAGCGATGCCAGGGCGCGAAGCGGTCGAGCGGCTTGTCGCGCAGCGCCAGCCAGGTGGCATGGACACCGTCGCCGGCGCGATAGATGTCGCAGCCGGGAATGCGTTCATGGCTTTGCACCAGGTCGAAGCGCCGCTCGCCGATCAGGCGCTGCACGCCGCGGGCAAAGCCGGCGTCGCGCCAGGTGCGGCCGAGATAAAAGGGATCGACGCGCACCGAGCGGACGCCACTGGTGACATCGCCCTGCCACTCGCGGGCAACGATGGAAACATCGACGCCCTTTGCCGCCAGCGCCGCCAGCGCGCGCTCGACAAAGCGCTCGGCGCCACCGAAGGGTGTGTACTTCTGGCGAACGATGGCGAGTTTCATGGTTTGTAAAACCTGTTTGCCACAGAGGACACAGAGGCCACAGAGGAAAAAGCGAAAGTTTCAGGAAGGGAATGAATCCCTCGTTCGACATGCTCACGCCTTTCTCCGTGTCCTCTGTGCCCTCTGTGGTGAATGGTTTTCAGGTTCAAGCGCACAGCAGCTCCTCGCAGGCCGCAAGCACCTGCGCTACCGGCAGCGTGGTCAGGCAATCGCTCACCTTGCTGTCGTTGCAACCGGCCATGCCGCACGGTCGGCAGGGGTGGCTGTTCGAAGCGACGACGCGGTGACGGCTTTCCCCGGTTTCGTCCCAGGGCCCCCATTCGCGGTCGCCCGAGGGGCCGAAGAGGGCGACCACCGGCGTGCCCATCGCGGCAGCGATGTGCATCGGTGCCGAATCGACCCCGACGAACAGCCTGGCTTGCGCCGTCAGGGCCGCGAGTTCCTTGAGGGAAAGCGTTCCCGACAGGTCGAATGTCGGCGTTGGCGCGACGGCGGCTGCGGTGCGCGCCGCGCGTATATCGGCGGTCAGCGCCCGCTCGCCGGCATCCGGCGCTGACGTCATCACGATGGGCCAGCCCTTTGCCGCCAGCGCGTCGCACAGCGCAGCCATGCGCGCCGCCGGCCAGCACTTGAAGGCCCAGCGCGATGTCGGATGAACATGGATGAAGCCGCCAGGCTGCAGGCCGTGGCCGGCGAGCAGTTCTGCGACATGCGCTTCGACCCTGGCGCCCGGCACCAGGGTCACCCGCTGGTCCGCGGCTGTTGGCTCCATCCCCAGCACGCGCAGGCTGTCGAGATTGGTGTCCACTGTGTGACGCTGCGGATCCGACTGCGCCGGATAGAAGTGGCTAAAGCTGCCGGCCCAGAACCCATCACGGAAGCTTGGTGCCACCGACCAGCGCGGTCGCAGCAAGCGCACCAGCCAGGCGCCGCGCGTGTGCACCGACAGATGCACCACCAGGTCATAGCGCCGTGTCCGCAGCGCCGACACCAGTTTCCATTCCGCCGCCGTCTGGCGCAGCACGCCTTGCCGCTTCCAGCCGCGGTCGATCAAGTGCAGCTGGCTGAGTGCCGGGTGGCCGTCGAGCATCGGCGCGGTGTCGGCATAGACCAGCGCGTCGACTTCGCATTGCGGCGCGAGGCGTTTCAGCATGGATATCACGGGGGTGGAAAGCAGCACGTCGCCATGGTGGCGCAGCTTGATTACCAGCGCCCGGCGCAGGCCGGGCGGAGAGAAGACATCACGAGGCATGCTGCCATTTTGCCAGAGCCGGGGGACGCCAACGGCGGCCCCGAATGCCCGGCGCGATGTTGCAACAAAATACATTCAGTTTGGATGCTTGTTGCTTGACCTGATTACACTTTTCCCGGAAACTAGCCGCCATGAGCGTTTCCCTGGACAATCTGGATAGGAAGGTCGAACAGATCCTGGCGGTGTGCGGTAGCCTGCGCACCGAGAATCAGGAACTGCGCGCCAGCGTCGCGGGTCTCGAAGCGGAAAGGGACGCGCTGGCGAACAAAGTCGACACTACCCGGCAACGGCTCGAGGCACTGTTGATACGACTGCCCGAAGAATGAGCGCCACCCTTGAAGTCAAGTTGCTGGGCAAGGCGTATCGCGTTGCATGCGGCCCGGACGAACGCGAGGAACTGATGGCGGCGGTCGAGTTTCTCGACGGCAGGCTGCAGGAAATCAGCGAGAAAACGCGTGGCAGCAGCGAGCGCATCGCGATCATGGCGGCGGTGAATCTGGCCCACGAATTTCTCGCGGCAAAAAACACTCCCGCGGATGTTGCGGCCGCACTTGAAAGCGAATCGATTCAGCGTAGAATCGAATCCATCGAAGCCAAGCTCGACGAATCGCTGGCGCAGCACGAGCAGTTGTTCTGATCGCTGTTCTGGCTGTTTTCCACCTCCGGTTCGCGAAGGACTTGCCTGGTTTCCCCAGGTTTCCCCTGCGGTGTTCGCCAAGGCCATACATTCCTTGAACCAATACCCATTGGCACCGGCCGCAGCCCAAAGACGCCGCTGTTGTGATCGCTCCCAGTGAGCGAACCTGAAGCGGCAGGAAAGTGGCCTCTATGAACCCAGGTTCAGGATGCCGGCCAAACGGCACTCGCGGGGGAATTGTTCAGCAGGGCGCGGATCTGATTCCGCGCCCTGATTGTTTGCCCTACCGATTGTTGTTGCCATGAGCGATCAAGCAAACCAGGCACGGGATCAACTGCGCGAAGTATTCATTGGCCGCCAGCCTATCCTCGATGCGGATCAGGGGCTGGTCGCTTACGAG
>JAIPCT010000147.1 GCA_021738065.1 Burkholderiaceae bacterium
CGACACGGCGCAAAACCGGCACAAGCGCAAGGCTCAGGGTTTTTGCAGTAGCGCCGTGTTCGCCGTGCCCGCCGTGGTTCAACATCGATTCCCAATATGATTCTTCTACGTGATCTCGGTTTTTCCCGCAACGGCGACGCATTGGTCACCGGCGCTTCATTGCAGTTGCATCCGGGCTGGAAGATCGGCCTGACCGGCGCCAACGGTTGCGGCAAATCTTCCTTTCTCGGTCTCTTGCGCGGCGAACTGCATGCCGACCGCGGCGACCTGGAGCGGCCGCCCAACTGGGTGCTGGCCCACGTCGCCCAGGACACGCCGGCGCTGCCGGATGCCGCGCTCGACTTCGTGCTCGACGGCGACATCGAACTGCGCCAGATCGAGCGGGATCTCGTTGCGGCCGAAGAACATCACGACGACCATCACGCCGGCGAGCAGATCGGCCTCTTGCATTCGCGCCTTTCCGAGATCGATGGCTACGCCGCGCCGGCACGTGCGGCAGCACTGATGCATGGTCTCGGTTTCTCCAACGAAGACTTCCAGCGCCCGGTCGCCGAGTTCTCCGGCGGCTGGCGCGTGCGCCTCAATCTGGCGCGGGCGCTGATGTGCCGCTCGGATCTGCTGCTGCTCGACGAGCCGACCAACCACCTTGATCTCGACGCCATCATCTGGCTTGAGGAATGGCTCAACAGCTACCCCGGCACGCTGATCCTGATCTCGCACGATCGCGATTTTCTCGATGATGTCTGCAGCCACATCCTCGCCATCGAAGCCGGCAAGATGCAACTGTTCACCGGCAACTACTCGGCCTGTGAGCGCACCCGTGCCGAGCGTCTGGCCAACGACATGGCGCTGGCCGCCAAACAGAAACGCGAGGCGGCGCATCTGCAAAGCTACATCGACCGCTTCCGTGCCAAGGCATCGAAGGCGCGCCAGGCGCAAAGCCGCATCAAGATGCTGGAAAAAATGGGCGACATCGTCGCCGCCCACATCGACACGCCGTTCAGTTTCAGCTTTCCCGAGCCGAACGCCACCTCGGATCCGCTGCTGGTGGTGGACGACGCAAAAGTCGGCTATGACAAGACGGCGCCTATCTTCGACAGGCTCAAGTTCACGCTGCGCCCCGACAGCCGCATCGGCCTGCTCGGGCGCAACGGCGCCGGCAAATCGACACTGATGAAGCTGCTCTCCGGCGCCTTGCAGCCGCTGGCCGGCGGCCGCGAAGAAGGGCGCAACCTCAAGTTGGGTTATTTCGCCCAGCACCAGCTCGAACAACTGCGTCCGGCCGAGTCGCCGCTGTGGCACATGATCAAGCTCGAACCGCGCACCCGCGAGCAGGATTTGCGCAACTATCTGGGTGGTTTCGATTTTCGCGGCAGCATGGTCGACGCACCCTGCGGCCGTTTTTCCGGTGGCGAGAAGACCCGCCTGGCGCTGGCGCTGATGATCCGCACCGCGCCCAACCTGCTGCTGCTCGATGAACCGACCAATCACCTCGATCTCGAAATGCGCGAGGCGCTGACCATCGCCTTGCAGGAAACCGAGGCCGGCATGGTGCTGGTCTCGCACGATCGGCATTTGCTGCGCGCCACCTGCGACGAACTCTGGCTGGTCGCCGACGGCAAGGTGACACCCTTCGACGGCGATCTCGACGACTATGCCGAATGGCTCAACCAGTCGCGTGCCGCAGAGAAATCTGCCGGACGCGGCAAGTCCGCGCAGCGCCAGGAAAGCGTCGTCGAAGCGGCGCGCAAGAAACCGGACGCGGCGTCCGAAAAGTCGGCGCTGGCGCTACGGCGACCACTGCTCAAGGAGTCCGAAAAACTCGAGCTGCAGATCGGCGGCTGGCAAAAAGAGCTCAAGCTGCTGGAAGCCCGGCTCACCGACCCGTCGCTGTATGCCGCGGCAAACACTCAATTGCTCGACGAGCTGACACGGCAACAGAGCACTTTGGCGCGTAACATCGAAACCGCAGAATCACGCTGGCTGGAAATCAACGAACTGCTGGAGCACGATCAGGAGAGTTGAATGGCAAGGAAACCGACGAATCCGACGACCGCGAAACCGACGCCAGCGAAACCGGCGCCACGCCAAGCCGCCGCCAAGCCGATCACTGCCGCGCCCAAAGCCCCGCCATCAGCCGGGCGCGCAAGCAGTTCCGCGACGAAACCCGCGGTGAAACCCGCCGCCGCGCCGCGTCCGCGGCGACCGGCATCCGGCGATGTGGCGCCTTCGCATACGCAAAAAGGCATTTCCAGCTTCGTCGTCAGCGACCGCATGGATGCCGCGCGTACCTCGAAAGTCGCCGCCATCCGCGACATCATTTCCCATTCCGCGCCGGGCGGCGGCGCCAGGCTGGCGCAAGCGCTCAAGGCGGTGGTCGAAGGCGCCTCGCCCGACGATGTCGAGGCGCTCAAGGACGCGCTGCTGAAGCGCGAGGTCGCCAGCAAGGATCACCCGGACGACGAATTGGCGCCGGACTGGCGCGAGGGCGGCTACCCCTACCGCCACCTGATGTCGCGCAGGAACTACGAAAAACAGAAATACCATTTGCAGGTCGAACTGCTCAAGCTGCAGGCCTGGGTCAAGGACACCGGGCAGAAAGTGGTGATCCTGTTCGAGGGCCGCGACGCGGCCGGCAAGGGCGGCACCATCAAGCGCTTCATGGAGCACCTGAATCCGCGCGGCGCACATGTCGTGGCGCTGGAAAAGCCCACGGAAACCGAGCGCGGCCAATGGTATTTCCAGCGCTATGTGCAACACCTGCCGACCGCCGGCGAGATCGCCCTGTTCGACCGCTCCTGGTACAACCGCGCCGGCGTCGAGCGCGTGATGGGCTTCTGCAACGACATCGAATATGAAGAATTCATGCGCCAGACGCCGGAATTCGAGCGCACCCTGGTGCGTAGCGGCGTGCATCTGATCAAGTTCTGGTACTCGGTGTCGCGACCCGAGCAGCGCCGCCGTTTCAAGGAACGCGAATCGCACCCGCTCAAGCAATGGAAGCTGTCGCCGATCGACCTCGCCTCGCTCGACAAATGGGACGACTACACCAAGGCCAAGGAGGCGATGTTTTTCCATACCGACACGGCGGATGCGCCGTGGACCGTGATCAAGTCGGACTGCAAGAAGCGCGCGCGGCTCAATGCGCTGCGCTATGTGCTGCATAAATTGCCATACACCAACAAGGACGTGGCGCAGATCGGCACCCTCGACGCACTTCTGGTAGGGCGTGCCCATATCGTCTACGAGCGCGGTGAAAAATCCGGGATGATGCCGTGAGCGCGGCGGCGCGGCACTGAGATGTACCAGCCCGCCCACTTCGAGGAAAGCCGCATCGAGGTGCTGCATGCGCTGATGCGCGCGCAGCCTTTCGCCACGCTGGTCACCGGCGGCGATGCGGGCCCGAACGCCAATCACCTGCCCTTGCATCTGCACGACGAAGGTTCGCCGCTGGGCGTGCTGCAGGGCCATGTCGCGCGCGCCAACCCGCTTTGGCAACAAGCGCCGGACGCCGAGGCCCTGGTGATTTTTCACGGACCGCAGGCCTATGTCTCGCCTTCCTGGTACCCGACCAAGCGCGAGCACGGCAAGGCGGTGCCGACCTGGAACTACGTCGTGGTGCATGGCCGCGGCCGCTTGCGCGTGATCGACGACAAGGCCTGGCTGCGCGCCCAGTTGGAAACCCTGGTCGATGATCATGAAGCCGGCTTCGCCCAACCCTGGCGCATCGACGATGCGCCGCCCGAGTACATCGACGCCATGCTGGCGGCGATTGTCGGCATCGAAATCACCCTCACCACACTCAGCGGCAAGTGGAAGATCAGCCAGAACCAGCCGGCCACCAACCGCACCGGCGTGGTGGCTGGATTGCGCGCGCTGGGCACGGCCGGGGATTTGCAGATGGCCGATCTGGTCGCCAACACCCTCAAACAATGAAGCTGGACAAGTCGGCTCATAACGGAAGGCTCGAGGAGCTCAAACTCAAAGCCCCTGCTTCTCCCCGTGTTCACCGTGTCCCCAGTGGTGATCCTTTGGGGTTTGTCTTCCATCGTCAGTGCGTCGGGCTATTCGGGTGAAGCTGCAGCACACCGAACTGCCCGAACCCTCGGCCGATGCGCGCGCCGCCAGCGAGGCCTTGTGCGCCATCATCGGCGCCGAGATCACGGCGCGCGGCGGCTGGATATCGTTTGCCCGCTACATGGAGCTGGCGCTGTATGCGCCGGGCCTCGGCTACTACGCCGGCGGCTCGACCAAATTCGGCGGCCACGACGCCGGCGGTGACTTCATTACCGCGCCGGAACTGAGCCCGCTGTTCGGCCAGGCGCTGGCGCGACAAGTGGCCGAAATACTCGGCGCCTCCCAGCCGTGGGTGATCGAAGTCGGCGCCGGCAGCGGGCGACTGGCCGCCGCCTTGTTGCCCGCGCTTGCCGCCTTGGGCTGCGCGCCCGCGCGTTACCAGATCCTCGAACTCTCCGGCGAGTTGCGCGCGCGCCAGCAGGCGACACTGGCCAAGCTCGCCCCGCAGTTTGCCGGCCGCGTGGAATGGCTGGACGAATTGCCGCAGCGATTTTCCGGTTGCCTGATCGGCAACGAAGTGCTCGACGCCATGCCCACCCACACCCTGCGCTGGGACGGCGATTCGTCCGCGCCGCGGATTTTTGAAAAGGGCGTCGGGCTGGAAAACGGACGCCTGGTGCTATCCGAGCGCGCCGCAACGGGGGCCTTGCTCGCGGCGGCCAAGGCATTGCCGGTGGCGCCGCCGTATGCCAGCGAGATCAACCTGGCCGCCCGTGCCTGGGTGGCCGAACTGGCGCGGCGGCTCGACGCCGGCGCGATGTTGCTGATCGACTACGGCCTGCCGCGCCATGAGCTTTATCTTTCCGGCCGCGATGGCGGCACGCTGCGCTGCCACTACCGGCATCGCGTGCATGACGACCCGTTCTGGTTTCCCGGCCTGTCCGACATCACCTCCCATGTCGATTTCACCGCCGTCGCCGAAGCCGGCTTTGACGCCGGGCTGGAGGTGCTGGGCTATACCAGCCAGGCCAGCTTTCTTATCAACTGCGGCATCGGCGAGCTGCTGCTGGACAGGCAAACTGCAGCGGCCACCAATGCCCAACCCGGCAAGCCGCCGAAACTCGGCGATGGTGAGACGGCGCCCGGCATGACGCAGGCCCCGCCTCGCGAAGCGCCGACCAGCGCCGACCTGCGCGCGCGCGGCGCCGTGAATGTGCTGATCTCGCCCGGCGAAATGGGCGAACTGTTCAAGGTCATCGCGCTGGGGCGCGGCGTGCCGTCGCCGCTGCTGGGTTTCGCGCGCGGCGATCGGGTGCATGCCTTGTGATTAACTTTCATGCAATGATTCGGCACCCCTGATGATGAAACACGTGAAAGGCGAATTGAAGGCCCCCCACCCCCATCCCCGCCCCAGGGCGGGGCTACGGATCAGCTCGCTTCGCTCAACTATTACCGGTCGCTCCGAACGAGTTGTTTCACGTTAAATGGAGCAGGCGATTCACCACGGCGGGCACGGCGTCACGGCGAGTTCAGCAAATGCCGCACCGGCACCGAGGCGCCGTCGATCAAATGATTTCTGCACGCAAGCACAACACATGGAAAACAGCATGACTAAAAAACCATTGCACCTGACTGGCGCCGTTCTGGCCACAATCCCGCTCCTGCTCACGGGCTGCGGCGAAATGAAAGCCAAAATCTGGCCATTCGGCGGTGATGACGCGCCGGTGTATTCACGAGCGCCGGCCAATGCCACGGAGTATCAGTGCGACGGCAACAAGGGATTTTTTGTGCGCACGCTGGAAGGCGGCGCCGCCGTCTGGCTGATCCTGCGCGAGCGCGAAGTCCGGCTCGATCGCCAGGGCGCAAGCGGGGGACGCTACAGCAACGGCATCGCACTGCTGGAGATCAAGGGCGGCGAAGCAACGCTGACCGACGGCGCGGCATCCGCGTTCGCCA
>JAIPCT010000126.1 GCA_021738065.1 Burkholderiaceae bacterium
CGCCGCGTTCGCCGTGGTCAAGATTCAAGCCTTTGCTTTACCCTGGTTCGCCACGGCCTGCATGGCTGCCTTGATGGCCTCCTGGTCGCCGAGATAGTAGTTGCGTATCGGCTTGAGCTCGGCATCGAGTTCATAGATCAGCGGCTGCGCGGTCGGAATGTTGAGGCCGACGATGTCGGCATCGGAGACATTGTCGAGATACTTGATCAGCGCGCGCAAGCTGTTGCCATGAGCTGCGATGATCACGTTCTTGCCCGACTTGACGGCCGGGGCGATCGTGTCATGCCAGTAGGGCAGGAAGCGGTCAACAGTATCCTTGAGGCATTCCGTGCGCGGAAGCTGCGCGGCGGAAAGGTCCGCGTAGCGCGGATTGGTCGCCTCAAGGCGCGGATCATCTTCCGCCAGCGGCGGTGGCGGCGTGTCGTAGGCACGGCGCCAGATCAAGACCTGCTCGTCACCATATTTGGTGGCGGTTTCCGCCTTGTTGAGTCCTTGCAAGGCGCCGTAGTGGCGTTCGTTCAGGCGCCAGGAGTGATGCACCGGAATCCACATCCGGTCCATTTCTTCCAGCACCGTCCACAGCGTCTTGATCGCGCGGCGCAGCACGGAGGTGTAGGCAATGTCGAAGCCAAAGCCCTCTTGCTTCAGCAATTGACCCGCGGCAATTGCCTCGGCGAGTCCTTTTTCGGTGAGGCCGACATCGGTCCAGCCGGTGAAGCGGTTTTCCTGGTTCCAAGTCGATTCGCCGTGGCGTAGTAGCACTATCTTTGGCATGGTCAAAGCCTTAACGCAGATCAAAAGCAGTATTCTATAATATTCAAAAATACCGTCGGCACAGCGCGGGGCAGAAAAGCACCACAACTTCGGGTAAGAATCGAATGAACGCAGCGATCAGCGAACTGATTGGAAAGCAGGAGCATATTGAAACAGCGGCACGATCTCTCAAGGCGATCTCGCATCCCTTGCGCTTGAAGATACTTTGCGTCGTGGGCGATCAGGAGACCTGTGTGCAGGATATCGTCGAGGCCGTCGGCACCTCGCAAAGCAACATTTCGCAACACCTCGCGATTTTGCGCGACAAGGGCGTTCTGCAGACCCGCAAGGACGCCAATCGGGTTTTTTATCGGATCGCCGACCAGCGCATCCTTCAGCTCATCGCCCTGATGCGCGAGGTGTTCTGCGGCGTCCCGGCATACAAGGAATAATTGAACATGGAATTTCTGCAGCAGAACATTTTGTGGGTGACCATCGCCGTGTCCAGCGGCGCCTTGTTGTTGTGGCCGATGATCTCCGGAGGCGGAGCCGCGAACCTGACGCCGGCTCAGGCCACGTTGCTGATGAACCGTGAAGATGCGCTGGTGCTCGACGTACGCGAAACCGGCGAGTGGAACTCGGGACACATCCCCGGCGCGCGGCACATTACGCTGGCGCAACTCGAAAAGCGCATGTCCGAGATTGAAAAATTCAAGGGCAAGCCGGTCATCATCTGTTGCGCTTCCGGCAACCGATCTTCCTCGGCCTGCGGACAACTGAAGAAGGGCGGTTTCGAGAAGGTATTCAGTCTCGGTGGCGGCATTTCGGGCTGGCTCGATGCCAATCTTCCGCTGACAACAAAGTCCTGATTCAGGAGCATCGAATGTCCAAGGTTCTGATGTACACCTCCGAGTTTTGTCCCTATTGCGCGCGCGCCGAGCAACTGCTGACTCGCAAGGGCGTGGCGGATATTGAGAAAATACGGGTTGATCTGGAGCCCGAGAAGCGCGCGGAAATGGCGCAGAAGTCCGGACGACGCAGCGTGCCGCAGATTTTCATCGGCGAAACGCATGTCGGCGGTTGCGACGATCTCTATGATCTCGACCGGCAGGGCAAGCTCGATTCGCTGCTAGCCGCGTAGAATCACCTCTTTTCACCTTACCGACACATTCATTATGAGCGACGAGCAGCCGGTTTTCAGCATCGAGAAGATTTATGTCAAGGATCTTTCCATAGAAGTGCCCAACGCCCCGCAGATTTTTCTGGAGCGCGAAACGCCAAGCATCGAAGTGCAAATCGAGAGCACGGCCAATACGATCGGCGATGGCATGTACGAAGTGGCGCTGAAAGTCAGCGTCAATGCCAAGGAAAGCGAAAAGGCGTTTTTTCTGGTCGAGGTGGTGAAAGCCGGCATCTTCCAGATTCGCAACGTGCCGGATCAGGACATGGAACCGATTCTTGCGGTAGCCTGCCCCAATATTCTGTTCCCCTATGCCCGCGAAACCGTTTCCGACGCAATCAATCGCGCCGGTTTCCCGCCCGTCATTCTCGCCCCTGTCAACTTCGAGTCGCTCTATCAGCAGCGTCTGACGGAAGCGCAGCAGGGCGAAAGCAAGATTCAGCTTCAATAGTCGGCGATGGTGATACGGCGATGGATCTCGGTGCTGATGCCACTGGCTGCGTTGATCGCAGCAGGCCCGGTCCATGCGCTTGACTACCTGACAATCGCCGAGGCGGCGCCGATGTACGACGCGCCTTCGGCCAAGTCCAAACCCTTGTACGTGGCGTTTGCCGGCACTCCGGTCGAACTCGTGGTCAGCCTCGAGGGCTGGTCGAAAGTGCGCGACAGCCAGGGCGATCTGGCCTGGGTCGAAAAGACCTATCTGGCGGAAAAACGCAATGTCATGGTGCGCGCCGACCTTGCCCAGATTCGCTCGGCTGCCGCCGACGCGGCGCCGGTGGTGTTCGAGGCCGAGCGCGACGTGGTGCTGGAACTGCTCGAAGCCGCTCCCGGAGGATGGATCAAAGTCAGACACCGAGACGGGCAAAGCGGCTACCTGAAAGCGCCGCAAGTCTGGGGTTTGTAAGAGCCCGAAGCGGGTGTCAAGCAGGAAAAAAATGATCACCACGGAGAGCACGGAGGACACGGAGAAGGACAACCCCAGACGGGTGTCTTTCTCCGTGCCCTCCGTGGTAAATGCCTTTGAATTTTCGCTCGGGCTTGGTGAGGGTTAAAGCGCGATGCGAATAGCCGTACTCGGTGCGGGAGCCTGGGGCAGCGCGCTTGCCATCGCCTTTGCCGCGCGTCATGAGGTCGTTCTGTGGGCGCGCGATGCGGCGCGTGCGGCCGAGATGGCGAGCCGGCGCGAGAACTCGAGCTACCTTCCGGCCTGTCCGTTTCCCGCCGCACTGCACGTCACGGCCGATCTGGATCTCGCCTTGCGCGGTGTCGATCTGGCAATTCTTGCGGCGCCATTGGCCGGACTGAGACCGCTGCTGGAACAACTCAGGCGCATCGCGCCGACGCTGCCGTTTCTTTGGGTGTGCAAGGGACTTGAAGCTGGCAGCGGCTATCTGCCGCATCAGGTGGTGGCCGAGGTGATGGGCGAAGATGTCGTCTGCGGCGTGCTCACCGGGCCGAGTTTCGCGCTCGAGGTAGCGCGCGGATTGCCGACCGCGGTCACGCTGGCCGCGAGCCGCGGCAGTTTTGCCGAGGACACGGTGCGAAGCCTGCATGGCGGCAATCTGCGGATATATGCCAACGATGATTTGATCGGCGCCGAAGTTGGCGGCGCGGTGAAGAACGTACTGGCCATCGCCACCGGAATCTGCGACGGCTTGGGTCTCGGACTGAATGCTCGTGCCGCGCTGATTACGCGTGGCCTGGTAGAAATCACCCGGTTCGGCATGGCGCTTGGTGCGAACCGAGAGACCTTCACCGGCCTGGCCGGCATGGGCGACCTGATACTCACCTGCACCGGCGAACTCTCGCGCAACAGGCGCGTCGGCCTGATGCTTGCCGATGGTCTTGCCTTGCCGGATATTATTCGCCAGCTAGGCCACGTTGCCGAGGGGGTGCCGGCAGCGCGCGAAGTCGCCCGGCGCGCCGAAGTACTGGGTGTCGACATGCCCATCACGCGTGCGGTGACTGCGGTGCTCGACGGGCGCATCACGCCGCAAGGCGCGGTGGAACAACTCATGGCACGCGATCCGAAGCACGAGTGAAAGCGCATTAACCACGGCGACACGGCGATATTCAAGACCAAGCAGCGCGCTTCCATGCCGCCTGCCGCCGTGTCGCCAGCGCCGACTTTTCATCGCCCTGTCGCCGTGGTGAATGCATTTCTCTACTCCCCGCCGGCATACCCCTGTTGCCGCCAGGCTTCATACACCATCACCGCGACGGCATTCGAAAGATTCAGGCTGCGGTTTCCCGGAACAAGCGGCAGCCTCAGGCGGTGGTCCGGCGCGATGTCAATCAGGACCTTTTCCGGCAGGCCGCTTGATTCGGAGCCGAAGACAAACGCGTCACCGGCTTGAAACTCGGCGCTGGCGTGACGGCGCTTGCCCTTTGTCGTCAATGCAAACAGCCGCGCCCCGGCCAGCGCGGTACGGCACGCTGCCCAGTCGGGATGCACCGTGACGCTCGCCAGCTCGGCGTAATCCATGCCGGCGCGGCGCAGTTGTGCCGCCGACAAATTGAATCCCAGGGGCTCCACCAGATGCAGTTTTGCCCCGGTGTTTGCGCACAAACGTATGACGTTGCCGGTGTTCGGCGGAATCTCCGGGGCAACAAGTACAACATGGAACACTTCGCGGGTGCCTCCGAAAAATTTCGTTGAAGTAAAGCCGGTCGGTCCAGCTATGGCTATTGTGATAATCGCTGCAGTCCAGACCCCAAGGCCCAAGCCGCTTTGGCAATCATGCCAGCTTGGATCCTGATGCAGCGGTCTCAAAATGCGGGCAATACGGTGACTAAGAACGAGAAAGGCATTCAAAACCGCGCATGCTGGTTCCGCGTATTGCGCTATATTTCACAGAGCTTTGTGTTGTTGCTTTTCAATCTATTGAAAATAAACGGGTTTTAGCCAAATTGTCTCTTCTCGGTAGCCGCCAATGTCCTTTCTCTATCTGAAACATTTTGACCTGGAAAGGTCACCGTTTCAGATTACGCCCGATATTGAATTCTTTTTCTCGGGCAGTCAGCGTGGCGGCATTCTTACCGGGCTGCTCCATGTAGCTTGCCACGAAGAAGGGATTGTTACCGCTGTCGCGGAAGTTGGCAGCGGCAAGACGCTGCTGGCACGGTTGATGATTAGTCGCCTGCCCGAAGATATCAGTTCGGTTTACCTGGCCAACCCCTGCTTCAGCCGCGACGAAATCATCAGCGCGATTTCTCGCGATCTCGGTCTGACCAGCCAGCCGGCCTCGACCGAGGAAAACCTCGCGCAACTCCATCAGGAACTGCTGCGTAGGCATGCGCAGGGCTTGCGCGTTCTGTTGGTCATCGACGAAGCGCACGCGATGCCGCCCGAGTCGCTGGAAGAAGTGCGCCTGCTGTCGAATCTGGAAACCGATCGCCACAAGCTGGTCAACATCATGCTGTTCGGTCAACCGGAGCTGGATACCCTGCTGGCCGACAAAAGACTGCGTCAGGTGCGGGACAGAGTCATCCATCGCTTCGAGCTGCTTCCATTGCCGCATGAAGAAGCAGCGGCCTACATCGATCACCGCTTGCGTATCGCCGGTTGGCGTGGCGGCCGGTTGTTTACGCCCGCCGCGACGGCCTTGCTGCTGAAAGCCTCGCATGGACGCGCCCGCCGCATCAACCTGCTGGCCGACAAATCGCTGCTCGCCGCTTACGCCGAAGGGGTCAAGCAGGTCGACAAACGTCATGTAAAGATAGCCTGCGGGGAACTTCACGCTGACCCGGCGACGGGACGCTGGGCTGCCTTTTCAGGGCTGCGCACGGCGATGATCAGCGTGGCATTGGCTGTTCCCATGGCTATTTTGGGTGCCTGGCTGCTGAGCGGGAATGCATCGAAACCGGATCAACTTGGCCCGGTTGCGGCGATCAGGGCCAAGCCCATCGAGATCACTCCAGTCGCGGTTGCGGCGAGTGAGCCGGTCAAGAGTCCTGTGCTTGAAATTGTTCCGGCCGCAGTTGCGCCACCGGCGCCGGCAACGACAACAGCTACGCCGCCGCCGGCGGCGGCAATC
>JAIPCT010000127.1 GCA_021738065.1 Burkholderiaceae bacterium
GCAGAAGCTGAACTTCGTCCATCCCTTCGATGACCCGGAGGTCATCGCCGGGCAAGGCACCATCGGCATGGAGATATTACGTCAGCATCCCGAGCCGATCGAGGCGGTGTTCTGTTGCGTTGGCGGCGGCGGGTTGATCTCCGGCGTGGCGGCTTACATCAAGCGCCTGCGACCGCAGATCAAGATCATCGGCGTCGAGGCCGCCGATGCCGATGCCATGACGCGTTCGCTGGCGGCGGGTCGGCGCGTGCGGCTGGATTCGGTGGGGTTGTTTGCCGACGGCGCGGCGGTCAAATTCGTTGGCGCCGAGACCTTCCGCCTCTGTCGCCAGTATGTCGATGAAATGGTGCTGGTCGACACCGACGCCATTTGTGCGGCGATCAAGGATGTGTTCGAAGACACCCGCACGATCCTGGAACCGGCCGGTGCGCTGGCGGTGGCTAGCGCCAAGGCCTGGGCGCAAACCAATCGCGTGCACGGCAAGACGCTGGTGGGGGTGGGCTCCGGCGCCAACATGAATTTCGACCGCCTGCGCTTTGTCGCCGAGCGCGCCGAAGTCGGCGAACAGCGTGAGGCGGTGCTGGGGGTGACCTTGCCGGAGAAGCCCGGCAGCTACAAGAAATTCATGGCGCTGATCGGCGCGCACAACATCACCGAGTTCAACTACCGCTACCACGACGCGGGCGAGGCCCACGTGTTCGTCGGCATGCAGGTCGCCAATCGCGACGAGGCGAACAAGCTGGTGCGGCAACTGGCAAAACACGGCTATCCGACGCTGGATCTGACCGACGACGAGATGGCCAAGCTGCACATCCGCCATATGGTCGGCGGCCATGCGGCGCAGGTCGAGAACGAACTGGTTTATCGCTTCGAGTTTCCCGAGCGCCCCGGTGCCTTGATGAACTTCCTCAACAAGATGAGCTCGGGCTGGAACATCAGCCTGTTCCATTATCGCAATCACGGCGCGGATACCGGCCGCGTGCTGGTCGGCATGGAAGTGCCGCCGGGGGAAATGAAGGACTTTCGCGCATTCCTCAAGCGACTGGGCTATCGCTGCTGGGACGAATCGAAGAATCCGGCCTATCGGCTGTTTCTCGGCTAGACATGCGCTTCAGCTGGCGCCTCGGGCAAAACGCGGGCGTCATCGCGCTGGCCGCCGCGTTGCTGGCAACCGCCGTTGCCGAAGGCTTGTACCGCAGCAACGTGGCAACCCGCATCGAGTACCTCTACACCGATATGTGGCATCGATTGGCCGGCCCGCGCACCGCGCCGCGCCATACCGCGCTGGTGATGCTCGACGATCCGACGCTGAACGAGCGGCCGGATGAGCCATTGGCCTTCTGGACGCCGCATTTCGCCAGGGCCGTGGCGACGCTGCGCGAGGTCGGCGTCAAGGTCATCGCCATCGATTTCATTTTCAGCGGCAGCCCCGAGCGCTGGATCGAGAAGTTGGGTCTGCTCGGGCGCGAGGCCTCGCGCAATTACGACCAGCCGTTTCGCGCGCAGATCAACCGCGGCGGCGTGTTGCTGGCGGCCTTCAAAGTCGGCGCTGGCGATACGGTGGATGATTTCGTTCTGCCCAGCCCCGACTACCTGCTGGCCTTGCCCGATCTCGATCTGGCAGGGCATGTCGGCCTGGCCAACCTGCCTTCGGATGCCGACGGCGCGGTGCGCCGCTTTTCGTTGATCGAAGCGCCTGGCGAGTTCGCACAGAAACAAGGTATGCCCTATCTGGCCTTCGGCGCGCTCGCCGCATCCGTGGCGACGGGGCAGGATCGTCAGTCCGGCGTCTGGCAGTTCGGCGGGCGCGCGCTCGGCCCCGAGCGCGCGATTCCGATTGCCTTTGCCGGCCCGCCGGGAAGTTTCAAGGCCATGTCATTTCGCAAACTGCTGGCGCCGAATGCCGCGAGCGACCCGGCGGTGCGCGCCCTGGCCGGCAAGGTGGTGGTGATCGGCGCCGGCTATGCCAGCATGAACGACCTGCATCCGACGCCCTATTCGACCAGCATCGGCGGCGCCAACATCCTGATGGCCGGCCCCGAGATACAGGCGAACGTGATCGAGACCCTGCTCGCCGGGCAGTTCATCGACGAGGCGCCGGCCGCGGCGCGCCTGCTGGTGTTCGCTGCGGTGCTGGGCGCCCTGGCCTATCTGGGCCTGCGGCTTTCGGCGCTGCGCTCGGTGATTCTGGTGGTTTTGGCGATGCAGTTGTCGGCCCTGGTCGCCTATTTGCTGTTCAAGCAGAGCCTGCTGTTTCCGCTGGCGCACCTGCAAGCCGGCATGCTGGTGGTGCTGATCTGCCTCTCGCTGCTGCGGCTGACGCGCGAAGAGCGCGAGCGCAAGCGCATTGGCCAGATGTTCGGCCGCTATGTCTCGCCGCAAGTGGTGACGACCCTGCTGGCATCGTCCGAGCTGCCGGAGCTGGGCGGGCAGTCGCGACAGATCAGCGTGTTGTTCTCGGATATCCGCAACTTCACCACCTATTCGGAAAAGCTCAGTGCGCGCGAAGTGGTGGAGCTGCTCAATACCTACTTCGAGCGTGCCTGCGCCGTGCTGCTGGCGGAAGGCGCGACCATCGACAAATTCATCGGCGACGCCATCATGGCCGAATTCGGCGCTCCGC
This sequence comes from Burkholderiaceae bacterium, assembly GCA_021738065.1. Classification (GTDB taxonomy): domain Bacteria; phylum Pseudomonadota; class Gammaproteobacteria; order Burkholderiales; family Rhodocyclaceae; genus Sulfuritalea. Next base: position 2,624 of record JAIPCT010000127.1, read on the forward strand.
TGGAGCAGCCTGACCATGCCCGCCACGCCTTGCGCGCGGCGGTGGCGCTGCGCGGCGTCGCGCTGGAATTTCGTGCCTGGGTCGAACAGCGCTTCGCCGACCGCGGCCTGCCTGAATTCGACATCGGCATCGGCGTGCACAGCGGCGAAGCGGTCATCGGCAACATCGGCTCTTCGGCGCGCATGGAATACACGGCGATCGGCGACACGGTGAATATCGCGTCGCGCCTCGAAGGCCAGACCAAGGAAACCGGCGCGCATATCCTGGCCAGCCGTGATACTGTTTTGGCATTCGGGCCGGGATTGAATACAGGGCTCCTGCACCGTCTGACGGTCAAGGGTCGCGCCGCGCCGGTAGAGGCGTACGAGATTGTCACCATTGTTGAGTGAGGTAATACACCATGAGCTTCCGGATTATCTGCATCAGTTTTCTGGTTCTGGGGTTCGCTCAGGCCAGCGCCGCCGAGGTCGCCTTGGTCATGTCGGTGCATGGCAATATCTCGCGCCTTGACGGCGCGGCACCGGTTCCGCTTGAAGCCTTCGTCAAACTCAAGGACGGCGACCGGCTTGCCCTGGAGAGCGATACCCGCTTGCAACTGGTGTATTTCAAGACCGGGCGACAGGAAACCTGGTCCGGCCCCGGGCGTCTTCAGCTGACCGTGCAGGAAGGCCGGGCAGAAGATTTGACCGCTCCGCAGGTCAAGTCGCTGCCTCTGGTGATGGTCAAGCAAATCGCCCGTACGCCCGCTTTGGACAGTCAAGGCCGCGGCGGCGTCACGCGCTTGCGGACCATCGCCAGCGATGACGCCATCGGCAAACTGGACGCCACTTACCGCGAACTCAGGAGCGCCGTCGAGCGCGACGACCTGGGGCCGGAGATGTATCTGCTTTCAGGGCTTTACGAAATGCGGCAACTCGAGCGCGTGGAGCAGGTATTGGCTGAACTGCAACAGGAGCGGCCGAAGAATCCCGAGGCGGCGCTGCTGGTGTCCTTGTACAAGAAAGCCGTGAGGAATGTGCGCGAAAGCAAAAAATAGTAGTAGCATTATTATGATTATGGGAATTGCGGATTCAAGCGCCACATCGTGTTGGGAGGCAATAGCAAAACGGGAAACGCAAGGGGGGCGCTTGCGGGAAAACGGAGTTTTCGGTCAGGCACGGAATTAATCATTTTTTTGGGAGAAAGAAATGAAGAACAAATTAGCGCAGTTTTGGATTGTGGCAACTCTGCTGTGCGCTTCTGGGTCGGTCGCGGCATCCGGTTCGGTAAATTTAAGTAATTGCGATACCAGCGGCGTGACTCAGGCAAGCGGCGGCGGTCTGACCGGTAGCGGAAGCTGTGACGTCACGTACACTGACGGAATCAATACAGCCTCCGGTACCGTAAGTGCATCGTTCAGTGGTTACAGTGCTAGCCTATCGGGCTCTCTAACTGGCGCTTTCACTTTTTTCGCTGGCAGTGGAACCAAGTCAGGCACGGAACAGGGTTATCTGTGGACATGTACAGCCAGTAATACCGGCGGCGTCGGCAGCACCACAATCTCCGGTAGCTGCTCAATAAGCGCTGGTGGTGTGGCGGGGGCAACTTCCTCATCGGGTGCGCAACAGCAGGCTCAGGCAACTGTGGTGCAGCAGGTCAATACGATTTCCAATGTCATTGGCGCCCGGATGCTGTCGAATGTCGGAGGGCAATCCTCGACGAAGCAGGCTTCTTCTGGATCGGGCATGGCCGCTGGGAATATCGCGGAAAAATGGAACGGGTGGGCTGCGCTCGGCCAGAATAATTCCAGTTATTCTCCTTCAGACACGACCAAGAAGCGCGCAACAGATGTGACCAACGCTGTGGTTGGCGCAGACTACCAAATCTCTCCAACGATGGTTCTCGGCATTTCGGCAGCCTTTGATCGAGGTACTGGTTCTGTTGGCGCGGGGGCAGCGGGCACCAATTCCAATGGACTCGCCTTCGCTCCTTACCTTGGAGTGCAATTGGGACCGAACATGGCACTCGATCTTTCTGCAGGTTTTGGAAAAGGCGAAGCAGGGCAGGCCGGTGGGATCAAAGCTGAATCCGACCGTCAGTTCTACGCAGCCAACCTGGGCTACGTACAGTGGACCGGAAACCTTCAGTTCTCTGGCAAATTGGGTTATCTCGCTTCCTCCGAAAAGTATGGAGATATCAAAACGAACGGCGTGACCAGTGCGAACACGGGCACCAAGAACGAGATCGAACAGATGAACCTCGGTGCCGAGGTGGGATACTGGATGAACGGAGGGATCATGCCTTTTCTCGGTGTTGTTTACTCGAAAGATACGCGGCTGAAAACAGCCTTCAACGACCCTGATTGGGATAAGGATTCGTTCATTCTGAAGCTGGGTGTAAATTTTTTGTCGATTGCCAACAAGGTCACCGGTGGTATTGCTTACACGGAAGAAAGTGGTCGCCGCAATGCCAAGAATGCAACGTTGATGGGGAACATCAACTTCCGCTTCTGATGTTGGAAATCGGAGCGATACGAAAGGCCGCGCCGCTGGGCGCGGCTTTTTTATTGCTGCTGGCGGGCTGTGCCGCACCAGAGCGTTTTGGCGGGTCGCGGCAGGCGGTGGTCGAGTGGAGCCAGCCGCGTGGTTTTGCCGAATCGCTCGTCAGCACGGGCAAGTTCAAATTGCTGGCCCTGGTTCGTGGCGGCGGCAGCGAGGTAGTGACGATTTATATCGAGGGCGACGGTGCATCCTGGCCGGGCGCTTACGTGCCGCCCGCCGACCCGACGCCCGACCTGCCGCTGGCCCTGGCTCTGGCGGCAGCCGACCCCTCGCCGGCGGTGATCTATCTGGGGCGACCCTGTCAGTATCTGGATCGCACGGAACTGAAAAGCTGTGACAGCGCCTATTGGACCGCGCGGCGGTTTTCGCCCGAGGTCATCGCCGCCTTCGACGATGCGCTGCTGCAGCTCAAGCGGACGGTCGGCGCGCGCCGGATCCGGCTGGTCGGTCACTCGGGCGGCGGCGTGATTGCCGCCTTGTTGGCCGCGCGCCGCGACGATGTCGAATTGCTGGTGACGGTCGCCGCGCCCCTGGCGCTGGGCGACTGGGCGGCGTGGCATGATGTGTCGCCGCTGCGCGGTCCGCTGGACCCCATGGCTTTGGGTGAAAATGTGTCTCTGCCGCGCAGCGTGCATTTTGTCGGCGGCGATGACAGGATTGTTCCGGCGATGCTCGCCGAGCGCTTTGCACGCCGCAAGGGCGGCCGCGTCGAGGTCGTCGCGGGTTTCGATC
>JAIPCT010000128.1 GCA_021738065.1 Burkholderiaceae bacterium
GCAAGCACCGAGAAAGCTGCCTTCCAGCGCCCTTATGCCGTGCATGCCGCCGCCGCCAAATCCGGCGGCTTCGCCAGCGGCAAAAAGGCCCGCTATGGGTTGGCCGGCCGAGTCCAGCGCGCGGCTTTGCATATCGGTCTGGATGCCGCCCAGGCTTTTGCGACTGATGATGAACTCGCGCACCGCGATCAATGGCCCGGCTTTCGGCTCAAGAATCTTCTGGAACTTGCAGGTGCGGATCCGGTCGCCCTTCCAGCGACGCACATAGGCGATACGCCGCAACTGCTCATCGTTGTGCAGGTTCGCGCCGCGGTCGATCTGGGCGTCATAGCTCGCGGTGGCCTCGCGCATGCAATCGAGGCTTACCGCATCATCGCCCTGAAGCGCATTCATCCGCTCAACCAGTTCCGGCAGATCGCGTCCGACCACGAAATCCTTGCAGGAAGCCAGCATTTCGTCATAAAGCCAGCGGTTACCGAACAAAAGATCGCGGAGGAACGCCAGCTTTTTCTTGTCGCGAATCGAGGGATTGAATTCCGCTCCGGAAACGGCGAGCTCCTTGAGCGCGATCCGACGATTCATCAGTTGCCAGGAGTACTGCCGCTCCTGGGCGCAGACCTGCGCCACCAGGTCGCGCGTATCGAAGCCCGTTACCAGCGGCATCGGTCCGATGCGCTGGCCACGCCAGTTGAGCCACAGCGCGGAGCGCGGCGGCACCAGGGAAAGACCGTGTCCGGGTTTGCGTGGCCGCGGGTGATGAACGCCGGCGGCATAGTTCCACATCGAGTCGAGATGCGTGAGCTGGCCGCCGACCGCGTCTACCGCATCGTGCAGCCGGCCGTCCGCGTAGCGGTGGGAGCCGTTGAGGATGACCGGCGGCGGCGAACTCCAGTCGCGATGCCAGTGCTGCCGAACCCGTTCGATGTTGCCGTTGAAGCCGCCGGCGGCAACGATGACACTGCCTGCGTGCAGTTCGAAAGGGTGCTGGCTTTCTTCGGAAATGCCGTTGCAACCGGTGACGATGCCATTGGAGCTCAGCAGGCTGTCAACCCGGTGATTGAAGCGAAGTTCGAGCAGATCGCGCCGTGGGTGGTGTTCCAGCCGGTCAATCAGGCGGATTGCCAGTTCGTGCCCGGTGCCCCAGACAATATGAAAGCGTGGTACCGAATTGCCCGGTGAAAACAGGCCGCGCTCGACCCAGTGCGGAGCGGGCACAAACCCGACGCCGCGCTCTCGCAGCCAGACTCCCACTTCGTCATGGCAGCGTTGCACGTAGTGTTCGGCCCAGGCCCTCGGCCAATGGTCGCTGGCGTCGAGTTCGCCAAAGGCGAGCCAGTCACTCAGCGCCAGTTCGGGCGTGTCGCGAATGCCTGCGCGCCGCTGCTCGGGTGTGTCGACCAGGAAAATGCCGCCGAAACTTTCCTTCGCCAAGCCGCCGAAATTTTCGGCTGTGTCGCGATCCAGCAACAGCACCCGACGACCTGCGTCGAGCAGTTCCAGCGCCGCGCAGATACCGGCAATGCCTCCGCCGATGATGATGACATCGCTCATTGGGCCCTCCCCTGATCCGGATCGAAGTGTAGCCTGAAACACACTTTCGTCCGCGGGGCGCTGGGTGGGGCCAGGCAGTGGGAAGATCCGGGCTGAAAAGTCGGCGCTCGCGATACGGCGTCCGCGCTTCCCGCGGCGGTTGCGGACAAAACAAATACGCCCCATGCGGGGCGTTTTTTCATGACACTCACTGCGAGGATGGATTCGGCTGCTAACTCCCGAGCGCCGCCACGCCGCACGCGGCAACAATTCCGTCCTCCGATGACTTGACGCCGGAAACGCCGATTGCGCCCACGTGCACACCATCGCGCATCAAGGGCAGGCCACCTTCCAGGCAGATCGCATCGGGCAGCGTCATCATCACCGAGCGCCCCTCCAGCACCGCGTCTTCCAGCGCCTTGGTCGGGCGCTTGAACAGAATCGCCGTTTTGGCTTTCAGTTCCGCGATGCGTACCGAGGCTTTTTGCGTGCCATCCATGCGCGCCAGCGAAATCAGGTGTCCGCCATCGTCGACCACGGCGATCACCACATTCCAGCCATGGCTGACGGCTTCCTGCCGGGCAGCCGCCGTGATCCGGTTGGCATCTTCAAGAGTCAGCATGCTTGGTTCCAGTTTGGGTGATGGCCTGATGCGTCAGGAGTCGCTTTTGGCGAGTTCCGGGACCGCTTGCCTGCTTGAGGCCGCTTTGCGCTGCGGACGCGTGCTGCTTGCCGACAAGTTCGGCTGATCAGGGCCATCCTCATCGGATTCGCTGAACCTTACCACGCGCACACCCGTGGGCAGATTGGCTTTGCGGCGGGAAAGCTCCTTCAGCCATTGATTGACGGGCGGCGTAAGAACGTCGATGAGAGTAATGCTGTGTTGGGCCATTGACTACTCCAGTCTCCAGTCGAAATAGCAAAGGCCCCGATGCGGGGCCTTTGGGTAGCCGGGCGGAGGTGGCCGGCTACCAGGGGGCGTACGCCTCAGCCTGCCAAGTAACGGCAGGAGTCGGCCAAGAACTTTTCGATTATTGTTATTTGCATGATTCAGCGGTGTCGGGGAAATGAGTTGATTTATTTGAATGAAGAGTAGATGGGTTCGGCAGCGACAAGTTCAACCGCTATTTGCAACAGATTGTTTCCGGGCATGCCTGTCGATCGGTTCGTTTCCGCCTGCAAAATCACAATTGAAGCCAAAAGCCTGCCAGGGAATCGAAAAAAGCAGAGATTTCTACATATTTACCTGGTATTCAGCGCTTCCAGACACTCTGCAACCCGGTTTGAGGCTGTTAAATCAAAAGCAAAACGCCCCGCAAGGGGCGTTTTGCTGGTTTTTCTTGGCGGAGACGCAGGGATTCGAACCCTGGATCCAGGTTTTGCCCAGATGCGCCCTTAGCAGGGGCGTGCCTTCGACCACTCGGCCACGTCTCCGAAAACAGCGGCAAGCACAAGGCTTGCTGCCGTTCGCAGGGGGCGGAGTATACCCGAATCATCACCTCGCGTTGGCATTTGCCGGCCGAGATTCGTCGCCCGCGACAGCGCCTGCCGGACCCGCCTGCACCGGGTCAAAAAGCGGTCCGTCTAAGCCAGCAGACTGATCCGCGGCCAGCCGCGCTCAGTCGCCGCTTGAGTCAGCGTGGGGTCGGCGTCAACAGCCACGGGATGGGTGACTTTCTCCAGTAGCGGCAGGTCGTTGTGGGAATCGCTGTAAAACCAGCTTTGTTCGAAACTGCCGAGCCACAGTCCGAGCGATTCGAGCCAGGCTTCGACGCGTTCGATCTTGCCTTCGCGAAACGACGGCGTACCGCGCGCGCGGCCGGTGAAATGGCCGCCTTCCTGGGCCGGAATGGTCGCGATCAGGTGCGGAATGTTGAATTCCCGGGCGATCGGCCCGGTGACAAAGCTGTTGGTGGCGGTGACAATCGCCAGCAGGTCGCCGGCGGCGGCGTGCCTGGCGACCAGATCGCGGGCGGCGGGGCTGATCAGGGGCAGGATGCGCGTACGGGTGAATTCCCGATGCCAGGCGTCGAGTTCGGCGCGCGGATGGCGCGACAAGGGCGTCAGCTGGAAATCGAGAAAGGCATGGATATCCAGCGTGCCGGCCTTGTATTGCTCGAAGAATTCGATGTTGCGGGCTTCGTGAACTTCGCGGTCGAGTACGCCCTGGCTGATCAGGAATTGAGCCCACTCGAAATCGGAATCGCCCGCCAGCAGTGTGTTGTCGAGATCAAACAAGGCGAGGTTCATGGCTTGCGACCCAGTTGCGCCCGGTCGGCCGCGGTTGGTGCCGGCGACTTTGGCGCGGCGCGATCATCCCTGTTCGGTGAACGGGGGGCGGAAAACAAGTCGTTCATTGATTGTCGAGGTCCAGTGAGGTTTGCATCAGTTCGCGCAGCAGGGGTAGCGTGGGCGGGCGTTTTTGTTCGAGCGAGGCGCGGTCGAGGCTGTTCAGCATGGCCATCAGCGAGGGCAGGTCGCGCCGGCCGTGGCGCAGCAGGTAGTGCACCACCCCGGGATCCATCAGCATGCCGCGCTCGATGGCGTGGTGGCGCAGGGCGGCGGCTTTTTCGTCATCCGACAGCGACTGGATTTCGTAAATCAACGTCTGGCCGATGCGGGTGCGCAGGTCCTCGCGCAATTCGAGCCGCAGCGGCGGCGCGCTGCCGGCGAGCAGCAGGGCCAGGCCGAGAAAGCGCGCGGCATTGAAGGCGCGAAACAAGGCAATCTGGGCCTCCGGATCGAGTTCGTCCAGATCATCGATCACCAGCAGGGTTCCCGAGGCGGGCGTCATGCCGGCACCGGCGTCGGCGGCGCGCAGGTGCAGCAGCGGCCTGCTCCCCTCGACCGCCGCCGCGGTTGCCTGCAGCAAGTGGCTTTTGCCGCTGCCATGCGCACCCCACAGATACAGGGCTTCGCAGCTGCGCGTGTCGCTCAGGCCGCGCAGGCGTTCGACCAGTTCGGCATTGGCGCCGACCACGAAGTTGTCCAGCGTGGGTGCCTGCTCGGGTTTCAGATCCAGCAGCATCTGCTTCTGCGGCGTATCCATTCAGCGGCCCCGATAAAAACCACTGTCTAGATACAGCGTGCGGACTTCCCGCAGGGCCACCAGCAGCGCCGCCGATGCCGGCAGCGCGGCCAGCACGCCGAAGAAGCCGAACAACTGGCCGAAGGCCATCAGGGCGAAGATCACCGCCAGCGGATGCATGCCGATGCGCTCGCCGACCATATACGGCGTCAGCAGAAAACTTTCCAGCATCTGGCCAACGCCGTAGATGATCAGCACGGCGATCAGCGGACCCCAGCCGGCGAACTGCAGCGTCGCGACCAGCAGGGCCAGAATCAGGCCCGTGGCATAGCCCAGGTAGGGAATGAAAATCAGCAAGCCGGTAAACACGCCGATCGAGAGCGCCGAGGAAATGCCTGCGAGCCAGAGCGCGAAGCTGTAATACAGGGCAAGAATGGCCATGACCAGGATCTGGCCGCGCAAATACTGCGACAGCACCGAATCGATATCCTTCGCCATGCCGATCAGCTTGGTTTGCCAGGGGCGTGGAATCAGGGCGCGCGAGCGGCTGATCAAACCGTGCCAGTCGAGCAGCAGGTAGAACATCACGACCGGCGCCAGCATCAGGTTAACCACCAGACCCACCAGCGCCACGCCGCCTATCTTGAGTGAGCTGTAGACACGTTGCAGGATGGTTTGCACGGTATCCCAGTTGCCGGCCGCGAGATTCTTGAACGAGGCGACGTCGAGCTGAAGTTTCAAGCCGAAGGTCTCGCGCAGCCAGGGCAGGAGTTTCTCGTTGATCAGCTGCGCGGCCTGTGGCGCGCGGGCGGCCAGTGTCGTGGCTTCTTCATACAGCAGCGGCAGGATGATCAGTATCAGGCTGGCGCCCAGCAGCAGCAGCCCGGTCAGCACCAGCACCACGGCCAGCATGCGCGGCAGCTTGAGGCGGGTGAGCCGATCGACCACGGGGTTGCAGACGTAGGCCAGGATGCCCGCCAGCAAAAAAGGCGTGAGAATCGGCGAGAGCGCGTAGAGCAGCGCGAGTATCGTCAGCCCCGCGGCGATCCACAGTGCGGCTTGCAGTTTGTCGCGGCGTCTGGCGTCGGTGAACGAGGTCATTTCCGGTAAAATCTGACGGGATATCTTGGTTGGGAGCGCTGATTATCGCCCATCCGGCGCTAGTCCGTAGCTGCCATCCCTCGCCAACCTCCTGACACGCGTCTTCAAGGATCTCGACTTGACTGCCATTCCTTCTGCTTCATCCTCGCTCACCTACCGCGACGCCGGGGTTGATATCGATGCCGGAGATGCACTGGTCGAACGCATCAAGCCCGCCGCCAA
>JAIPCT010000029.1 GCA_021738065.1 Burkholderiaceae bacterium
CCAAGGGCCTGGTCTCCGGCGTGGAGAAGATGCTGCCGGGGTACTACAAGGCACGTGGGTGGGACGCGAGGGGTGTGCCGAGCAAGGAAACACTGGCACGACTCGGCCTTTAGTTTCAATTAACCACGGCGGACAAGGGGAAACGGCGAAAGGCAAAACCATTCACTTGGTTTTTCGCCGTGTCGCCGTGTCCGCCGTGGTGAAACGTTTTTTTGAGGATACCCATGAAACACGTCATCATCGGTAACGGTCCGACCGGACTGGTCGCTGCGGAAACACTGCGTCGGCTTCAACCCGAAGCGGATATCGCCCTCATCGGCGACGAAGCGGAGCCGCCGTATTCACGCATGGCGATTCCCTATTTCCTGACCGGTGCCATCGCCGACAGCGGTACGCATCTGCGCAAGACGCACGACCACTACGCGCGGGAACGAATTCATCTGATCGAAGGCAAAGTGGTCAAGGTCGATCCGAAGGCCAAACAGATTGAATTCGCCAGCGGTGAGCGCCTGCCCTATGATCGCTTGCTGATCGCATCCGGCTCGCATCCGATACGGCCCAAGGTGCCGGGCATGGATTTGCCCAATGTCCACACCTGCTGGACCATAGAGGATGCCCGTGCCATTGCTGCCAAAGCCACACCCGGAGCTCGCGTGCTGCAAATCGGCGCCGGTTTCATCGGCTGCATAATCATGGAGTCCCTGGCGGCGCGAGGTGTCAAGCTCACCGTCGTCGAAATGGGCGACCGCATGGTGCCGCGCATGATGACTGAAAAGGCCGGCAACATGATCCGGCAATGGGTCGAGAGCAAGGGCGTCGCGGTGCACGTCAACGCCGGCGTTACTGCGATCACGCAAAAGGGCAGCGAACTCTTGGCCAAGCTCAGCACCGGCGCAGAACTCGCCGCCGATCTGGTGATCTGCGCGGCTGGTGTGGCGCCGAACACGGCTTTTCTTTCAGGCAGCGGGATTGTCGTCGAGCGCGGCATTCGGGTCGATGCCGGCATGCGCACCAGCGTAGCGGACGTCTATGCCGCGGGCGATGTAACCGAGGCCCCTGGCTTTCATACGGGTCAGCCCGAACTCAACGCGATCCAGCCCAATGCGGTCGATCAAGCGCGAGTGGCAGCGCACAACATGGCCGGCGCCCAGGTCCAGAGCGGCGGCAGTCTGGCAATCAACGTGCTCGACACGCTGGGCTTGATTTCAACTTCTTTCGGTCAGTGGCAGGGCGCGAGCAAAGCGGACGGCGGTGACGGCGTTGAACTGGTTGATGAGGCACGCCATCGCTATCTTTCCCTGCAGTTCAAGGACAACATCCTGATCGGCGCCACCAGCATCGGCTGGACCGACCACGTCGGCGCCCTGCGCGGTCTGGTGCAGACGCAGGCTTCGCTCGGTCAATGGAAGCAGCGCCTGTTGAATGATCCCACCACCTTCATGGCAGCCTACCTCGGCACCGCGCAAAAGGCCGCATGAGGATTACTTTCAAGCTGTTTGCGCAACTGCAGGATTACTTGCCGGCTGAAGCCAAAAAGACCAATGCCTTCAGTCTTGAACTCGCGGAAGGCAGCAGCATCGTCGACGTCATCGAACGCTTCAATCTGCCGCCAAGGCTGGTTCACCTGGTTTTGCTAGACGGCGTCCATGTGCTTCCCGAAGCGCGCCCGGGACGCAAGCTGAAAGACGGGGAGACCCTGGCTATCTGGCCGCCCGTGGCTGGTGGATGAAATTTTCGCGGCAACACGAAGCGACAATTACCCGTGCCGATTTTGTGCGCATACTTCCGGCGGCTACCGGTGACAGCGAAATTCGGGAAGCCGGTGATCGTTTTAGCGGAAAAGGCTGGTCGTTGCGGCTGACGCCGATTCCGGCGTTGAAAATCGGCATTGTCGAAATGGATCGATTTCGCGTCGAGATTGAATTTGATGGCTTGACGGATGACGAGCAGGATCGCTTCATGCGGCGATTCACCCTGTATTACCAGCGTGGCGGCGGCTGACGCGGCCTGCGTTGCCGTAAAACTCGGGGCTGGTGCTACGGCGGAAGCCATGGCGAAAACTGCTAAAATTCCGCTGCGGCGGGTCTCCCCGCATTGCGGGGTGGTGAATCTGGTCAGGTCCGGAAGGAAGCAGCCACAGCTATTTTCCGCAAGTGCCGGGGGTCAGGCTCGCCGCCCCTTGCCACCGCGTTGCTCCCCATGATTTTGCAATCTTCGCTTACAAACGCGGAGTCAGCGTCACAACCGGCTTACAGCCCACTGTTTAAATGCATCCTGCCATGAGGCAATAACGACAGGAGCAATTCCATGAATCGAAGAAACGTAATTGTTGCCGGCATTCTTGCCGTCAGCGCCACCTTTTTCGGCATCGCCTACGCGCAAGGGCCGGGTTGTGAAGCCGGAGGCAAGCCGGGTTTCAAGCGCAGTTCCATGCAGCAAGGCGGCATGATGGACCCCGGCGCGCGTGTCGAGCAGCGGCTCAGCCGGCTCAAGGGCGAACTGAAGCTCACTGCCCAGCAAGAACCGCTCTGGCAAGCTTTTGCCGAAAAGTCGGCGGCCGAGGCCGGCAAGGGCTTGCAGGCCATGCGCGGTCGCGCGCAGGGTGAAACGTCGCTGAGTGCTCCGGAGCGAATGGCGCAGATGCAAAGCTTTATGCAGCAGCGCCTCGCCTCGATGGAGTCGGTGAACGAGTCTTTCACTCGTCTGTATGCGGTTCTCTCGCCTGAGCAGAAGCTGGCGGCCGACCAATATTTCAGTGCCGCTGGACGACACTCACATGGTCCCGGTCGCGGTGGGCGGGGCGCACCAGGTTCAGCGGAGCCGCGCAAGGGTTAGATGTCGGCATCAGGGCAAAAGTCGCCGCCGCGACCAGCGCTGGTCACTTTTTGACACGGAGCAGCCGATCAAGAGCGGCTGCTCCGTTTGTTGCCGGCGCGCGAAGCGCTTTCCCCGGCATGCAGAGCAGCGGGCCTGATAAAATCCCTGCATGAGTTATCAGGTCCTTGCCCGCAAGTGGCGCCCCAAGGCTTTTGCAAGCCTGGTGGGGCAGGAGCATGTCGTTCGTGCCTTGACTCATGCGCTCGATCAGAACCGGCTTCATCACGCCTATCTATTCACCGGCACGCGCGGCGTCGGCAAAACGACGCTGGCGCGCATCATGGCCAAAGCCCTGAATTGCGAAACCGGTGTCAGTTCCACACCCTGCGGTATCTGTCCGGCTTGCACGGAAATCGACAGCGGTCGCTTCATCGATTACATAGAACTTGATGCCGCGTCGAATCGCGGTGTCGACGACATGACCCAGTTACTCGAGCGCGCGACCTATGCGCCAACCATCGGTCGCTACAAGGTCTATGTCATCGACGAAGTTCACCAGCTCTCCGGGCACGCCTTCAACGCCATGTTGAAGACGCTGGAAGAACCTCCCGAACATGTCAAGTTCATCCTCGCTACCACCGACCCGCAGAAAATCCCGGTCACGGTGCTTTCTCGCTGCTTGCAGTTCAACCTGAAGCAGATGCCGCTGCTACAGATCGTGGAGCATCTGTCTCGCGTACTGGAAGCTGAAGGCGTCGTATTCGAAGCGCCGGCTCTGCGTCACCTGGCCAAGGGTGCCGCGGGCAGCATGCGCGACGCTTTGTCCTTGCTGGATCAGGCCATCGCTCATGGTGCTGGAAAAGTCGAAGAAGTGGGCGTGCGCGCCATGCTCGGCACGGTCGGCGACGAGCACCTGTTTGCCTTGCTCGATGGCTTGGTGACACAGGATGTGCAGGCCATGCTGGAGGTTGCCAAATTGATGGATGCGCGCAGCTTGTCCTTCGATGGTGGCCTGCAGGAACTGGCCACGCTGTTTCACCGCATCGCACTGGCGCAGTTTGCCCCCGAAGCGCTGCTCGATGAGGCGGAACGCAGCCGTCTCACCCCCTATGCCGAGGCACTCGACGCCGAGTATCTGCAACTTGCTTACCAGATAGCCATTCACGGGCGCGATGAACTTTCACTGGCGCCCGATGATTACGCCGGCTTTGTCATGAGTCTGTTGCGGCTGCATGCGTTTCGGCCCGAGCGTGGGAGTGGGGTCAGGGCATCCAGCGCGCCGACCGCAACGCCACCAGTGCGGGCTAAACCCCCTGTCGCCTCGGCGCCTGCGCCGCTTGTGCGTCCCGTCGCCGTCCCGCCAGCACCGACTTTCCCCGATCCGGCGCCGACCGAGGCGTCCGCCGCGCCCGCCGCCGAGGATTGGCATGCCCTGGTGGCCGGTCTGCCGCTGACGGGCATGGCCAAACAATTGGCGCAACACTGCGAGTTGTCGGAGCGCAGCGAGTCGGCCATCCACCTGCGTTTGTCGCCGGTGCACAAACATCTGCTCGGCAAGCCCCAGCAGGACAAACTGCAAGCCGAGTTGCAATCATGGGCCGGGCACTCCCTGCGCCTGGAAATCGATGTGGCCGAGCTTGAATCGGAAACGCCGGCCCAACGCAGCCACAACAAACAGCGCGTTCGCCAGGAGCGTGCCATCGCATCGATCGAGCAAGACCCCTTCGTGCGCGAAGTGGTGGATCTGTTCGATGCGAGCATCGACGAATCGACAATCAAACCTGTTTAAGGAGTACACGAAAAATGATGAAGGGTGGCATAGCCGGATTGATGAAACAGGCGCAGCAGATGCAGGCCAATATGGAGAAGGCCCAGGAGCAACTGGCGCAACTGGAAGTGGAAGGTCAGTCGGGCGCCGGCGCCGTGAAAGTGATCATGACCTGCAAGCATGACGTCAAGCGCGTCACCATCGATCCCTCGGTGATGGATGACAAGGAAATGCTGGAGGATTTGATCGCGGCGGCGATGAACGACGCCAATCGACGTGTCGAGGCGACTACCGCCGAAAAAATGGGCGGCTTCGCCCAAGGCCTCAACTTGCCGCCCGGAATGAAACTGCCATTCTGAGTGGATCGAAGTTCCGTCCATGACGAAGGTGACCCGTGATTTCGAGCGAAGCGAGCAAATGAGTAACCTCCTCCCAGGGAGGGGGACAGGGGGAGGTTGTCGCTTGAACGGATTCGTCGAGGCTAGACGTGTCGTCTAGCCTCGACAAACTCATCGAGGCATTGCGCTGCCTGCCCGGGGTCGGGCCGAAGTCGGCGCAACGCATGGCCTACCATCTGTTGCAGCGTGACCGGCGTGGCGCCGAGCGCCTTGCGCGAGGGCTGGATGTCGCCCTGCAGATGCTGCATCGCTGCGCGCGTTGCAACAACTTCACCGAGGCCGAGATTTGCGAGCGCTGCCTTTCGCCGCGGCGCGACGCGACGCAGTTGTGCATCGTCGAGATGCCGGTTGACGCCAACAGCATGGAACAGACGCACGCCTACAACGGGCTGTACTACGTGCTCATGGGGCGACTGAGCCCACTCGACGGTATCGGACCGAAGGAACTGGCATTCGAGAAACTGTTTGCGCGGGCGACCGACGGCGCGGTCAGGGAAGTGATTTTGGCCACCAATTTCACCAATGAAGGCGAAGCGACAGCACACTACTTGTCCGAACTGCTGCACGCGCGCGGGCTCAAGGTCAGCCGTATCGCACGCGGTCTGCCGGTAGGCGGCGAACTGGAATTTTCCGACGCGGCGACCGTGGCGCAGGCGCTGCGCGAGCGGCGCGACTTCGTTTGAGGCGAGTTTGACCTCGGCCGCCCAGCCCCTCGACGGCGTCAAGGTGGTCGAGTTCGGCACCCTGATCGCCGGGCCATTCTGTTCACGCATCCTCGCCGAATTCGGCGCCGAGGTGATCAAGATCGAAGCGCCGGGGCAGGGTGATCCCCTGCGCAAATGGCGCAAGCTGTATCCGACCGAAGATGGCGAAACTTCCCTGTGGTGGTTCGTCCAGGCGCGCAACAAGCAGTCGGTGACCGTCAATCTCAAACACCCGGACGGAATCGAGATTGCGCAGAAGCTTGTCGCGGAAGCGGATATCGTGGTCGAGAATTTTCGTCCCGGCGTCATGGAAAAGCTGGGACTGGGCTGGGACGTGCTTTCCGCGATCAATCCGGGGCTGGTCATGGTGCGCCTGTCCGGCTTCGGCCAGACCGGTCCGATGGCGGGTCAGCCCGGATTCGGGGCGATCGGCGAATCGATGGGCGGCCTGCGCTATGTCACGGGCTTTGCCGACCGGCCACCGGTCAAGACGGGGATTTCCATCGGCGATTCGATCGCCGCGCTGTGGGGTGCGCTGGGCGCGTTGATGGCGCTGCGCCACCGTGAGGTCAAGGGCGGACAAGGTCAGGTGGTCGATGTCGCCTTGTATGAAGCGGTGTTTGCCATGATGGAAAGCCTGGTGCCTGAATTTGATGTCTTCGGCTTTGTCCGCGAACGCACCGGAAACGTCATGCCAGGCATTACGCCTTCGAATACCCATACCAGCAAAGACGGGAAACACCTCATCATTGGAGCCAATGGCGACGCCATTTTCAAGCGTCTGATGCTGGCGATCGGTCGCATCGACCTGGCAGATGACCCGCAGCTAGCCAGCAATGCCGGGCGCGATGCGCGGGCAAAAGACATTTACGCCGTGATCGACGCCTGGGTTGGTGAAAACGACGCGGATTCCGTGTTGTGCATCGCTGCGGAAGCCCAGGTTCCTGCCAGTCGCATTTTCTCGACGGCCGACATGTTCAGTGACCCCCAGTTTCTGTTCCGGGGAATGCTTGAGTCAGCGCAACTGCCTGATAAAAAAGACTTTAGGATTCCTGGCATTGTGCCCAAGCTGTCGCTGACCCCTGGCGAAACGCGCTGGATCGGTCCGGCCCTCGGCGAACATACGGACCGGGTGCTTGATAGCCTCGGCTACTCGGCTGAAACACGAACTCGCTTTCGGACGGATGGCGTTATCTGACTGATTATTAGGAATATATTATATTGCATCGGTCAGCGCCGATAAGCTGCGTCAGTTCAGGGCTTTAATACCGTGACGAGTTTCGCTACAATTGCGGTCTTTCCGATTTTGCATTACAGCATTCAGGGACTATCACCATGACTTGTGACGATACAGTCGACTGCGGTCGACGGCGTTTGCTGGTTGCCACGGCAGCGGCAGGCGGGGTGGCTGGAGTAGCGGTAGCGGTGCCCTTTGTGGCCAGCATGCTGCCCTCCGAGCGTGCCAAAGCCGCTGGCGCGCCGGTTGAAGTGGATATCAGCAAGCTTGCTCCCGGTCAGATGATGACCGTCGAATGGCGTGGCAAGCCGGTCTGGATCATCAACCGCACCCAGGAGCAGCTGGAATCGCTGCCGAAGATCGATGACCAGCTGGCCGATCCGAAGTCGGAAAAGAAAATGCAGCCGGATTACGCCAAGAACGAGACGCGCTCGATCAAGCCCGAGATTCTGGTTGCGGTCGGCATCTGTACCCACCTTGGCTGCTCGCCAACCGAGAAATTCAAGACCGGTGCCGATTCCGGAATTGCCGCCGACTGGCCGGGCGGTTTCTTCTGTCCCTGTCATGGTTCAACTTTCGACCTTGCCGGTCGTGTGTATAAGAGCAAGCCGGCGCCGGATAACCTCGAAATCCCTCCCCACATGTACCTTGGCGACGCCAAGATCGTGATTGGCGAAGACAAGAAGGCCTGATGCGATGAGCAAAGTGAACGCCATATTGCAAGGGACGCTGAACTGGGTCGATGAGCGTTTTCCGCTCACGGCCAACTGGAAAGCCCATCTTTCCGAATACTACGCGCCGAAGAACTTCAATTTCTGGTACTTCTTTGGTTCGCTCGCGATGCTGGTGCTGGTGATTCAAATCGTCACGGGCATCTTCCTCACCATGCACTTCAAGCCCGACGCTTCGCTGAATGCCTCCGGCGTGCCGGTGGCCTTTGCCAGCGTCGAGTACATCATGCGTGATGTGCCCTGGGGCTGGTTGATTCGCTACATGCACTCGACGGGCGCCTCGGCTTTCTTCCTCGTCGTGTATATGCACATGTTTCGCGGCATGCTCTATGGTTCTTACCGCAAGCCGCGCGAACTGATCTGGATTTTTGGCATCATCATCTTCTTGGCGCTGATGGCCGAGGCCTTCTTCGGTTACCTGTTGCCTTGGGGTCAGATGTCGTTCTGGGGCGCGCAGGTCATCGTCAATCTGTTTTCGGCGATTCCCCTGATCGGGCCGGATCTGTCGATCTGGTTGCGGGGCGACTACGTTGTCGGCGATGCAACGCTCAACCGTTTCTTTGCTTTCCATGTCGTCGCCGTACCGATGGTGCTGCTGGGACTGGTTGCAGCGCATATCATCGCGCTGCACGAAGTCGGCTCGAACAATCCGGACGGTATCGAGATCAAGAAGAAAAAGGACGCCAACGGCATTCCGCTCGATGGCATTCCCTTCCATCCGTATTACTCGGTCAAGGACATTGTCGGCGTCGTGGTTTTCCTCATGGTGTTTTCGATAGTGGTGTTCTTCATGCCTGAGGGCGGTGGCTACTTCCTTGAATACAACAACTTCTTCCCCGCCGACCCGCTGGTGACGCCGCCGCATATTGCGCCGGTTTGGTACTTCACACCTTATTACTCGCTGCTGCGCGCCGTGACGTATCCGCTGCTTGGCATCGATGCCAAGTTCTGGGGCGTTATCGCGATGGGTGCCGGTACGCTGATCTTCGCCTTTCTGCCTTGGCTGGATCGCAGTCCGGTCAAGTCGATCCGCTATCGCGGCCCGCTCACCAAGTGGCTGCTTTCGATCTGGGTTGTCGGGTTCTTCATCCTCGGTTTTCTTGGGACCAAGGCGCCTTCCTACGCCTTCTTCGGCGTAATTCCGGGTGCACCAGTGGCGCAAATTCTCAGCGTTTACTACTTCCTGTTTTTCTTGACAATGCCGATCTGGTCTTCGCTCGATCGCTGCAAGCCGGAACCGGACCGGGTGACAATGAAATGAAGAAATTCCTTACCGCAATCCTGTTTGCACCGCTGCTGGCGTTGGCTGCAGGTCCGGAACTGCATCTTGATCGTGCACCCGACAAGGCGAACGACAAGGCGGCTTTGCAGAACGGCGCCAAAATTTTTGTGAACTATTGCCTGAACTGTCACTCGGCGTCCTACATGCGCTACAACAGGCTCAGTGACATTGGTCTGAATGAAGCGCAGATCAAGGACAACCTGCTGTTTACCGCCGACAAGGTCGGTGAGCCGATGATGATCGCGATGCAGCGTGCCGATGCCAAAGTCTGGTTTGGCGCGGCGCCTCCCGATCTGAGCGTGATCGCGCGGGCGCGTGCATCGGAGTTCGGTAGCGGCGCAGACTGGTTGTACACCTATCTGCGTACTTTCTATCGCGACGATAGCCGCCCGAGTGGTTGGAATAATGTGGTGTTTGAAAATGTGGGCATGCCGCATGTGCTCTGGGACCTGCAAGGCGACCAGATCATGGGCGAGGACCACAAGCTCAAGCTGGCCAAGCCGGGCAAGCTCAAGCCGCAGGAGTACGACGCCATGGTCGGTGACCTGGTGGCCTACCTCAAGTACATGGGTGAGCCCGTGGCCGAGTTTCGCAAGCAGCTTGGTGTGATCGTGCTGATTTTCCTGGCAGTAATCTTCGTCTTTGCGTACGCGCTGAAACGCGAGTACTGGAAAGACATCCATTAACTCCAATAAGTGAATGCAAATTATGGGGCATCGAGAAATGAACGCGCCGCCTGTACGCAAAGTGGTCCGTGATGCAGACTATTCCTGGGGCACCAGCGCCATGATGAATTTGTACTCCGGTACGACGTGTCCGTTCAGTCATCGCTGCCGCATCGTCTTGTACGAAAAGCAGATGGACTTTCAGGTGATCGACGTTGATCTGTTCAACAAGCCTGAAGATATCGCGGTGATCAATCCCTACAACCGGGTGCCGGTTCTGGTTGATCGTGATCTGGTGCTTTACGAGTCGAACATCATCAATGAATACATTGATGAGCGCTTCCCTCATCCACAACTGATGCCGCCGGATCCGCAGACGCGGGCCAAAGCGAGGCAGTTGCTGTTTACGATGGAACACGAGTTGTTCAGCTACATTGATGCGCTGGAAAAGAATCTCAAGTCGGCAGACAAGTCGCGGCAGCACATGCGCGATCGCCTGACAGAGCTGGCGCCGATGTTCAACAAGCAGAAATTTCTGCTGGGCGACGATTTCTCCATGCTCGACGTGGCGATTGCTCCCCTGCTTTGGCGCCTTGACCACTATGGCATCGATTTGCCGAAAACAGCGGCGCCGCTGATGAAGTTTGCCGAGCGCATATTTTCACGCCAGGGCTTTATCGATGCATTGACGCCGACAGAAAAGATGATGCGCCGCTAAGGCGCGTCATTTTTGTCAAAAGCTTTGGTTCATCTCGGCGCAACGCCAATGCAGTCCATCAAGCCTTACCTGATCCGCGCAATTCATGAGTGGTGCTCGGATCAGGGCTTCACGGCGTATTTGGCGGTTTCGGTAGACGCTTCGACGCGTGTTCCCCGCGAGTTCGTCAAGGATGGTGAAATCGTCCTGAACGTGGGCTTGGAAGCAACCCAGAAGCTGCTCCTCGGCAATGAGGAAATCACTTTTCAGGCTCGTTTTGGCGGACGCTCCTTCCCTGTGGTCGTGCCCATTGAACGCGTCGCGGCGATCTATGCCAGCGAGAATGGCGAAGGCATGGCGTTTGAAGTCACCGAAAAGCCGGCCGTTGACGCTGATCTTGTAGCCCCGAAAACACCTGAAGAAGCGGGTCCAGAGCCTGTCGCGGCGCCCGCTGCGGAACGAGTATCCCGTCCGCCCTTTCTGACTCGCGTCAAGTAGGCGCGTTTTTGGCGCTGCAGCGTCGATCGATTTACTTTGACTCCATTACCCAGACGCCATCCCAGTCGTCGCCGGGAGGGTGTTCAAGAAAATGATTGCAGCGCTCGATATACAACTGCGCTGATTTGTCGCGATCGTTCAGCGCCAGCACCTCGCCGAATTCGCCCTTTGCGTCCTGCCATTTCTGTTGTCGATACTTCACCAGCCCCGACTTGAAGTAGCGCAAGGCATCGATCATCTGCGGATAGCTTTCTTCCGTGTGATAGTCGAGAATTTCATGAATGGCGACAGGCTTGGTCTTGCCCTTGACCACCACCAGGTCGAGTTCCCGGCTGAAATAGGTTCCGCGCAGGGCCTTGTAGGTGAACTCGCTGATCAGGATATGCGCGCCGTACTGCTTGCATGCGGACTCGAGCCGCGCCGCCAGGTTAACGCCGTCGCCGATGATGGTGTAGTCCATGCGTTTCTTCGAGCCGATGTTGCCCGATACCACATTGTCCGAATTGAGCCCGATGCCGATATCGACGGGTATCTTGCCCTCGTTGAGTCGGCTGCGATTCCAGACCCCTAGTTCCTTGATCATGGCAATCGCCGCGCGCACGGCGCGGTCGGCGTCGTCGTCATGACCGACCGGGATGCCGAATGCCGCCATGATTGCATCGCCGATGAACTTGTCCAGCATGCCTTCTTCGCGCTGGATGCAATCCACCATCAAGGTGAAATACTCGTTGAGCAAGGCCACGGTGCCCTGGGCACCCAACTGCTCCGTAATCGTTGTGAATCCGCGGACGTCGGAGAACAACACGGTCGCCAGCACATTCTTGCCACCCAGACTTTCCGCGCCCGAGGCCAGCATCTGATCGGCGATGCCCGGGTCCATGTAGCGCGACATGGTGGACTTGAGGCGCTTCTCGTTCGAGATGTCTTCCAGCATCAGCATCGAACCGAGACGTTTCTTCTCCATTGACAGGAGCGGCAAGGCCGTGAGGTTGACCGATAGCCTGTCCTCGCCGACGATCAGTTCGGCCTCCATGATCAGTTCGGTGGTTTGTGTTTCCGCGACGCGTTTCAGCTTTTCCGGAATCCACGCGTTGCTGCCGGAGAAGAATTCGGCAGCCGGCTTGTGCAGGATCTGTGGCGCATGCACGCGCAGAATGCGCAGCCCGGCGGCGTTGCACGTGGCGATGCGCTCGGCTTCATCGAGCGTGATCACGGCATTCGACATCGACTCCAGCATTGCCTCGTTGTAGTTCTTCATGTTCTGCACGTCGGCGAACAGCTTGGCATTCTCCAGCGCAATGGAGATCTGCGCGGTAAAGGCACGCAGCCGCGATTCGTCCTCGCTGCTGAAGGGGCCGCCGCGCTTGTTCAAGACTTGCGTCACGCCGATCACCTTGCCATGCTTGTTGGCAATCGGCACACACAAAATCGAGCGGGTGAAGTAGCCGGTCTTCTTGTCGAACGCCGGATTGAAACGCAGGTCGGCGTAGGCGTAGGGAATGTTGATGGCCTTGCCCGAACTGAACACCGCGCCGGCGATACCCAGATGATTGGGCAGGCGGATCTGCACCGATTCCAGGCCCTGGCCGACCTCCGACCACAGTTCGTTGGTTTTTTCGTCGTTGAGAAACAACGTCGAACGTTCGGCGTTGAGCAAGCGCGTTGCCTCGCCCATGACTTTTTGCAACAGAGACCCTAGCTTTATATCCGCCGTCACTTCGGAGACGACATCGATGAACTCCATTTCCTGACGGCGTATCGCCTGCATGCGTTCGATGAATTGAGCGCTTTGCAGAGCCAGCGTGCCCTGACTGGTCATTGCTTCAAGCAGGTTGAGGTCCTGCTTGGTGAATTTTCCGCTGCGTTTGTTGAGCGTCTGCGCGACGCCGATGATTTCGCCCTTTACCGTCTTGATCGGTACGCAGAGAATATTGTGCGTGGTGAATCCGGTTTGTTCATCGATGGATCGATTGAAGCGCTTGTCCTCGTAGGCGTCGTGAATTATCAGCGCCTCGCCGGCGGTATAGACATAGCCGGCCACGCCGCTGGTATTGAGGATGCGTATTTCGCGCTGAATGTTGCCTTGCGCGACACGGGAGTAAAGCTCGTTGGTGGCGGGATCATTGAGGAAAAGCGAGCCACGCTCGGCATTCAGTTCTGTCGTGGTCATCTCCACCAGCGCCTGAAGGACTTCGTCAAGCGTGCCGTAACCGGCCATGCGGCGCGTCACTTCAAGCAGCAGTTCCAGATGGCGCAGACGGCGGCGACCTTCCGAATCGCGTTCTGCGGGCTTTCGCTTCGAACTGACGGGTTCACCGGTCTGGTTCATTGTGTCCTTGCTCATGTACGGCGCACGGCTTCGATCTGATCACGCAATGCCTGTATCGTGTGTTGCAGCTGGACGGTTTCGTCCGCGAACAGGGAGCGTTCGTGATTGATCGAGTTGGTCCTATCGATCTGGGACAGTTCCAGGCTTTCGCGCAGGCCGCTCACGGTCTGCCGCAGCTGCGCGATCTCGCCCTGGGCACTGACCAGAGCCACGCGCACCGCGTTGTCGGTGTCGGCGCGCGCGCGCTCCAGTTCGTCGCGCAAGGCGGTCGAGGTGGCTTTCAGCTGCTGCATTTCATTGTGGCCGGCAACGCGCTCGAGTTGAACCGCGTGATCTCGTTCGATACGCGCCCGCTCCAGTTCCTCGCGCAATGCCGCCGCGGTGTCCTTGAGCATCTGGGCTTCCTGGATGGCGGCCGCGCGTTCATGCTGTACGGCTTTTTCACGATCGATCCGGGCGCGCTCGAGCTCCTCGCGCAGGGCGCCGACCGTGGTTTTCAATTGCGAGATTTCGGCGGCATTGGCCTGGGTGATCCGCATGGTGGCAGCTTGGATTTCTGCGTGCGTCGCTTCGAGTTCGGCGCGCAGCGCCAATACCGTGCGCTTCATGTCACGTGATTCGGCCTGTGCCAAAACAAGTTCGCTTTCCAGGGTCGAGACTGCGGCGCTCATCATGCAGTAAAAGACATATCTCCGGATGGACAATCAAATACCCGGAAACGGTGATTTCGGGCGCTTGCGCAGAATGGCAGTAGTTTCATGGCTTCCATCGAACACGCGGTATTGATAATACGCTTACCCTAGAATCTTATCAGCCATGCTTGCCGAGCAAATCGCTTTGAACCTTCCGCATCAAGTGCATTGGAAATGACATGAAATCATCTGGACGGCGATACTTTCTGTCGGCCGGTCTGGCGCTGGGCGCAGGCTGGATTACGCGGCCGGCATTCGCGGACATTCTGCCACGCAGCAGCGGACGCCGTGTCGTCATTGTCGGCGGAGGCTGGGGCGGATTGACGGCGGCGCGCCACCTGCGCGAGCTGGCGCCCGAGCTTGAGATCGTCCTCGTCGAACGCAATGCGGCATTTCGATCGCTGCCCCTGAGCAACAAGTGGCTGGTGGGACTGGATCGGGAAAGAGGTCTGGCAACCTACGCGGATACGGCCAGGTCCCTTGGCTGCACCCTGATCAGCGCCGACGCGACGGCGGTCGATCGCGACCGGCGCCGTGTCATCACCACACAGGGAGCTATCGACTACGACTGGCTGGTTCTGGCGGTCGGCATTCGCTATGACTATACGCCGTGGTTCGGCGACGATCGCCGCGCCATCCTTGAGGCGCGACAGAAGTATCCGGCCGGTTTTGTCGCCGATGAGCTGGATCAGCTGAAGCAGAAAATTGCCGATTTCAAGGGCGGCGACTTTGTCATGACGATTCCGCCGTCCCCGTATCGCTGCCCGCCCGCGCCCTACGAACGGGCGGTGATGATCGCCTGGATGTTCAAGCAAAGGGGCATCAAAGCGCGATTGATTGTCGTCGATCCCGGCCCGGGCATGCAGGCCTTCAATCGCGTCTTTGCCGATCGCTATGAGGATCAGATCGTGCATTTGACCCATGCCGCGGTGAAGTCGGTCGATCCCTTCAAAAAAACAATCACCACCGAGTTCGACGCCCTGAGTTTTGATGACGGCATACTGATGCCGTCGCAGCAGGCCGCTGATCTGATATGGCAGGCCGGGTTGGTGGAACGGGGCGCGGACGGCGCGGCAAGCGGCTGGGGCGCAGTGGATCCGGTCCGCCTTCATGCCATCGATGATGATCGGGTGTTCCTGATCGGCGATCTGGTCGGCAAGGTGTCTTCGCTATTCGGTCACTACCCCAAGAGCGGCCATCTGGCAAACCAGCTCGGGCGCATTGTTGCGCGCGAGATTGCCGGTCGCGCCCAGGGCAAGCTGCCCGAGCCGCAACTGCCGCAAAGCGTATGTCATGTATTCACCGATGTGGCGCCCATGGAACGCGTGCGCATTGATGCCAGCTTTCGAATCCGCGGCGATGGCGTGATCTCGCAAACGGTGCGTCAACACTTCGACCCCCAGCCGCGCGGTGAAGATGTCGAGTGGGCGGAGTCGATGTACGCCGATTTCCTGAAAAAGCCTTGATGCCAGGCTCTAGTGGCGGGCGAAGTTGCTGGTGCTGCCGTCCGATTCCACCAGCAACGTGGTGTATGCCTCGCGGCGAATATCGCGGGCCTGCCCACCGTTGTCGAGAATAATGCAGGCGGTTTCGCAGACCGGGTTGGAAATTTCCCGCCCCGGCGTTCCGCGCGGCAGTCCGGGCACGGCAAGCCCACGAGCCACGGGCCGCTCCTTGAGCAACAGCAGGATGTCTTCGGCCGGGACATGGCCTTCGATGAAGTAGCCGGCAACTGTGGCGGTATGCACGGATTCCAGTTCCGACGGCACATTCAGCCAGCGCTTCAGGCGTGGCATGTTGGCTGACAGGGTTTCCATCATGGTGACCTCGAAGCCGTTCTTGCGCAAATGATCGGCCCAGTCGATGCATGAAAGGCAGGGGCTGGGCGCATACAGCACAACCGCAGGCAAACCGGGCTTTTCCGCCGCCAGCGCCGCCTGTAGCGAGGCGAGGAGCAGCACGCACAGAATGGTGATGCGGCGCACGCTCAGCATGGCTTGCGGGGTTTGCAGCCTTTGAGTATCCAGAGCGAAACCACGCCGGCAAATTCGTCGGCGCGCACTTTGCGCGCCAGGCTCAGCACGTCGCGCCCGGCATCGGTTTTCAGGCTTGGGTCGGCGCCGGCGTTCAAGAGCGGCAGGGCATGCTGGGTGCGCGTGGCAAATGCCGCCATGTGCATCGGGGTTCGGCCTTCCGCGTCGCGGGCATTGACATTGGCGCCGGCGGCAATCAGTGCCATGAGCGGGCCGCCATCGGCATTCATTGCCGCATAGTGGAGCGGTGTCGCGCCCAGATCGGTCCGTACGTCGCGGTTCTGCGGCGAGGCATTCAAAAGTTTTTCCACGTCCTGGCGGGTCGCCATGCGGGCGGCATCATGGATCGGCTGCTCGTTTTTTCCCAGCGTTGGATCGGCTGGCAGGGCCAAGGCCGGGTACAGGGTACAGCACAATATCGGCAGGAGTCGATACAGAGTCTTCGGGCTAAAGATTTTCATTTTTGTCTCCGGCTTCAGGGCTTGGTTGGGGTATCCCTGGCGCCCAAGACAGGAATCGAACCTGTGACCTACCGCTTAGGAGGCGGTCGCTCTATCCACTGAGCTACAAGGGCGCAAGCGGAAAATTATACCGCACACTCCTCGCAATCCCTGCTCCAGCAAGGGGCTAAGTGTAGGTTATGCATTCGCGCTGTCAAGGCCAAAATCTTCGATAGTGCAAAATTGCAGTGCGTTGATTGTGCTGGAAGTGTGCTTGTGGTCACAGGTAGTCGCTTCGCTCCTGCACGTTGCACGTGCTTCGATTCCTGACTTGGGCGCCAGATGTCATCAAATTCATCTTGGTAGCATTGAGAGGTGGCAGGGGGGATACCCCCACCCTTACGAATACCGCATTTGACCTAAAAAGTTTCTGCAAGAAATTCCTACAATCCACCTCTTCAGATATACCAGAATAATTTTTCAGAAAATGCTATCTTGATTTACTAGCCACAATTCCACCGATGGCAACCGAGCGCAAAGGACTAATATGAATCTGAAAACTATCCTCTTGGCTGCCATGTTGCTGCTCTCAACAACTGGCTATGCAGCAGACCTAGACAGGAATGATGCTATCTATGCAGAGGTTAAGCGCTTCTGGGCAACTCAATTAGATGGCGGTGAATCGGCAGTGATTCAGAAAGTAAAAGCTTGCTATGCGAGGCATACAAAGCCTCCAATGAAATCTCTTCAAGAAGCTGAGGCGTGCATCATTTGGGATGTAGCTCTAACGGGGCTTTCATTTGGTGTAAGCAATGAACTAGCTGCAAAAGCCCAAAAGCCGTCCGAGTCTCTTCAAACGAGTTTCACACGCAGAGGGAATATGGAATCGCGAGTAGTGAAGCTACTCAATCGATATGGAATTAATCGGAATGGAGCAAAAGGTCAGATCAAAGACATTGACGGCAAAGTTGCTAGCGTTTTCGGAAGGGCGTACGACGATGTAACGAAGGAAAGTGGGATTTAGCCAGCCTAGCACCTCTCTTTCGAGCTGACAAAATTGACGTGGAGATTCCAATGCTTGAGTCAAACCATCCCGACCCTGAAATAAGAGCTAGATCGAATGCGCTACTGGCTGAGTCGAGAGATTCTCGACCTATCCATTCGGTTGGCATTTTTAGGAAATTAATATTCAGCAACTTCTTCCTGTTCTATGGTGGTTGTATTGCCCTTGGATTTGCATTCTGGCATTGGGGCGACAAGATAAGCAAAGAAGACTTGGCACAAATGGACTATTGCCAAAAGGTTTTGGTGGCAGGAAGCTATGGCGTAACTTATGATCCAGATACAAAGGGATATAGTTACTCAAGAAACAAATTCGATAAGCTGCGTCGCCTTACATTCCTAATGGAATGCATGCCAAAGAGCGACCCCTATAGGAGAGAAAGAGAACGAGAGATAGTCAAGTTGAAGCATGAAATAGAAGAAGCGAAGCGCGAAATAGAAGCGATTCAGAAGAAGCTTGGCATGTAGGCGGCACAACACCGTGTATCTAAGGGGATTAGAAAGAGGTAAGCCGCAGGTGTATGCAGCCCATATGCTAAGTCTTGGTGCCGCGAGCTAACCTATTGATCTACATATACACAGCATGAAAATATTGCGAAATTCACGATGCAGATGATGTATATCTACAAGTATTTATAGATGCAGGGAGTCACTCATAGCGGCGTCGCTATTCGTTTCCTCGTCTATTGCATCAGCTCAAAGAATTGGCGTGATAAAGATAGGCTGCATGTGTAGCTTGTCAGCAAATGCTGACGCTATCTACACAATCAATACCAGAGAGACACGAAGAGACTGATAAAGTCTCTGAGGTCTTTCGTGCATTCAGAAATACTGCTATCCCTACCACGCCATTAGATGCTTAGTATTGCTCTCTTATAAGGCAGACCCTCGGGAACCCGCATGAATACTGGGCATTCCAAGTATTTTGGGAAGGGTAGCAGCCCATTGCTGGACTGCCCCTTTCATCGTTAGCTATGCAGCCAACCCTTATATAGCTTGTCCATTCTTGGACTGACAATATGCAGCCTCAGCGTCGAATTGTCTGGCTTTCGGATTGTCGTTCTCGAAACCCATTGAATCAATTCCGCTAAGGCAAAGGTATCATGACTGATCCTAGCACCGTGATCCTCAAGGTACTTCGTTACAGATGGATTGAGGTAACGGTTGTAGGCATGAATAGCTGCGCTTTTGTCAGCGTGTCTGTTTGTAGCTCTGGCACCTTTGTCTAGGTAGCATGTTTCAGGGCCGAACCCTTTGATCTTTATTCTCCTGTTGCGGTAGTCCCATTTGTCGCCTTGCTTTCCGAGTGGTTCGCTTGGCATTGTGTAAATGAGATCATCGGCTTTTGCATTCATCTGTCGGGCAGTGTTTCGTATGTGCTTGCCAAGGGTTACGAAGTCTTTGGCTTTAGCTTTATCCATGTACCAGCTATAACTTAATGCACGGTCGCGGGCTCTTGCTGCCAAATCATCCACAGGAATTTTTAACTGCCTATACAGTCGCTCAGTTGTGATAGGTAAGTCAAAGAACTGGATTCGATCAACTAGTGCAGCCTTCAGTGCTTTTTCATCCCGTAGCTCCATCCCATCAAAATAGAAGGGCTTGAAGGTCATCCCCTTTACTTGGAGGTATGCTTGAAGGATGCTGCCCTCAAATAAATAGGTACTGACAATAATTCGTTTTGCGGCTTGGATTATTCCTATCGGAAGCTGGATATTGAAGAAAGTGCCGCTCTTGTCTGCATGTAGTTGGCCAGTTTCGGCCAGATCGCGAAAGCCTGCATGCATTGAGTTTCCTTTTCCCAATGCCTCATCATTCCAGGTAACTCGCCCGCTCTCTTCAAGAATGATGGCCTTCCTCTCAAGCATTAGCTTTATATCGTCGGCAGGTAGTGCGTTCTCCTTCTGTGCCCCGATCATCTCAAGCGCTTCATCAATGATGATTATGTAGGCAGATTGCCTTATCAGTTCCTGCCCTGCATGTCCTACCCGACGAAACAGTTCATGAGTACAACTCACGTTCTTTTCTGACTTCAATAAACTGATTAGATGATCGCCCTTACGATTGGGGCCGATTTCCTTTGGCTCCCAGAATACGACTCCGCAATCTCCAAATTTTGCTAGTTCCTCTTTAGGTCTTGACGAAGCTTCGCTTACCATTGGCGTTACATAGATGTATCGCTCATGCGAATTTTGCGATACGAATTTGAACAAATTGTAGGTCTTGCCTGTTCCACACATCGCGTCTAATACTTCAACTTCCTTGACGCCTTTTGCTACTGCATTCAACATGATTATGTAATTTTCCTGACTAGCCTTTCTGTTACCTATGTTTTGCATAGGCGAAAAAAATGGACAGCCCCAATTCGGAAATAGGGTTTGTCCATAGATTGTTGCGCTGATTTTTACTACGAGGTCAGCATAACACAAGTCGTCAGGGTGCGAGTGCTAGTTTGCTGGCAATGTCGGTTGCTCTTAGATGAGTGTAGCGTTTTAGCATCACTAATGATTTATGGCCCGTCACAGAGGCGACTTCCATCATGTTCAATCCCTTCTCGAACAGACGACTTGCTGCTTCATGCCTCAGATCGTGAAACCGTAGGTCCGTGAGGAATATCGGATTGGTACTGCCCTTCCTCAGTCGGACAAGAGTGCGCTTCCATGCATTCTCAAAGCTGTCTGCTGCCTTCCAATGACCGAATAAGCGCTCCTCTTTGTGTTCCATACCGGCTAAGGTGCTCAGGGCTACAGGCGACAGGGGAACAATGCGCTTCTCGCCGTTCTTGGTGAGGGGGAGGGTGGCTGTCCTGGCATCCAGATCAATCAGCCTCCATTCCAGCGAAAGCAGCTCGCCTAGCCTCATGCCTGTCTCGATAGCCAATGTGACGATAGGGGCGATTCTGGTGGCTTGTAGGGCTATCAGTTCATCCTGAGCGACGCGCCTGTCCCTGCCTCGTGCTTGCTTGGGTTTCCGTACTTGCTTGGCCACGTTGCTTGGAAGACCAATACCCCAATCTTTGATGGCAGTGTCGAGAACATGGGAAAGGCTATTGATCTCCTTGACCACAGTGCTGCCGGCCTTGCCTTCGCTGAGGCGCTTATCCCGCCATTGTGCAATGTGGGTGCTGCGTATGGCGGAAGCAGAGAGATTACCGAAATGATTCTTGAGATAGCGCAAGCGCTGGGTGTCGTTCTTGCAGCTTCGCTTGAGGGGGCTTACTTCGCCAATGTAGCGGTCAATGAGTTCGCCTAGTGTCGTGCTATCTGCTGAGGTACGGGATACGAATGCACCCCTGTCCATCTCGCCTTCCAGATGCCTAGCCCACTTGTCACCATCTGACCGTGTGCTGAACGTCTTGAACACTGGCGCATGACCTTTACGCCTGATGATAAATTGCCATTTACCGCTGTCGAGCTTCCTGAATGTCGCCATAGCACTTCTCCGAATGTGTTGGAAATGTGCTGGAACAAAGATTGGAAAGCTCAAACCCCTTGTGCTTCTTGAGGGTGTGGATTGTCGACCTACCGCTTAGGAGGCGGTCGCTCTATCCACTGAGCTACAAGGGCAAGTCGCGGATTTTACCTGCTCGCCTATAATCCTGCATTCACTTCCCGGCCTTATTCCCGTGCCTTTTCTTACTCTTGACCGCGCCTGCCTGGCCTATGGGCATGTCGCGCTGCTGGATCACGCTGCCCTGCAAATCGATGGCGGCGAGCGTATCGGACTGATCGGTCGCAACGGCAGCGGCAAATCCAGCTTGCTGAAAGCGCTGGCGGGCCTGGGTTCGCTCGACGACGGCGAGGTCTGGCGCGAGCCCGGTCTCAGCATTGCCTACGTGCCGCAGGAACCCGAGTTCGCCACCCATGACACGGTATACGAAGCCGTCGCCGCCGGTTTGGGCGATATCGCCCGCATCCTCGCCGAGTACCACGAGGTCACCCACAAAGTCGGCGCTGGCGATACGGCGACGATGGACCGCTTGCAGGCCCTGCAAACGCAACTGGAGGCCAATGACGGCTGGCGTCTGAGCTCGCGCGTCGAGCAGGCCATTTCGCGCCTGACGCTGGATGGCGACGCGCGGGTCGACGAGCTCTCCGGCGGCGGCAAGAAGCGCGTGGCCCTGGCGCGCGCGCTGGTGGCCGAACCCCGGCTGCTGCTGCTGGACGAGCCGACCAACCACCTCGACGTCGACGGCATTCTCTGGCTGGAGGATTTGCTGCGCGATTATCAGGGCGCAATCATGCTGATCACCCATGACCGGGTGTTTCTCGACGGCGTGGCGACGCGCATCGTCGAGCTGGATCGCGGCAAGCTGGTGAGCTTTCCCGGCAGCTATGTCGAGTACCAGCAGCGCAAGGAATTCATGCTCAACGAAGAGGCCCTGGCCAACGCGCGTGCCGACAAGATGCTGGCGCAGGAAGAGATCTGGATCCGCAAGGGTGTCGAGGCGCGGCGCACGCGCAGTGTCGGTCGCGTGCAGCGGCTGGAGCAGCTGCGCCTGGCGCGGGCCGCGCGGCGGGAACAGATGGGTCGGGTGGATTTCAAGGTGGTGCGCGGCGATGCGTCGGGCAAGCTGGTGGCGGAACTGGAAAATGTCAGCAAGCGCTTTGGCGACAAGCGGATCGTGCAGGACTTTTCCTGCCGCATCCAGCGCGGTGACAAAGTGGGTCTGATAGGTGCCAACGGGACCGGCAAGACCACCTTGCTGCGCCTGATCCTGGGTGAGTTGGCGGCCGATGCCGGAAAAGTCCAGTTGGGCAGCAAGATCGAGGTTGCCTACTTCGATCAGTTCCGCACTCAACTCGATCCCGAAGCGCCCCTGTGCGAAGTGATCAGCCCCGGCTCGGATTTTGTCGAAATCGGCGGCTCGAAGAAGCACGTGATCGGCTATCTGGAAGATTTTTTGTTTGCTCCGCAGCGGGCGCGTTCGCCGGTCAAGTCCTTGTCAGGCGGCGAGCGCAACCGCTTGTTGCTGGCGCGCCTGTTCGCCCGGCCGGCGAATGTGCTGGTGCTGGACGAGCCGACCAATGATCTCGATATCGAAACCCTGGAGTTGCTGGAGGCGCTGTTGCAGGATTACTCGGGCACGGTGTTTCTGGTCAGCCATGACCGCGCGTTTCTCGACAACGTGGTGACGCAGACCATTGCCAACGAAGGCGAAGGGCGCTGGAAGGAGTATGTCGGCGGCTACAGCGACTGGCTGCGTCAGCGGCCCGCAGGCGTTGCGGCACGGTTTGATTCGGGCGGCGGCGCCGACGGCAAGGCAGCGCAAAAAGTCGGCGCTGGCGATACGGCGAAAACCAAACCCGCTCCCCGCAAAAAGCTCAGTTTCAAGGAGCAGCGCGAGCTGGAGCAATTGCCCGAGCGCATAGCCGCACTAGAAGCCGAGCAGGCGGCCTTGCAAAGCCGGTTGGCGGATCCGGCTTTCTATCAGGGGCCGGCAGAGCCATTGCAGCAACTGCAAATCCGGCTCGCGGCGCTTGATGTCGAGCTGGATGCCGCCATGGCGCGCTGGGAAAGCCTGGAGGCCAAGGCCTGAAAGCACAGGCTGGCCTTGAAAAGGACTTTTTTTCAAGGTCTCTCGCGGAATCGCCCGGATATAGTCTCGACAGAGTCGGCCGGGCGTCATTCAGGCGCAGTCTCCGGCAGCCGTTCGCCATTCGAGGAAAGGGAGCCTTGTGGTCGTCATCAATGGAAACCGCACTACCGCCATCGTCATTCGCCATCGCGGCGACACGGTCACGCTGGTGCCGATGAAAAGCGGCAAGCTCAGCGCGCAGACCGTCAAGTTCGAAGAGTTCCGTCGCGAATGGAAAGAAACGGGCTACGCCCTGTCGCAGGGCCTGACGACATTCCTGGCGCACATCATGAAAAAGGGCGGCTCGCTGGAGGTGGTCAAGGGTCTCGAAAAACTGGCGGCCCGTGATCGTTTCGTCGTTGCCAGCCTGTTCTGAAGCCGCCCGCCATAGCCGAGCCGATCGATACCCAAGCCTACTGGCAGGCGTGGTTTGACGGTGCCGCCCTGCCCAATCCCGGCAAGATCGGAGTCGGCGTGCTGCTCGTCTCACCCGCCGGCCAGCGCAGCGAAACCTCTCGCCTGATGCCCTGCTCGGGTTGCAACAACGAAGCCGAACTGCATGCGCTTTGCGCCGCGTTGGACCTCGGCCGCGAGCTCGGTGCGCGCCATCTGCTGCTGCGCGGCGACAGCGCTGTCGGCCTCGATTATGTGCGCGGTTCCGATACGACTGAAATCGAGCGCTTGCAGGTTCTGATAAGCCGTGCCCGCGATTCGCTGCGGCACTTCGAGGACGTGCAGTTGCTCTGGATCCCGCGCCATCGCAACCGGGACGCTGACCGGCTTTCGCGGCAGGCGCTGGGCCTGGCGGAGAAGCTGCGCAAACCCACAGGCCGCCGCCGTCGGGCTTGATCCGCCCATCGGTGCGGGGCGGGATTCCGCTTCCGCTATGATCGGCGGGCATCACACACAGGAGATAGGGCGTGGGAATACTGACAAACATCGTGGCCGCCGAGGAAGACGAATACGCCGCTGTCGGCGATTCGCTGCGGCCGGTCGATGAATGGAGCGGCATAGAGCGCCGCGGCATCGATACCGCCAAGATCGTCACGCTGCATTGCCTGCTCACCGGCGATGAATTCGAAGACGCCGCCGGCAGCTACGAGCCCGTCTATATCGGCGACGAAGGCGCCATTGTGCTGCGCATTGCCGATGAGGCGATGGAGCGGCTGGCGACGCTTGATGAAGAGGCGCTGGAACTGGTGGGCGAAGAATTGGCCGCCACCGAAGAATACGAGATGGAACAGTGGGAGACCGAGGACGTGCAGGCCATGGTGCTGGAGCTTGCCGATCTGGCGCGGCTGGCCGAGTCGCAGGGTCAGGTGCTGCTGGTCTGGATGCATCCGCTGCTGACCTGAGCGGCTGCGCTGTCGACGATGTCAGGCAACAAAACCTGGTATGTGTACCTGATCGAATGTACCGACGGCAGTTTGTACACCGGGATCACGGTCGACCTTGAATTGCGCTTTCAGGCCCACGTGAGCGGCAAGGGTGCGAGGTATACGCGCGCCCATCCTCCGTTGCGAATGGTGGGCGCGGAAGCGCATCCCGATCGCTCGTCCGCCTTGAAGGCCGAGTTCCGCATCAAGCAGCTGACGTCGGCGAAGAAACGCGCCTATGCATTGCAGATGAGCGCTGCCGCGCTCGCATCCGACTCGGCCGGGGCCTTGCCGCAATGATTGTTTTTTCCCACGCCAACAGCTACAGCGCCTCGACCTATCGCCAGTTGTTTGCAGGCTGGCGCGCCGCGGGGCATGAGGTGGCGGCGGTTGAGCATTTTGGTCATGACGCGCAGTTCCCTGTTGATCGAAGCTGGCGCGGCATGACGCACCAACTCACCGCTCTGATCGACAGCCTGCCCGGGTCCGGGTCCGAGCTATGGCTGGTTGGGCACTCGATGGGCGGCTATCTGAGCCTGCTGGCGGCCGGTCAGCGTCCCAAGCGCGTGCGCGGCATCGTGCTGCTCGATTCACCGGTTGTTTACGGCTGGAAAGCGGGGCTGGTCACGGTCGCCAAAGCCACCGGCATGATGTACCGCCTTTCTCCTGCCGCCCAGGCGATAAAGCGGCGCGATCGATGGCCCGATCTTGGTGAGGCTCATCGGCATTTCGCAAAGAAGCCGATGTTTGCCAGTTGGCATCCGGATATTCTGGATGACTATATTCAATTCGGCACTGAATCGGAGCCCACCGACAGAAGCGGAACAGCACGCCGCCTGAAGTTTCGTCCCGCGATCGAGGCCGAAATTTACTCAACCGTTCCGCATCGACTGGTTTCCTACTTGCGCCTGCATCCGCCCGGCGGGCCCATCGCCTTTATTGGCGGAACGCATTCAATGGAGATCAAACTGGTCGGCATGAAAGCCACCCAACGCATCACGCAGAACCGCATTAGCTGGATCGAGGGATCGCATCTGTTTCCATTCGAGCGGCCCGAGGAAACCGTGAAGGAAGTGCTGCGCTGGATCGACCGCCTGGAAACCATCGCCGCTCAGGAGTCGGCGGGGGCGCGATAGTCGGCTGATCTGTTCCTCTTCGTCCAACCGCCGCTCAATAGTCTCCCGACCACCGCCATGCCGATTTCTCCGCGATTGCTCGTTTTGCTGGTGCTGCCGCCCTTGCTGTGGGCGGCCAATGCCGTGTTCGCCCGGCTGGCGATCGAGAGCATCGGCCCGCTGTGGCTCAACGCGCTGCGCTGGGGGCTGGCGCTGTTGATCCTGTTGCCGCTGGGTATCGGGGTGCTGGCCAGCGCCGAGGCGCGCGCCGCCATGCGTGCGCGCTGGGTGTATCTCGGCATCCTCGGCTTGATCGGTGTCGGCGCATACAACGGTCTGCAATACCTGGCTTTACGCACCAGCACGCCGGTGAATGTGACGCTGATCGCCTCCAGCCTGCCGCTGTGGTCGATGATCATCGGCGCGCTGTTTTACCGCGTGCGGCCGACGCGGCGACAACTGGCGGGCGCGGCGCTTTCGCTGCTCGGCGTGCTGACAGTGCTTTCGCGCGGCGATCCCGGTGCACTGTTGCGCATCCAGTTGGTGGAGGGCGATTTGCTGATGGTGCTGGCCATTGTTGGCTGGGCGGTGTATAGCTGGATGCTGGCACGGCCGCCGGCGAGCATGCGCGGCGCGACACGGCCCGATTGGGACTGGGCGGAATTTCTGCTGGCGCAATGCTTCTACGGCACCGCGCTGGCATTTGCCGCCGCCGGTATCGGCGAGGTGGTGGCACCCTCGATTACGCCGGTCTGGAGTGGGTCGCTGATCGCAACCGTCATTTTCATCGCGGTCGGTCCGTCGGTCATCGCCTATCGGTCATGGGGCCTGGCGGTGGCCGAGGCAGGGCCGGCGCTCGCTGCGGTGTTCTACAACCTGACGCCGCTGATTGCCGCCGTGCTCTCGGTACTGGTGATCGGCGAATGGCCGCAAGCGTTTCACGGCATGGCGTTTTTGTTGATCGTCGCCGGAATTCTGGTCGCCACGCGCAAGGCCTGAGGCGCAAAACTCGGCATTGGTGAGACGGCGCCACAACGATACCGCAACGGTGCTGCGGCAGAAAACAAGCGGCCCCGGCCACCTTTGCGGTGCCGGGGCCGATGTTGGGCCTGACCAAGGCTTGATTAAGGCGTAATTGCGTGCTGGCTCGACAGCTATCGAGGCCGGCGCAGACTAGCCGCAGCTTCCCACCGCGCCACAGGCGGAGCAGAAGTCGCAGCCGTCCTTGCGGATGACCGTGTAGTTGCCGCACTCGCCGCACAGCGAACCCTGCATCACCTTGACGCCGCCCGGCTTCTGGCCGGGGACTTCGAGGATGCCCATTTCACGCGTCGGGTAGCCGTTCTCGTCGAGGATGCGCAGCATGGCGTAGCGATGCATGATCAGGCGGGCGATGTAGGCGACCGTCGAGGGCCAGTTCTGCTGCTTGTTGGAGCCGGGCACGCGCGCCATGAAATCACCCAGGGGCTCGGCGTAGTTGAGGAGCTTGCGCAACTTCATGCCGATCCAGGCCGGGTCGAGCACGCGCATGTCGAGCGAAAGCAGACGGGTCAAACCGTCCAGCGCGCGCGGGTAATGGCCGGACAACCAGACCGAGTAAGGCCGCGTCACGCCGTCGGGCAGGGTGATTTCCTTCAGGCCGAGGACGAATTCTTCGCCGGATGCCGGATTGACGACATCGACCGTCCACGACAAGGTGCCGTCGGTGCCGGTCTTGGGTTCGTCGCGGCTGAACATGCAGTCGATCACCGGCGTGGCTTCGGAGCCTTCCAGCGCGCCGAGCTTCTCGCAGCGATAGCGCACCACCTGGGCCAGTGCCGAGACCACGCCGGGGACCAGTTTGTGTTCGCCGTTGGGCGGCAGCGGCAGTTCGAAGGAGTCGTCGTCCTGCGTTTTGGCCAGGGCGTCGAGCTTGAGCTTGAGCCAGGCCTTGTCGTTGGCACGCATGTCCATCGACAGGGTCTTGGCCACGGCGCCGATGCCGCGTGGCTGCTCGGCGCCATTGACCCAGACTTCGAAAGGCACGTCGCGGCCCATGTCGTTCTCGATCTGGCCGACGAAAAGCGCAAACTCGCCGTGGGGCGCTTCGATCATGTAAGTCCATGCGGCATTGCCGTCAGTCATGCGCGGCCGGCCCGGCCAGCGCAAGCTTGCCAGCACCGGGGCGGGCAGGGCGCCGATCGACAGGCGCCGGTTGGCGTGGTCGATGGTGACATCCTGCGGTTGTTTCTGGGCGCTGTCGGTCGGCGTTGCGGTGACCGAAAGCACGCTGCCCAGCACTGAATTGGGCCGGTAGGTGGCAAGCCCCTTGAGGCCGGATTTCCAGGCCTCCATGTAGAGGTTCTCGAACTCGGTGTAGGGGTAGTCGGCTGGTACGTTGACGGTCTTCGAGATCGAGGTGTCAATGTAGGGGGCCACGGCCGCGACCATCTTTTCGTGCGCCTGTGCCGAGATTTCCAGCGCGGTGACGAAGTAGTCGGGCAGCTTGGTCACGTCGCCGCCCTGATGCTTGTACAGGCGCCAGGCATAGTCCTCGACCGCGTATTCCTTGAAGGTGCCGTCAGCCATGCGTTTCTTGCGCGTATAGGTCCAGGAGAAGGGCGGCTCGATGCCGTTGCTGGCGTTGTCTGCAAAGGCCAGGCTGATGGTGCCGGTGGGGGCGATCGAGAGCAGGTGCGAGTTGCGCATGCCGTATTTGCGGATCTGTTCCTTGACGTTGTTGGGCAGGCGCGAAGCGAAGTTGCCGCCTGAGAGATACATGTCGCGGTTGAACAGCGGGAAGGCGCCGCGTTCCCGGGCCAGTTCGGCCGAGTACAGGTAGGAACGGTCGCGCATGTACTCGGAAATCTTGATCGCCATCTCGCGTGCGGCATCGGTGTCGTAACGCAGCTTGAGCATGATCAGCGCATCGCCCAGGCCGGTGTAGCCGAGGCCGACGCGGCGTTTGTTCTGGGCTTCCTCGTATTGCTGCTCCAGCGGCCAGTGGGTGGCTTCAAGCACGTTGTCGAGCATGCGTACCGAAGTGTCGATGACCTTGCCGAACGCGGCGAAATCAAAATCGGCCTTGTCGCTAAACGCATCCTTGACGAACAGCGTCAGGTTGATCGATCCCAGGCAGCAGCAGCCGTAGGGCGGCAGCGGCTGTTCGGCGCAGGGATTGGTGGCTTCGATGCTCTCGCAATAATAAAGATTGTTGTCCTTGTTCATGCGATCGAGGAAGAGGATGCCCGGCTCGGCGTGATCGTAGGTGGAACGCATGACCTGCTCCCACAGATCACGGGCGCGCACCTTGCGATACACCCACTGGCCGTCCTCACGCTGATAGGCGCCGCCGGCCTTGATGTCGGCGGAAGGCGTCGCTCGATGCGTCAGTTCAACGTCGCCATCGCTTTCCACGGCCTGCATGAAGGGGTCGGTAACGCCGACCGAGATGTTGAAGTTGCTCAGGTCGCCCTTGTCCTTGGCGTGGATGAAATCCTCGATATCCGGATGGTCGCAGCGCAGTACGCCCATCTGGGCGCCGCGCCGGCTGCCGGCGGATTCCACGGTTTCGCAGGAGCGATCGAAAACGCGCATGTAGGACACCGGGCCCGAAGCGCGCGATTGCGTGCCCTTGACGTGGGCGCCGATCGGCCGGATGGAGGAAAAATCGTAACCGACGCCGCCACCGCGGCGCATGGTTTCAGCCGCCTGCAGCAGTGCCGTGTAAATGCCGGGGCGGCCGTCGACGATTTCGGAAATCGAATCGCCCACCGGTTGCACGAAGCAGTTGATCAATGTCGCGCACAAATCGGTGCCGGCGGCGGAATTGATGCGGCCAGCGGGAACGAAGCCGTTTTCCTGGGCTTCAAGGAAGCGCGCCTCCCAATAGCTGCGCTTGTCTTCGACTTCAATCGAGGCCAGCGCACGTGCCACACGGCTGCGTACATCGCGCACATCGCGTTCGCTGCCCTTGGCGTACTTTTCCAGCAGAACTTCGCCTGAAATCTCTTGCGGAAGCGGCAGATCCATCTGCCCTGTGTGCTCGTAAACTGTTGTTTCCTCGGTATTATTGTTTGTCGTAGTCATGGTCTCTTTCGATGGCTAGGTCCGGGTTATGTGTCCCGTGAGCAACGAAGCATACGCCCGGCTCCGCTACGTGAAAAGCAAAAAATTATTACACTGATAAAACATATGCTTACCAAATGCGCTAGTGCAGCAGCAGATGCACGCTACTAGATATAGTATGTTTTTGGGGTGTGAAATGGGCTGAAAAACAGCAGGATGGCGCCTCTTTTCAAGACTTGGCTTGAGGGCGTGTTTTGGATTTCGGGGGCGCTTTTTGCTAGGGAGGAATCATGCCAAGCCGCCACGGGACCTTACACGCCCGTTATCACTGGAAGCGACGAAAAGTGACTGCTCAGGAAATCAACGCGGCAGTGTGCCGGGCGATTATCCACTCTTCGTTAGTAGGTATTACGCAGACCTCGATCCGGCTGTCGGCAGCAGAAATTTTTGCCTCGTTGCGGTCGTTGGCGGTGCGATTCAGGGTCAAACCGAGCCAGTCGAGCTGCGCGCAGACCTGTTCGCGTACCCGGCCACCGTGTTCGCCGATGCCGCCGGTGAATACCAGCGCGTCCAGCCCGCCGAGTGCGGCCATCAGCGAGCCGATTTCACGGACGATGCGGTAGCAGAAAAGCGCCACCGCCTCGCGCGCTTCCGGGGCCACTGATTCCAGCAGCACGCGCATGTCCTGACTGATGCCGGAGACGCCGAGCAGGCCCGACTCCTTGTAGAGCAGCCGGGTCAGCGCCTTTACATCCATCTGTTGGTACTCGAGCAAGTAGAGCAGAACGCCGGGATCGATGCTGCCGGTGCGCGTACCCATCATCAGCCCGTCGACGGCCGTGAATCCCATGGTCGAGGCCTGACTCTTAAGGTCCTTCATGGCGCACATCGACGCGCCATTGCCCAGATGCGCGACGATGACGCGGCCTCGGGCACGATCAGCGGCGAGGTGTTGGGGCAGCACTTCGGCAATATATTCGTAGGACAGGCCATGGAAGCCGTAGCGGCGCACGCCCTGCGCGGTGATGGCGCGGGGCAGGGCGAAGAGCTGGGCGATTTCCGGCTGGCTGCGATGGAAGGCGGTGTCAAAGCAGGCCACCTGCGGCACGCCGGGCAGCGCGGCGGTCAATGCGTCGATGCCGGCCAGGTTGTGGGGCTGGTGCAGCGGCGCCAGCGGTATGAAGCCGCGCAAGGCATCGACGATGGCGGCATCCAGCACGATGGGTCGCGAGAACTTTTGTGCGCCATGAACCACGCGATGGCCGACACCGCAAACCTTCCAGCCGGCTTCGTGTTGTTGCAGCCAGCCAGCCAGAAAACCCAAGGCCGCCTTGTGCTGGATATCCGCCGCACCTTCGAGTTCAAGATCGCGATCCTCCAGCGTGCGCCTGTCGGCGTCGACCGCCTTGAGATGCGCGCACTGGCGACCGGCGCCGCCGATGCCGTCAATCTGGCCCACCAGTTGCGGTTGCTGCGGGATCGGCGCGTGCCTGGAAAACAGGGCGAACTTGATCGAGGACGAGCCGGCGTTGAGAGTAAGGATGGCGTCCTTCATGCGGCTGCCCGATCACGGTGAATTACAGTTTCGGCGCAGCGGCTGATCGTCGGGCAAGGCGAACAAACCCGGCGCTTCACCCGCATCGGGAGCAGTGGCCGGAGGCGGGGCTGCTTGCAGTATTGGCCTTGTTTCATCGTTGGAGGCGAGGCTGCCAAAGCGTTTCCGTCAGGGCTTCTGCCGCCTGGCATGCGCCATCACCATCGCCACGGCGGTCGAGGCAGTGCGCGTTTCGGCCGAGTCGGCGCGGCTGGTCAGAACGATCGGCACCCGGGCGCCCAGCACGATGCCCGAGGTCAGCGCGTCGGCGAGGTATTCCAGTTGCTTGGCCAGCATGTTGCCGGATTCGATATCCGGCACCAGCAGGATATCGGCCTGGCCGGCGACGACGGAGTTGATGCCCTTGGTGCGCGCCGCCACCAGGGATATGGCGTTGTCGAAGGCCAGCGGGCCATCCAGCAGGCCGCCGGTGATCTGGCCACGATCGGCCATTTTGCACAGGGCCGCGGCGTCGAGCGTGGCCTGCATCTTGACATTGACCGTCTCCACGGCGGCCAGAATCGCCACCTTGGGGTCGGCGATTTTCAGCATCAACGCCAGATCGATGGCGTTTTGCACGATGTCGACCTTGTCTTCGAGATCGGGGGCGACATTGACCGCGGCGTCGGTGATGAACAGCAGGCGCGGGTAGGTGGGGACATCCATCAGGAAGACGTGACTGATGCGTCGCTCGGTGCGCAGGCCGGTGATCTTGTCGATCACCTCGCTCATCAATTCGTCGGTATGCAAGGAGCCTTTCATCAAGGCCTCGACCTGTCCTTCGCGCGCCAGCGATACGGCGATCTCGGCGGCGGCGTGGCTGTGAGCGACATTGATCAGGGTGCAGCCATACAGATCAAGCTGCTGGGTTTCGGCCAGTTGCCGAATCTTGTCTTCAGGACCGACCAGGGTCGGAATGATCAGACCGCGATCACGCGCCAGCAACGCGCCCTTGAGCGACTCGGCGTCGCAGGGGTGCACCACCGCCATCGATATTGGAGTCAGGCCCCTGGTGATCTCCAGCAGGTGCTCGAAGCGTGCCTTGCGGGTTTTCGACAACTTGAAGTCGGGCAGGTTGGCCTTCAGGCGCTTGACTTTTTCGGTCGGCGCCAGGACTTCGGCCGTGCCGCTGATGACGTTTTGTCCATCCTGATTGATGCACTGGCAGTCGAACACCATGTGGTGGGTGCGCGGAAACTTCTTCAGGCAGGTGATGGTGACGGTCAGCGTGTCGCCGACCCGCACCGGGAGTGCAAAATGCAGCGTCTGATCCTTGTATACCGTGCCGGGGCCGGGAAACTGGGTGCCGAGCACGTTCGAGATCAGGGCGCCGCCCCACATGCCATGCGCAATGACCTCGCGCAGCATGGAGGAGTGGGCATATTCGTGATCGACATGCGACGGGTTGATGTCGCCCGACATGATGGCGTACATCTGTATGTCTTCCTGGCGCAAGGTGCGCACCAGACTCGCACTGTCACCCACGGCAATTTCGTCGAAGGTCCGGTTTTCGATGTATTCGGAACTGATGGGCGGAATCTGGTTCATGAATGCTTCTCCCTGAAGCGGCATTATTCTTTATCTTAGCGCGAAAATGCTGCAATGCAATAAGACGCTGGCCCTTGAGATTGTGGATCCGGATTGCCCGTCAAGGCAAGGCGGTGACGCCATGGCCGGCGATGCCTAATCGCCGTGGTCGGCCGCCGTAGCGCCAGCGCCGAGTTTTGCGGCATCACCCGCCAAAACGCTTGAGCAGTTTTATCAGGGCGCGCTTTTCGGCGGGGGCAAACTCGGCGCATACGCGTGCCTCATGAAGCGCAACGCGATCATCGGCCAGACGCAACAAGTCAGTCCCGGCGGTGGTGAGAAACAAATGGTTGTGACGTCGGTCGGTGGTCGACGCGAGGCGCTCGACAAGTCCGCGCTTGCCCAGTTTGTCGAGCATGGGAACCATCGACGAACGATCCAGGCGCACGGCGCTGGCAAGCTTGGATTGAGTCAGGCCGGGATTTTTCTGCAGGACTTCCAGCACGGAATACACGGCGGGCGTGACCCCGATTTCGCCTAGCTCGGATTCGAAATCCTTGAACACCGCGAGTTGGGCCAGGCGCAAATGAAAGCCGATCAGATTGGCTAGAGAACCGAGAGCGGTGGGTTTTCGAGTGGCGGGCATGGATGCGAATCAGGCCGTGACTATGTCATCAGTGTGCCATGTACGTGTCAATCAAACAAGTTGACATCAAACAGATCACGCCTACAATCTTTCGGGTCGCTTGACGCCTGCCACACTCACCGGCGAGCGAACACCAATCACTAAAAACAGGAGGAGGTATGAACGTGAAGAAACTCGTATGGGTACCCGCGCTGGCATTGATTCTCGCCGCCAGTTCGGCCTGGGCCGACATCACTGTCGGCGTCAGCGTCACGGCGACCGGCCCGGCGGCGTCGCTCGGCATTCCCGAAAAGCAGACCTTTGCCTTGCTGCCGAAAACCATAGCCGGCCAGCAGGTTCGCTACATCGTGCTCGACGATGCGACCGACCCCAGCACCGCGGTGAAGAATGCCCGCAAATTTACCGGTGAGGACAAGGTTGATGTGCTGATCGCGTCATCGACAACGCCGACCTCGATGGCAATTCTCGAGGTGGCATTCGAAACCAAGACACCGCAAATCGCCATGGCGCCTTTGCCGCCGGCGGGTGAAAAAGCGCCGTGGGTATTCACCACGCCGCAGAACTTTGGCCAGATGGCGGTCGCCATCGTGCAGCATATGGCGGCCAACAATGTCAAGACCATCGGCTTTATCGGCTATGCCGATCCCTACGGCCAGCTCTGGCTGAAAGCCATCACCGGCGCCGCCGAGGCGAAGGGCATCAAGGTCACCGCGGTGGAGAGCTTTCAGCGCAATGACACCAGCGTTACCGGACAGGCACTCAAGCTGATCTCGGCCAATCCCGATGCCATCCTCATCGCCGGTTCCGGAACGCCTGCGGTGCTGCCGCAAACCACGCTGATCGAGCGCGGCTACAAGGGCAAGTACTATCAGACCCACGGCATTGCCAATCGCGATTTCCTGCGCGTCGGCGGCAAGAACGTCGAGGGCACGATATTCCCGGTCGGTCCGATGCTGCTCGCCGAGGATTTGCCGGACAGCCACGCGTCGAAGAAGCCGGCGCTGGAGTACATCAAGCTGTATGAAGCCGCCCACGGTGCCGACAGTCGCTCGACTTTTGGCGGTCAC
The DNA here is from genome assembly GCA_021738065.1 of Burkholderiaceae bacterium. GTDB lineage: Bacteria > Pseudomonadota > Gammaproteobacteria > Burkholderiales > Rhodocyclaceae > Sulfuritalea. The sequence continues at coordinate 34,304 of JAIPCT010000029.1, forward strand.
GCCTGGGATGCCTATCTGTTGCTGGCTCGCGCGGTACCCGAGGCCATGAAAAAGGCCAAGCCGGGCACGGCCGAGTTCCGTCTCGCTTTGCGTGATGCGCTTGAGAACGTCAAGGAGCTAGCCGGAGTCCATGGCGTGTTCAACATGACGCCGCAGGACCACAACGGCATGGACGGACGCGCCGCCGTGATGGCGACCATCATCAATGGCGACTGGAAGTTGCTCAAATAGTAGCCGGCTGCGTATCGGCTTCAGTCTGCCGTCAAGCAACACATCGGCTTCGTCGGGATGCCCGCCAAACCCGATGAAGCGTGCGCGAGCCGATTGCGTGGTTGCACTTTC